>JAPKZO010000040.1:0-300000 GCA_026393755.1 Acidobacteriota bacterium
AACCAGCGCTCGACGTCGGTCACGGTCTCAGATGCGCGGGTAGCCATAGTATATGTGTAATGTAACACACATACCTCGCCGTTTCAACAGGCACGCTTCCGTGTCATTTTTCAGTGATGCTCAAAACTGGGGGTGGGCAAGAGATTCTGGGGTGTTGACATGGCGCCTCAACGGCGCTATACCCGACCGGCGCCGATGATATCGTGAGCGCCGGCGGGTGAGCGCGGAACGGTTATGCCGTCGATACAGGCGGGCTTCCACTCAGTCAATACATCGTGCATACTTAGTGAAGCGTATGTCGGACATCCAGTTCGAGTGGGATTCGGCCAAGGCCGAGGCGAACCTCAGGAAACACGGGGTGAGCTTCGAAGAGGCCGAGACCGTATTCTCGGACGACCTGGCGTTGTTGATTGACGACCCGGATCATTCCGACGAAGAGGAGTGCTTCGTCTTGTTGGGGGTGAGCGTCGCCCCTCGAATTCTGGCGGTGGTGCATGCGTATCGTTCGGCGCCGGAGCTGATTCGCATCATCTCGGCTCGGAAAGCCACGAAGTCGGAGCGCACGACGTATGTGAAGAGGCCTTGACCATGAGAAAAGAATACGACTTCCGCCATGCGCAACCGAATCCCTATGCGAAGCGATTGAAGCGATCGGTCACGATTCGAATCGACGAGGCGACAATCGCGTATTTCAAAGGCCTCGCTGCGGAAAACGGAGTTCCGTATCAAACGCTCATCAATTCGTACTTGCGGGACTGCGCATCATCCAAGCGGCGTCCGATGACGCGCTGGCTTGAAGCGACGAGAGGCGCGGCCTGAGGACGCCGAAACACCAGCAGCGGCCTCGAGCATCTTCCTGCACACGTCTCTGGCTGCGCCGACTCGCCAATACTTGAAGCAAGCTTGAAACTCTGCGCCTCAGAACGCCCAACACGACCGCTCAGCACCTGACGCTTGACGCCGAAAACGCCAACAAACCCGACACCACCCGCAACTACTTCACCCGCTTCTTTCGACTGTGGCTCCGGAAGTCGCGGGTTCGAACCCCGTTACCTACCCCACTTCCCTTCTCCAACTCCCGCAACAACTTCGCGTCGGTGTCGTCGAAGGCCGGGCCTGCACATCTGCCCACGTCATCGACAGCATCTCGCCACGACTGAGGCCCAAGTCAAGAGCGGCAATGATCATCGGCCGGACGTGACCGGCCACGACGTCTAGCAGCTTCTTCTCGTCCTCAGCGGGAAGGCGACGATGTTGGGCGGACAACAGAAATCCGGCTACTCGGCATCAACCACCAGCCCGCCGCTTCGACCAGTTCTCGACTCGCAGATCAGTGAAGCGCGAAAAGTCCCTGGTGTTGACCGTGACGAGCACGAGCTTGCTGGCGTGAGCAATCGCAGCGATCTGTCCGTCGACGTACGGAACCGGTCGGCCGCGTGCTTCCAGTCGTGCTCGCTCGTGACCGTGCCACGTGGCCGCCGCGTCATCGTAGGGCAAGATCGGAAATGACGCACGTACGACGTCTCTCAGGTAGGTCTCGAGGGCTGATCGGCGCCGACCCTGCGGAAGGCGGCGGCATCCGTACGTCAATTCGTGCCACACCGGGGCCGCGATGGCGCATTCGTGTCCATGTTCGTTGAGCCGTTCGACGATGTCCGCATCGGGAATCTTGGAGATCGGTGACGAGACGGTGCTCGTATCCAGCAGATACCGCAACGTCATAGCGAGACCGTGCGCCCGGCGCTCTTCTCCCGGATGGGCGCGAAGAAGTCGTTATCGAATCCAACTTCGTCGAGCGAGTACCGTTTGAGGAAGTCAAGGTAGGCCGTGCGGAACCGGGGTCGGTCAGCTCGCAGGCGTTCAAGAACTCGGAGGGCGACGACAGCAGCGACTGGCTTACCCCTGCGAGTCAGTTCGATCTCGACTCCGGCTTCGGCTTGGTCGACGATGCTGGGCAGGCTGCTTCGGGCCTCTGCGATGGAATACCGGTGGGACATATCCCATAATGTACATCTAAGTGTACACTAGCGCAATATGTTCTCGCCCAACCAACGGCTGCACCCGACGGCCGGGAATGCTCGGGGTGCACGGCCGCGGGTGAGCCGTGATCGTGACGCGTCTGGATGCGCAACAAGCTCCGCTCACAGCGATCTGCGCGGCTACGGTGGCGATCTCCCGCATGAAACGATCTTGAAACTCTGCGCCTCAGAACGCACGACGCGGCCATAGAACACCCGACGCAGTGGGCCGAGATCGCCAACAACACCGACACGACCAGCGACTGCTTCACCCGCTTCTTTCGACTGTGGCTCCGGAAGTCGCGGGTTCGAACCCCGTTACCCACCCCACTTCCCCGCCCCAACTCCTGCAACACCTTCGCGCGTTGTCGTCGAAGGCAGGGATGTCTGATGGCGCCGGTCCATCGTGATCGCACTTTCTGATTCTTCATGATCGCCGTGCCGCTGATGTTCGTCGTCTCGTTGACCAACTGATCCTCGGCAGGTGATGGCGGGTGTTCGGGACCGTGCGGGCGATCATGATCGCCGGTGCGGCGATCGGGATCGCGGATTCCGGGGTCTCGACCTGGGATTCCGGCGATCGTGATCGGGACGCCGGAGGCGGCCACGCTTCGCACCCGCGTGCTCTTCTGCTGGGTACTGCTCATCCATTCGGAGCCTCTACTGCATGCTACGCCCTTCGGTTCGAATCCACCGGGGAGATGCTGCTCTTGGACGTCAATCCGGGGCTCGTGGGTACGACGTGGCCCGTGTCGCCCACGGCGCGGCGACGGGCGGAGTGACCGTGGTCTTTCCATCCTCGAAGTGCCCGGAGGGACCCTACGGCTTCGGCACGATCAACGCGACCGGGAACGCCCTGCATATGGGCAACATTGATATCCGTACGGAGCAGTGCCTCAACGTCGTCACGGGCGTCATCGACGGGAAGCTCATTGTCCTGACGGCGGCAAACGGCGATGAACTCCACGGGACGTTCACTGGAGAATCAGCGTCGGCGGGGGGGATCGGGACCGTATTCAAAACCACGTTTACGTTGGTATTCAACGGCGGGACGGGGCGGTTCGAGAACGCGACCGGGACGGCGGAAGTGACAGGCGTGGTGACCAACGCGGCGAGTTACCCGTGGCCGGGTCGCTGGGAATGGACCGGAACGATCCGCTACTGATGCCATCGTTGAGCACATTATGTCGAGTGGCCTGACCGCATGGTGAGGCCGCGCAAGCGGGAGCGGAGGGAGGGGCGATCGACCGGACCGAGGCAGACGGGTGCCGAGCGGGCGGTGGTCAGTGGCGTGCCTGCGAGGTCTCATCACGTGTGGGCTCCTGCCGGAGACATCAGGCAAGAACCATGACAGGTATGGCTGCCGACACGGGTTCGGCATGCTGCAGCACGGCGAAACCCGAAGAATTCACAGGCGAGGCATCAGTTGGCCGACGCTCTGGAGCCGTGCGACGCAAGCGTTCACGCCGGCGGAGATCACGGATTCTTTGCGTTCTGGGAGAGTCCCAACGTAAAAACCCTTTCAGGGGGAGGAGACCACTTGCGGTGATCGTAGCTAAGTCGTAACCCTTCACTTCTGTCGAGGCTCCACCGGAGTGCGCTGGCGCGACGCCGAACGCGTGGAGGAGAAACTGTTGGCCCCCGCGGACTTGGGCGAACTAGCGAATCCTTGCGACCGCCGACCGACACCCCATCTGAGCAAGGTCGATCGCACGCTCTTGAGAAGCACCCAATGCGGCAACTTCCGCTCGGTTGTCGGCGAGTCGCTCGACACGATGCACGAGATCAGGGTCTCGGGTCGCCGCGGCCAGTCCACATGCCTCCATGACGATCCCCGCCACGTCAGCGTCCGTCGCGCCCTGTGGAGCATGCACGGTCTGAACACCAGTCAGTCGCATCCAAGCCACCGCGCGTACCCTCGCGTCGAGCTGTGTTGACAACCTGGTTCGCTGTTCCGAGCCCATGATCAAGGCCAGCGTCCGCAGCGCGCCAGTTACTTCACCGGCAGATGGGCCATTCGCACCGATGTCACCAGCCCCGGCCACGGTGACGAGCAAGGGGACGAGTTGACTAGGCTCGAAGCGCACCAACGCGTAGATGGCGGTCATTCCAGAATCGACGGAGCCAACTAGACTCGGAATCGCCGCCGGATCGCCCAGTTTGGCGACAACCCGGACGAGCGCTAGGTAGTAATCGGCTTCGAAGTCATCCAACTTGGCACCCCGGAGCGACAACGCACGCCGTCGCCCGCGCTCAGAGTTTAGTCGGTCGAGTTCGTCGCATAGCGCCCTCAACAAAGTCGGGCTCACTTGACCGGGGGGCAGTCTCTCGAGGTACGCAACAGTGGCGTTCCGCTCTCGCTGCGGTCCCTTGGTCAGGCGAGAGACGAGCTGTTCCTCCGAGGGAATCGCTGTTTGGGCGAGTACCGACCCATCACACATTACGAAGGAGACCAAAGCAACTGCGATCGTTAGGAGTGGTTTTCTCATTCCGCTTCTCCTTGCGCTACCAAGCCACATGCAAGTGATGATCAGCAGGATACGTGTCCCAGTCGAGAAGCTCCACAGGCCACGACACACAGGCAGCGTACCGCAGCAACATGAATTCGCCGTAGTCGTTGCGCACCTCCGGATAGAGATCGACACCTCTTCCGAACTGGTGGTAGCTCCCTGCCACCGCCCCTACTATCGCAGCATTCCGAACCGGGCAGCGATAGCCACAGGTCACGGTAATCTCCTTGCCGTAGGTGATTGACCGCATGATGTCGAGGTTCCACCAGACATCGCTCGAAACGATGCCCCAGGGCACGTGATCGTTGTCCTCTTGGTGGTTCAGTTGAGCCCATGAGAAGTAGGTCGAGGAACCACCGGTTGAGAATTCGGAGCATGCGGGTACCGTTAGGCCCTTAGACGCGTACTCCCCCGGAGGACATTGAGATCAGGGTCACCGCACCCCTCCGGCTCTCCTCCTCCCCCCACCGGTTCCGGCGCCGGCGCCGGATACGGATCTTCGGCCAGCATTCCGTCACCACCATCAGTCCTGTGTCCCCACATCCCGTACTGGAGGGCATCCAAGCGCCCATACTCTGCCACGACCTGTACATCGTCGTAGAGGAAGAATTCGTAAGAGCAACCGGCCCGAGTACGATTTCTCGCAAGGCGTCCGCGGGAAGCACCACAAGGCCTATCAAGCCGGCACCAACATCGTGTTTCTTGCGCCGGATATTGCGGCGGTTTTCCCGGATTCCCCGTCGGTAGATCAGGCACTGCGTTTGTTGGTACGACTTTCGAAGACGACGGCCGTGATTGGCAGCCGGCCTAATAAGGCGCTGCAGCCGACGAGCCGCGTTCGACAGAAAGCCAAATCAAAGGAACGGGCACGCGCGGCTCGCGGCTGAGCGCTCGCGTGACGCGTCTGGATGCGCAACAAGTTCCGCTCACAGCGAATTCGCGCGTGAGCTCTTCGACCTTCATTCTCCTGTTCAAATCCGGACGACGAGCGCTTCGGGGTTCTGGTGTGTGAAATGCCGCGTTCTGCGTATTGGACGTTGGGCAGATAACACGGAAATCGAAATCAGAGATCTTCGGGACGCAGGCCAGTGCGCTTCGCAACCCGGACAAGCATGCGGGGGCCAAGTTCCTCGTCGTCGTGGAAGGCAAACACGAAATCGGGCCAGCCCTCCCGCGAGAGGGTTCGGTGCGAGCCAGACTGGCGCTTGAGCCTCCACCCGATTCGGAGCAGGGCTGCGAAGACGCGACGAGCCTTCGCGGACGGCCAGGTGCTCACGCGGCAAGAAACGAGACGTTCAGGAACTCGGCGGGGGCCTCAGCGTGATCGAGCCGTTCGGCAAGCACCCGGAGTGCGAGCGCCTGGACGCGGGCAATCGCCTCATCTCGGGTTGCGCCGTAGCAGAGTACGCCGGCAAGGTCTGGGACCTCGGCAATCCAGCGACCGTCGTCTTCGAGTTCGAGTTCTATTCGGAAACTGTGGCTCACGGACGTACAGTAACACGACCGGCAAGTCACTGCCCAACGAGGCGCTGCGGCCGACGAGCCGCGGTGTCATCGTCGCGTATCGCGATCGATCGGAACAGGAGATCCGCGACATCAGCGTCGCTCGGGCGGACGGCGGCACCTGGAAACTCGGAGGCGTCCTTCACGCCGATGGCTGGAAGATCGCCGCCTGCCCGGTCAATGGGCCCGCGCTGGCGACGAACGGCGATGCGGTGGCGCTGGCGTGGTTCACCGCCGCCGGCGATCAGGGTCGCGTAAAGGTGACGATATCGCGTGACGGCGGCGCCATGTCGTGGATCGAGTTCGCGCACGCGAAAGCCGACCTGGTGGTGGCTTGGCGCACGTCGGGCGCTGCGCCGCACATCAGGATCGTCACGACGAAAGTCCCGGCCGACGCCGGGCCAACTACACCACCTGAAGCCCAACGTCGCTAGCAGATTGTCCAGACTCCGTCCGGTTTCCTCAAAGACCATCAGCCGCGCAAGAGCGAGCTCCGGATGGCAGTTCCTGCCACGCCGGTCACCGGTGGAGTTCGCAGTTTCTGCAACAGGCCTCATGCCGATCTGCTGATTCCGCAGCAATCCTGACATTCGCTGCCGGCACACACTGTGCAGAAGCGCTATCAGCGCGAAGCGCCTGGCTGCAGCGACATCGGGCAGACGTGAGGAGACTTGACATATGAGCATCGTTATTGATATGTCTAGACATATGCGAACCACTGTTCGGCTTGATGATGCGCTGCTCGAGCAGGCGCAACGGGAGGCGCGCAGGCGAGGTCAGACGCTGACCGCGCTGATGGCAGAAGGTCTGCGGTTGATGCTGGCCAAGGGCACCGTGGTGCCGAAGCGGTCGCCCGTGATCCTGCCGGTGTGCAAGGCAGGCGGCGGCACGTTGCCGGGTGTCGATCTCGACGATTCGGCGGCGCTGCTCGACATCATGGAGGAGCGGTCGTGACGCTCTCCGATGTCAACGTGCTGATCTATGCATTCCGGTCGGATGCGGCAGGCCATCAGGCGTATCGGGAGTGGCTGCGGGCCACGGTCAATGGTGACGAAGCCTACGGCATCGCGCCGCAGGTCCTTTCGTCGTTCGTGCGAGTGGTGACGAACCGTCGCGTGTTCGCCCAGCCGAGCAGGCTGGACGAAACGCTGCTCTTCTGCCACACGCTGATGGAACAACCGCACTGCCAGCTGATCCAACCCGGCCCGCGGCACTGGAAGATCTTCTCCGACCTGTGCCGGCACTCGAAAGCCACCGGTAACCTCGTCGCCGATGCGTGGTTCGCCGCGCTGGCGATCGAATCAGGGTGCGAATGGATCACGACCGATCGCGATTACGCGCGATTCGAGGGGCTCCGATGGAGGACGCCGGTTTGAACGGTGGGGCGGGCACGGCATGCCGTGCCCCTACGAACTGCATGGCGGGCGCGATGAATCGCGCCCCTACTGCGCGCGCTTGACGGCCCACTTCGTCGTGGTGCCGTTTGACGCGACCGTCCCCTCGATGGTGCTGCCGTTGACGCGGCCCTTGTACTGCGCGCCGTTGACCGTAAAGCTGATCTGATCTGCGACAAGCCTTCCGCCCGCAATCGGCGTCGAACCCGCACCATTCTTGAGCGACCCGGTCACGATCTGGAATTCCTGCGTGAGCGTCAACTCTCCCTGCGCGGACTGCCATGTGCCCGCCGCCTTCGCCGGCACAATCCAGAGGTATGCCGTGCAGTACGACGTGCAGTCTTCCGTCACCGTCACAGTGTCATCAGCGGTCCACTCGCCCATCGTGAACGAATTCGACACGATGCGCGTGCCGGGCTTCAGGTCCAGAATCTTCGGCCGCAATCTGAGGTTGATGTCCGGCAACAGAAACATCGTGATGACAGTGGCCGTGGAGAAATCGCTCTCGAACAGGTCGGCCTTCTCGAACGTGGCCCGCGCGCTCACACCCGCCTCAGCGGCGGCGCGCTTCGACAGCTCCACCATGTCGGGGTTGTACTCGATGCCGTGCGCCCGCGCGCCGCGCTTGGCCGCCGTGATCACCGTGCGCCCGTCACCCGATCCCAGGTCGAAGACGACATCCTGCGCGGTCACCTTGGCGATATCGAGCATCTTCTCTACCAGCGTCTGAGACGTCGGCAGCCAGATCACGTCCTTGCCGGCCTGGCCGGGCGTCGGCTGAAACTGACCGGGCGGAGGCTGCTGCTGCGCGTGTCCGAACGCGCCAGCTGCCACGACAGCCACTAACACAACCAGAAGCAAGCGGCGAGCGGAATGCGGTGCCTTCATGGGCGTCCTCCAACGGGCGATGGTGAGAATTCGCGTCGGCGCATTATGTCGGGCAAGGGTCGCCGGACGCAAGCGGAGAGGCTGGGACACAGTTCCCCGGAAGATGCGATAGGATCAGGCCACCATGCGCCGACTCACATTGCTCATCGTCATTCTTGCCATGGCCGCCGGCGGCGTCGCCGGGGCCGTCAGTGTCACCGCGTGCGGCAGCAAGTCCAGTAACGCCATCACGATCGCCGTCGTTCCCAAGGGCACGACCCACGAATTCTGGAAGTCGGTCCACGCGGGCGCCATCAAGGCGGGACGTGAGTTGGGCGTCACAATCCTCTGGCAGGGGCCGCTCAAGGAAGACGATCGCGAGGATCAGATTCGGGTGGTCGACACGCTGGTGTCGCGCGGCATCCAGGGGCTGCTGCTGGCGCCGCTCGACGACAAGGCGCTCCGCCAGCCGGTGGCCAACGCTGTCCGCGCGGGCGTCCCGGTGGTGACATTCGACTCGAAGCTCGAGAGCGACGATCCCGCCAGCCTGGTGGCGACGAGCAATCTCGATGCGGGCAAGCTGGCCGGCATGCACATGGGCAAGATCCTCGGCGGCCAGGGCAACGTCATCGTGATGCGGCTGCACGAGGGCGCCGCCAGCACGACGGCCCGCGAGCAGGGCTTCCTCGACGCGGTCGCGACGTTCCCCGGGATCAAGGTTGTGAGCTCGAACCAGTACGCCGGCGCCCTGGCCGAAGGGGCGTATCGCACGGGCGAGAACCTGCTGGCGTCCACGCGCGCCGCCGAAGGCGCCGTCCAAGGCATCTTCTGTCCCAACGAGTCGACGACGTTCGGCATGTTGCGGGCGCTGCAGAACGCGGGCCTGGCGGGCAAGATCAAGTACGTCGGGTTCGACAGCAGCGACAAGCTCGTCCAGGGCGTGCGCGACGGCCAGATTGACGCCTTGCTGCTGCAGGATCCGTTCGCGATGGGCTATGTCGGCGTCAAGACGCTCGTCGCCCACATGCGCGGCGAGAAGGTGGCGAAGTTCATCGACACGGGCGCAACCATCGTCACGCGCGACAACATGAACCAGCCCGACATCAAAGAACGCCTGCAACCGAATCTCGATCAATACCTGAAGTAGCGGCATGAGCCACGCCCGGCTTCGCGTCGCCAATCTCAGCAAGCGCTTCGGCCCGACCGTGGCGCTGGACGGCGTGCACCTCGAGGTGGCGGCGGGTGAGGTCCACGCACTGGTCGGAGAAAACGGCGCGGGCAAGAGCACGCTGATGAAGATCCTGTCGGGCGCGCTGCCACCCGACCACGGCGACGTGCACCTTGACGGCGAGGTGTTCCGCCCGCGCGATCCGCTGGACGCAAGACGGCACGGCGTACTGATGGTGTACCAGGAGCTGTCGCTCGCGCCGCATCTGTCGGTCGCAGAGAACATCCTGCTCGGCGCCGAGCCCACGCGCGCCGGCGTCGTGAGGCGTCAGGAACGCGACATCCGTGCCCGCCGGGCCCTCGACGCACTCGACCGCGCCGACATTCCGCTCGGAGCGCGGGCGGGCGATCTGCCTATCGCCGTCCAGCAGGTGGTCGAGATCGCGCGGTCGCTCGCACAGTCGGACACCCGCGTCCTCATCCTCGACGAACCAACCAGCAGCCTGTCTGAGCACGATGTACGGAGGCTGTTCGCCGCGATTCGCCGCCTGCGGGATCGCGGCCTGAGCATCATCTACATCTCACACGTGCTCGAAGAGGTGCAGGCCATCGCCGATCGTTTCACGGTGCTGCGCGACGGCGCGACGGTCGGGACGGGCACGGTTGCAGGCACGCCGGCGTCGGACATCGTGCGGATGATGGCCGGCCGCCAGCTGGACGAACTGTTCCCGCGGTCGCCGCACACGCCCGGCGAGACGCTCCTTGAATTCGCCGATGTGGCGGGGCTCGTGAAGCCGGACGCGGCCTCACTCTCCCTCCGTCGCGGCGAGGTGGTCGGCATCGGTGGACTGGTGGGCGCCGGTCGCACGGAACTGTTGCGCGTGCTCTTTGGCCTCGACCCTGTGAGGAGCGGTTCGGTGCGCGTGGCCTCGTGGAGAGGATGGACGACGCCCCGGCGCCGTCTCGCGCAGGGTGTCGGCCTGGCGAGCGAAGACCGCAAGGGCGAAGGGCTGGCGCTCGCCATGTCGGTCGCCGACAACATCACGCTCTCGAAGCTCGCCGGTCTCGGCCCGGGGCCGATCGTCGTGCCAGCGCGCCAGCGCGCCGCCGCCACCCGATGGGCCGACCGGCTCCGCGTCCGCTGTCGCGACATCTCGCAGACGGTCCGCGAGCTTTCGGGCGGCAATCAGCAGAAAGTCGCCATCGCGCGGCTCCTGCACCACGATGTGGACGTCTACCTGCTCGACGAACCCACGCGCGGCATCGACGTCGGCAGCAAGGCGGAAATCTACGGCCTGATCGACAAGCTGGCGCTGTCGGGCAAGGCGGTGCTGCTGGTTTCGAGCTACCTGCCGGAGCTGCTGGGGATCTGCGATCGCATCTGCGTGATGCGCCGCGGGCGGCTCGGGCCCGCGCGCCCGCGCGCCGAACTGACCGAGCACAACGTGCTGATGGAGGCGACAGGACAGGCATGAGCACAGACTCGACACACGCGGTGGCACGCTGGCTCGCCCGCAACAGCTGGGTGGGACCGTTGGTCGCGCTGCTGGTCCTCTACGCGCTCTTCGCGGCGCTGGTCCCCGACACGTTTCCAACGGCTGGCAATGTGCGGACGATGGTGCGGCAGACGACGGTCGTGGGCATCGCAGCGCTGGGCATGACGCTGGTGGTGATCCTCGGAGGCATCGACCTGTCCGTCGGATCCACCGTTGCGCTCGCGACGGTTGTGATTGCCTATCTCCTGCAGGCCGGTGTCGGACCGCTCGGCGCGGCCTTCGGCGGAGTGCTCGTCGCGGCGGTGTGCGGGATGTTCAACGGCGTCCTCATCACCAGCCTCCGCGTGATGCCGTTTATCGTCACGCTCGGCGCGATGGGCATCATCCGCGGCGCGGCCAAAGGGCTTGCGCACGAACAGAAGATCGATGCGCCCGTGACGTGGCTCAACAACCTGATCGCGGAACTGCCGCCGGGATCGAAATGGCAGATCCTCCCCGCCGGCGTCTGGCTGCTCATCGTTCTCGCCCTGGCGGCGTCGGCCCTGCTGCACTACACGCGATTTGGCCGCCACATCTTCGCTGTCGGATCCAATGAACAGACGGCGCGGCTGTGCGGCATCAATGTGCCCGGCGTCAAGATCGCGGTCTACCTGATCGCGTCGGCGCTGGCCGGGGTGGCGGGGATCATGCAGTTCTCGCGGCTGACGGTGGGCGACCCGACGGTGGCCAACGGTCTGGAGCTCGATGTGATTGCGGCCGTCGTCATTGGCGGCGGCACGCTGGCCGGCGGCGAGGGATCGATCCTCGGCGCGATTGTCGGCGCAATGCTGATGACCGAAATCAAGACTGGCGGCACGCACCTGGGGCTTTCGAACTGGGTGCAGGAGATCATCACCGGTGTCATCATCATCGTCGCGGTGGCGCTGGACCGGCTGCGGCATCGGCGGGTGGGGATGTGAAGGTCCGGGGGGACCCACGGCCGCGCGAGGGCTGGAGCGGGCCTTGGGATGGAGACCCCATGAGCGATCCGGTTACGGGGCGCTTCTCCGCACGTCCCCGCTCACGCAAGCCGGCAAAACATGCCTTACCGGGGCGGGATACCGACCTGACGTTTGCGCTCTTCGCGCAGCCCGTTTCGGCCCTCACGGCACGTTTTGCAGACTGACGCTGTCGGCTTGGTTCGAGGGGCCGCGCTGCGAATCGCCCCGTGACCGCAGGGTCGACATTGACCAGACAGGCGTCGCCGGCTCGCGTCGCGCGGTAGGGGTTCAGGATTCGGGAGGGGGCATTTCAATGATTCGCACGCTCGCGCTCGCGTTTCTGTTTCCGCTCGTCACGATCAGTGTGGCCGCCGCGCAGGAGGGCGGGACGCCGCCGGTGCGCCACACGCTGATGCCCGTGCCGAGGTCCGTCGCGTTCCAGACGGGCCGCCTGGCCGTGCAGTCCAGCTTCACCGTGGCGGTGACAAAGACGTCCGACGCGCGCCTGATCGCGGGGATCGACCGGGCGCTTCGACGGCTCGAGCGCCGGACCGGCCTCGAGTTTCCGCGGGCACTGGCGACTGATGCCGATGCGGCGACGCTCCTCATCGCGTGCGACGGCCCCGGCAGCAAGGTGCCTTCGGTCGACGAGAACGAGTCGTACACGCTCGCCGTCGATGCGAAGCAGGCCGTGCTGAAAGCCGCGACCACCGTGGGCGTCCTGCGCGGCCTCGAGACGATGCTGCAGCTGGTGGACGGGGATCGCGCGGGATACTTTCTGCCGGCCGTGACGGTGGATGATGCGCCGCGCTTTCCGTGGCGCGGGCTCCTGATTGACGTGTGCCGGCACTGGATGCCGATCGAGGTCATCAAGCGCAATCTCGACGGCATGGCGGCGGTGAAGCTCAACGTCCTGCACCTGCACCTGACCGAAGACCAGGGCTTCCGCATCGAGAGCAAGAAGTTCCCGAAGCTGCATCAGATGGGATCCGACGGCAACTTCTTCACGCAGGATCAGATCCGCGAGATCGTCGCGTACGCCGCGGAGCGCGGCATCCGGGTGGTGCCAGAGTTCGACATGCCTGGCCATGTGACCAGCTGGCTGGTCGGGCATCCCGAACTGGCGAGCGCACCTGGCCCGTATGCGATCGGGAGGAATTGGGGCGTATTCGACGCCGCGCTCGACCCGACGCGCGAGAGCGTCTACAAGTTTCTCGACGTGTTCTACCGCGAGATGGCGGGTCTGTTTCCAGACGCCTACATGCACATCGGCGGCGACGAGAACAACGGGAAGCACTGGAACGCGAACGCCGCCATCACGGCGTTCATGGGCAAGCACAAGCTGGCAGACGCGAATGCGCTCCAGGCGTACTTCAATCAGCGCCTGACGAGGATCCTGAAGAAGTACAACAAGCGGATGGTGGGCTGGGACGAAATCCTGCATTCCGACTTGCCGAAAGACGCCGTCGTGCAGTCGTGGCGGGGCCAGGCGTCACTCGCCGACAGCGCGCGCAAAGGCTACTCGGGGATCCTCTCGAGCGGCTATTACATCGATCTGAGCTACAAGACCGCCGACCACTACCTGGTGGACCCGCTGCCGCCCACCGTCACGCTGACCTCCGAAGAAGCGACGCGCGTGCTCGGCGGCGAGGCGTGCATGTGGGCGGAGTGGATTACGCCAGAGACCATCGACTCGCGCATCTGGCCGCGCACGGCGGCAATCGCTGAACGCTTCTGGTCGCCCGGCACGGTCCGCGATGTCAATGACATGTACCGGCGGCTGGCGGCCATGTCAATTCAGTTGGAGGACCTCGGCCTTCGCCACGAGAGCATGGCGCCAGTGATGCTGCGGCGCCTCTCCGGCTCGCATTCGATCGTGTCGCTGTCGGTGCTGGCGTCGGTGGTGGAGCCGGTCAAGGGTTATCGCCGCGGGCGCGGCAAGGCGACGACCCAGTTCGCACCGCTCACGAGGCTGGTAGATGCGGCGCGCCCGGACAGCATGGTGGCGCTGATGCTGCGCCTCGGCGTGAACGAACTGGTGAGCGATGCGCCGCGGTTCCGGGTTCAGAAGCAGGAGTTGGCGGGCGCGTTTCAGCAGTTCCGCGACATCCGGCCCGCAATCGATCGGCTGATCGACGAGGCGCCTGTGCTGCAGGAGGTCGCTCCGCTGGCGGAAGATCTGTCTGGCTTGGGCGCGCTCGGAATCGAGGCGCTCTCGTATCTCGCGTCGGGCATCGCGCCGGCCGCCGACTGGCGCGAGGCGGCGCTCTCGCGGATCGATCGGGCCGCCGCACCGCGGGCTGACGTCGAGCTGGCGATCATCCTTCCGATGCGAAAGCTCATTGTCGCGGCCGCCGAATTGGGCCAACTGGCCGAGCTCGGGCCGCGCGCCTGGGCCGCGCACGTGGACACGTTGGCCGCTCCCCCGCCGCCGGTCAAGAAATAGGCTTACAGCAACGGATAGCCGACCAGCAGCAGCACGGCGAGAAACCACATCCCGAAGATGAAGCCCAGTCTCCAGAAGTCGAGACGCGGCAGGAATCCGCTTCCGTAATAGACCGGCGCCGGGCCAGTCGCGTAGGGCGTAATCACGCCCATCAGACCGAGGCTGTAACACAGCAGCAGCGCGAGCGTCCGCACCGGCACGCCCGGCACGGCGGCGCCCGCCGCCAGCACAACCGGCAACACCGCCACGGTGTGGGCGGTGAGGCTGGCGAACATGTAGTGGCTCAGGAAGAACGCCACCACCAGGCCGATCGTGGCCACCGCAGGACTGAACTGTCCCAGATATCCCGCGATGCCTTTCGCAAACCACGGAATGAAGCCGACTCTGGCCAGACCGTCCGACAGCGCGACCAGCGTGGCGAGCAGCATGAACACGTTCCAGGCCCGCCAGTTCGATACGATGTCCTGCCACGAAATCAACCCGGTCATCAGCATCACGCTGACGACGAGCAGCGCGGTGGTTGACGGATCAACATAGTCGGCCGCCAGCGTCCAGACGATGACCGCCACGATCGCCAGTGCGGCCATCAGCCATTCGTCACGCGACACGGGGCCGATCTTTTCGAGCTCACGGTTTGCCCAGATCGGCACCTCCGGGCTGCTCTTTACCTCGGGCGGATAGATGACATAGACGAGCAGCGGCAGCGTGGCCATCAGCACGAGTCCAACCGGCCAGGCGCCCAGGAACCATTCACCGATCGACAGGTGAATGCCCGTCGTCCTGGCGACCAGTTCGATGGCGAGCAGGTTGGGCGCCAGGGCGGTGGCAAACACTGAACACGTGACGGCCGTCGCGGCGAATGCCGTCCACATTACGTAACCGCCGATGCGCCTGGCGGTCGGGCCCGGTTCGGAGCCATAGAGGGCAGGAATGTTGCGCGCAATCGGAAAGATCGTGCCCGCGCTGCGAGCGGTGTTGGACGGCATGAACGGCCCAATCACCAGGTCGGCCAGGGCCACGGCGTACCCAAGCCCGATCGTGCGCCCGCCCAGTCGTCGAACCAGCAGCAGGGCCAGCCGGCGGCCGAGGCCGGTCTTCTCGTATCCCTGGGCGATCATGAAGGCGGCGAACACGAGCCAGACGGTCCCGTTCGAGAATCCGCTGAGGGCAAATTTGAGTGAGTCGGCGGGATCGGCGACCACCAGTCGTGACAGGGCCGCCAGCCCGACCCCGATGAACCCGATCGCGGCTGCGGGCAGGGGTTCGGCCATCAATCCCGCGACGACGGCTGCGAACAGCGCGAAGTAGCGCCACGCACCGGGCGTCAAGCCGGCTGGCACGGGCAAGGCCAGCACGACGAGACCAACGGCGATTGGCGCCGCGGCGGCGACAACGCGGGAGCGGACTTCTGGTTTCACCCGGACGATCCTGCTACAGAAGACTCCGTGGCACAAAGCGAGAAATGGGGTCAGGCTCCTCCTACTCGTAGCGCAGGGATTCGATCGGGTCGAGGCGGGACGCGCGGAACGCGGGCCACAGCCCGGCAAGGATGCCGGTGACCATCAGGATCAGGGTCGTGGTAATCAGCACGTCTGGTGTCAGCACGAGGTGGATGTCGGTGCCGCGCGACGGGTCACCGATCAGATCAGCCAGGAACGGCTGCACCCCGGCGACGTTGACCACGATCACGGTGAGAAGGACGCCCGCCACGCCACCGAACCCCGTGATGACGAGGGACTCGGCCAGGAACTGCAGCAGCACGTGCCGGCGTCTGGCGCCCAGCGCCTTGCGCAGGCCGATCTCGCGCGTGCGCTCGGTGACCGACACGAGCATGATGTTCATCACGCCGACGCCGCCAATCATCAGCGTGAGCGAACCGATGAACACGAGGATGATCTTGAGGCCGGTCGCCATGGCGCCGACCATCTGCCGCGCCTCTGCGCTGTCGTTGATCTGCAGCGCACGCTCGTCGCGGGCGTCGAAGCGATGCCGCTCGGCCAGCACGCCACGCACCTGCCGCATTGCCGCCTCGTGAAAATCGGGCGCGATGGTCTGCACGACAATCGTGTCGAGGTAGTCCTGGTGGAAGAGCTGCTCGGTCGATGAAAACGGAATGAAGACGCTGAGCTTGTCCGGATAGAAATAGTTCGAGAGCTGCGCCTTGTCGGCGAGCACGCCAATCACTTCGAACGAGACCCCCCGGATCCTGATCGTCTCGCCGACGCCAGGGCTGTTGCCAAACAGCTTCTCTGCGACGTCGGTTCCCAGAAACGCCACACGGCGCCGCCGCTCCACATCTTCGGCGTTGATAAAGCGACCGTCGGACGGCACCTCGTGACGCATGTCGCCGTACTCGGGCGCCACGCCGCGCACGCCCGCGGTGGTCTGCCGATTGCCATAACTCAGCGGCAGCGATTCGTAGATCTCGGGACTGACGGCTTTGACGAGGCCCAGCTGGCGGATGGGCTCGACATCTTCGAACTTCAGGAACACCCGCTTGCCGGCTCGCTCGCCACCCGCCTGCATGCTGGTCTGGCCCGGCCAGATGACGGCGACGCCGGTGGTGAAGGCGTTGCTGAACCCGAAGATGAGCGCGTTGTGAAAGCCATTGCCGTATGCCATCAGCGATGTCACGGTGACAATGCCCCACGCAATGCCGAGCATCGTCAAACCGGCCCGGAACCGGTGAGCCACCAGCGAATGCCACGCCTGGGAGAGGATCTCTTTCAGCAGCATCACGCCTCATATCTCAGTGCGTCGATCGGCGGCAGCAGCGCGGCCCGGCGTGCGGGATAGGTCGATGCCGCCACGCCAATCAGCATCAGCATGCCGACGGCAAACACGTTGATCTGCCACGTGATGATCATCCCGCTGAACCGCTCTGGCATCGGCGCGAGGTTGATCAACGCGCACAGACCGGCCCCGACGACGTAGCCGATGATGCCGCTCAGGCCCGTCAGCAGGATGCCCTCGGCGAAGAACTGCAACTGGATGCTCCGGCCCGTCGCCCCGAGCGCCTTCCGCACGCCGATCTCCTGCGTGCGTTCGCGCACGGCGATCAGCATGATGTTCATCACGCCGATGCCGCCGAGCATCAGCGTGACGATGCTCACGGCGAGAAAGAACCGGTCCATGCCGTCGATCATCTTGTCGAACATCACCGACTCGACCGCGGTGTTCCAGAAGCTGATGGCCTCGGGATCCTGCGTGTCGAACCCGTGGCGCTTCGAGAGAATGTCGCGGACCTCCTGCTCCACCGGCCCGCGCGAATTGAGGCCGAAGAACAGCCGCGCGTTCTTCTCGCGCTCCATGATGTCCCGGATCATCAGTGTGACTTCGGGCCTGGGTCCGGCGATGATGGCCGACAGATGGTCCGGCGTGTCCAGCTGGCCGGGAAGCGGAAAATCCTTCCGCGCTGTCTCGTACGGCATGAACAGGCGCTGGTCGTCCTGCCCGGTATAGTTGGAGTCCTGCTGCTTCTTCCGAATACGGCCGATGACGGTGTAGGGCAATGCGTTGAGTGTGATCTGGCTGCCCACCGGATCGCGCTCCGCGAACAGCTGCACGGACGCGTCGTAGCCCAGAACAACGACGCGCCTCGCCTGCCGGCAGTCTTCCTCACTGATCGGCCGGCCGCGATCCATTTCGAGCGTCCGCAGATACTGAAACACGGGCCAGATGCCGCTAATCTGCACGGAGCTCGCATTGAACGCGCTCTTCGCCTTCAGGCCGCCGCGCATCAGCTCGGGGCTCATCGCATCGAGCAGTTTCGACTCCCGCTGCAGCGCATACACATCGTCGATCGTGAGGCGCACGATCCGACCCGCGCGTTCTCCTCCCGCCTGCAGGCTCGTGCGGCCGTTCCTGATGATGACGATGTTCTTGCCGAGTTCCTCGAGGACGTGCTGGTTGCCGCGGGCGAATCCCTCGCCCACCGCCGACAGAATGAGGATCGAGATCACGCCCCAGACGATGCCGAACATCGTCAGGAAGCTGCGGAGCTTGTTGGCCCGCAGGTTCGCGAGTGTCTGGACAAGAAGATCGTTGAGGAACATTGTGCCGGCCTGATGCCCGGGCGCGACCACCTCCGCCAAGGCTGCGGCGGTCCGCCGAAGCTTGACGCGAAGGCGGGTGACGCGCCCCTACTGCAGAACGACCTTCTGGCCTTCCGTCAGGCCGCTCAGCACCTGCGTCTTCGTGCCGTTGCTCACGCCGACCTTGATCGGGCGTCGCTCTTTGCCCGTCTTCGACCCTGGCGCCACCACATCCACCGACGCGTTGCGCTTGCTGTCGTAGACGACGGCAGCTTCGGGCACGATGAGCGTGTTCTTGTGCTGCTCGAGGATGATCTCCGCGTTGGCCGTCATGTTGGCCAGCAGTTCGCCGGCGGAGTTGTCGATCGACACCTTTACCTCGAACGAGATGACGTTGTCCTTGTCCGTGCCCATGGGCGAAATCTGCGTGATCCGGCCTTCGAACTGCTTGTCGCGGAACGTCTCCACCTTGATGCGCGCCGCCTGGCCCATGCGCACCGTGCCGATGTCGGCCTCGTCGACGTTCCCCTTGACGTACACGCGGCTGATGTCGCCGAGCACCATCACGAGCGTGCCGTTGGCGCCGAGATTGAGAATTGAGGACACCGGGCTGCCGATTTCGACCGGGCGCGCGAGCACCATGCCGTCAATCGGCGACCGGATGGTCGCGTTGTTGAATTCCTCTTCCGCTCGTTCGAGCGCGGCCTGGGATGCGGCCACCGTTGCGCGAGCCTGGGAGACGCGAGCCTGGCCGACGCCGAGTTGCGTCCGCGCCGCCAGCTGACGGTTGACGGCCTGATCCAGGAGGCTTTGCGCATCCTCGACCTGCTGCCGGGAAATCAGCGCGTCCTTGAACAGCCGGTCGGCCCGCTCGACGTTGCGGCGTGCAAAGGGTACGTCGGGGCCTTCGGCTTCCACCTTGTTCTTCTCGAGTTCGGCGCCGGCGGCCGTCAGGTTGGCCTGGGCGCCGCCAAGGGCGGCCTGCGCCTCTCGCAGCCTGGCGGCGAGGTTGTCCCGGTCGAGTTCGACCAGGACCTGCCCCACTTTCACCTTCGCCCCGACATCCACTTTCAGTTCCTTGACGATCCCATTGGCCTTCGACTTGATCTCGACCTTCGCAATCGGTTCGATGCGACCGGTCGCCACCACCGACTTCGCGAGGTCGCCGCGCTCGACGGCGACAATGCGGCCGGCGTCGATCGCGGGTGACGCCCCGCGAAGCGCCATCCATGCGCCCCCCAGGATCACGATGATGCCGATAATGATGGAGCCGAGAATTACGCGGGATTTTGTCACACGTGCCATGCAGGACCTCGCTGTCTACAGGTAGCAGACGGCGAAACAACCACAAAGGTTCCCCGCGACGACGCCTCAGGGCTCTCCGGCGGACGGGGCTTGCAGCAGCAGCACAGGCACCTTCAGCGCGTGGCGGACTTTGTCGGCGGTGGCGCCGAGGATGACGTCCTTGAGGAACCGGTGCCCGTGAGTGGCCATCGCGACCAGGTCGACCGACTCGGCTTCCGCGATGCGGACCAGTTCGGTGGCGGGATCGCCCATCGCCAGCATCACGTCAACAGTGAATCCGGCGGCGGCCAGCTCTGCTCGCAACGACTCGAGGTACGCGCGGTCTTCGACGATTTCCTTCGACTCGCGCAGCTTCAGATCGTCGTACGCGCGGGCCACCCACCCGTCGGCGACGTGCACGAGCAGCAGCCTGGCGCCGCACAGGCGGGCCAGCGGCTGGATGTGGTCGACGATCGTGCGATCGGCCGCCGAATGCTCCACCGCGATCAGGATGCGCTTGTACATGCTCAGCCTCTATTTCATCAAGCCGCTGGCCACCTGCACGAGCAGCCAGGTATTGAGCACCGCGATCAGCACGGCGACCGGCCAGGCGATCGCGCGCACCCAGCGCGGCGCGACGTGCGGCCCCATCACCTTTCGGCTGCCCGTCAACGCGACGAGCGGAAAGACCGCGAACGGCAGCTGGAGGCTCAGGATGACCTGGCTCAGAATGAGCAGCGCGCCAGAACCTCGGTCGCCGTACATGAGGACCGCGGCGAGCGCCGGGACGATCGCGATCAGCCGCGTGATGAGGCGCCGCAGCCACGGCCGCAGGCGGATGTTGAGGAAGCCCTCCATCACGATCTGGCCGGCGAGGGTGCCGGTGATGGTCGAATTCTGGCCCGAGAACAGCAACGCGACGGCGAACAGCGTGCTTGCCACCGAGGTGCCGAGCAGCGGCGCAAGCAGCTTGTACGCATCGCCGATGTCGGCTACCGATTCGTATGCGGTGCCATGGAACGTCGCCGCCGCCACCACGAGAATCGCCGCGTTGATAAAGAGTGCCGTCGTCAGCGCAAGCGTCGCGTCGATGGTGGCGAACCGAATCGCCTCTGACCTGGCCTCTCGCGTATCACCGTACCGGCGGGTCTGCACGATCGACGAGTGCAGGTAGAGGTTGTGCGGCATCACCGTCGCCCCCAGGATGCCGATGGCGATGTACAGCATGCCCGGGTTGCGGAGGATCTCCGGTGTCGGGATCACTCCGGCCAGCGCGGCGGCGAGGTCCGGCTTCGACAGCCAGAGCTCGATCGCGAAGGCGCCCGCCATGCCGACAATCAGCGTCACGACCACGGCTTCGAGCATGCGGAACCGGTGCTGCTGCACGACGAGCAGGACCAGGACATCCAGCGAGGTGAGCACGACACCAACCGCCATCGGGAGACCGAACAGGAGGTTGAGCGCGATGGCGGCTCCGAGCACTTCTGCGAGGTCGCAGGCCGCGATGGCAATCTCCGCCAGGATCCACAGCACGATGGACGCGCGCTTCGAATAGTACGTGCGGCAGGCCTGGGCGAGATCGAGGCTGGTGGCAATGCCGAGGCGCGCGGCGAGCGACTGCAGCAGGATCGCCATCAGGTTCGACAGCATGATGACGCTGACAAGCGCGTAGCCGAACTGGGCGCCGCCGGCCAGATCGGTGGCCCAGTTGCCGGGGTCCATGTAGCCGACCGCGACGAGGTACCCCGGGCCCGCGAAGGCGAAGAGCTTGCGCCAGAAGCCGGCGATCAGCGGGACCGGCACCGTTCCGTGCGCCTCTGGCAGGCTCTTGTGGAAGTCGGAGGTGGCCACGGATTGGAGTCTATAACGGAATGCGGGAGCGCGGCCCGGGACGGCTTCTCCGTTCGGCATAGCGTCGCGGGCGTACTAATCCTGTGTGATAATATGAGGATTCGTGCGCCCGTAGCTCAGCTGGATAGAGCGACGGCCTCCGGAGCCGTAGGCCACAGGTTCGAATCCTGTCGGGCGCACCAGCCTTCGCATCGTTCCGGTCCGATGCTCTCCTCGCGCCTTCGCTCTTCGAGCTACGGCGTCGCGAGCGCGATGCTTCGGCTGGGCAAGCCCTCCGCCGTTGCACCGCTCCTGTCCAGTCAAGATGCCTGCTCGTCGTGTTCAATACAGGACAGTACGTCGATTCAGGGCTGGCTATCATCACAACCAAGGCGGAGATTGTGCGCTCATGGCGTCCTGAGCCTGCCGAAGGACGAGACCGGTAAGGCGCCCCGGGTGCCCCAACGCGGCACCCGAGTTAGGGGTGGGAGCCGGAAGGCAGCGCCGGTCGAGTGCCAACGGACTTGCACCGCAGGCTGTTGACAAGCCAGGCGGTGCGAACTCACAAGGTGGTGGTTATGAAAATGACACGATACACACTCGGACTTCTCGGTCTCGTCGTGCTGACGGCGGGCAGCATGAGTCTCTCGGGACAAGTGAGACAGCGACAACGCAATCAGCCAACGTTCAACGCGATGTCGGGAACGTACGAACTCGAATCGACGCGTGGTGGCAATGCGCAGCGCACAGCCGATATGGCCACTCGCAACTTGCCGCAGCCTCAGCGCGACCGCGCCTATCAGAGCCTGCTGAACCGGCTGCAACCCCCGACGACACTCGCGATCGAGCGCAACGGACGAACGGTCACGATCAGCTCGTCGAGCGGTCCTCGCACGACGTTCGACGCGGACGGGCGCACGCAAAACGAGCGTTGGCAGAACGGACGAATGACGAGGACACGCGCCGAGTTCGTCGGCAACCGGCTGTCGGTCTCGACCAGCGGCAACCGCAACACCGACTTTCTCGTGACGTTCGAGCCGCTGAACTACGGTAACGGCTTGCTCGTCACGCGGCGGCTGGACAGTGATGATCTCCGCGGCCCGGTGACCATTCAGAGCTACTACCGAAGGGTCGCCAACCAACCGCGGTGGGATGTCTACGCGCCAGAATCCGGCTACGGCCCCGGGCGCGAACCACGGCCGTTCTTCGTGCCAGACGGCATGCGGCTCGGCGCCGTGCTGGACACCTCGCTCAGCACGCGGACCTCGCGCAGCGGCCAGCGGTTCTCGATGACCGTGCTGAGCCCGGAGGAGTATCTGTACTCGAAGGTCTACGGTGTCGTGGCGCGGGTCACCCCGTACGGCCCTGGCCGCAACGCGGATATGCAGGTCGACTTTGACGCGATCGAGTCCATCGACGGCGAGACGTTCGACTTCGACGCGATCCTCGAATCCGTGCAAACACGCGGCGGTGTGACGTTGCGGGTCGACGCCTCCGGTGGCGTGCCCGATCGGAACCGCACTGACGCGACGATTCAACAAGGCGCGGTCGGCGCGGCCCTCGGCGCGATCATCGGCGCCATTGCCGGTGGTGGCAAGGGCGCGGCCATCGGCGCAGTGGTGGGCGGCGCCAGCGGCGTCATCCTCGCGCAGGACCGCGACCAGTATCTCGACCTGCCTCCGGGAACCCGGGTCACGATCATCGTCACGCCATCGCGCTACCGCGCACCGTAGCGACTGGAGAAGTGAGCACGTTGATGCCGCGGCCTTCAGTCTCGACACCGATTCGAGGTTGTCGACCGCGGCGCATCTCCGCACGCCCAGCGCGTTCCTGGGTAGAGGTTCGACGCGGTTCCCGGCCGATCAGGCAGCAATGAGCGGAGCGACGTCCTCGCGGTTCACCGATGCGAACGCGAGTTCTCGCACGCCTGAAGCCCGCTTTCCCACCGCCCGTGGATCTTGTTACCACGGTGCGCGGCTTGGAGGTTGTCATGCCGCCTCCGGAACGCCAACGCCGCCGGCCGAACGGAACGCCTGGCGGGCGGCCCGGCCAACGCGCGCAACCGGCTGCCCCCGGGCGCGGTCAGGCGCCGCCACGCCTGAGAGGCAATTTTGTCGTCGACACGCCGGGCGGCCGGACGAGGTCACTGCGATGACATCCCGCATCGATTTCATCGAACTGAGCTACAGCGCCCTGGCGGAGAAGGTGGACCAGATCGTCCGCGCTCGCGCGCGGGGGCACATCCATACCACGGTACCCGGGTGTGCCATTACCGGCACGGTGCGCCGCGCGATCGTGCTCGAGGCCACAGACGAGGGAAAGGCGTACGTCTTCTTCGACGGGCAGCCTATCGAGGACAGGGCGAAGCCCCTCGCGATTCTGCTTCACGGCGCCGAGAGTGTCCCGGCCGACACCGAAGACCTCGAACCCGCAAGTGCGGCTGTCGTGGCGATGGCGGAACGGATGCGCAGCGGGAAGGGACACTTCCACATCCTTAACCCGGTCTGCCTGGTCAACCCCCACCCGGGGCGCTGGACGGTTCTCTTCGAGGATGTTGAGCGCGGACCCATCGAGAGCGTGTCAGACGAGCGCCCGCTCGCAGACATCCGCCTCGTGGAGCGCCTCATCTACGCGAAGCAGGCCGCTCCTTCGACTGCTCCTTCGTCCCGATAGTCGATGTCGTCGGAGGTCGCCGCGGCCGGACCGCTGGAGTTCGCGGGGGGCCCTCCGTCTACTGCTCCTTCATCCAGATGATGGACGTGGCTGGCGGCGGCGGTGGCGGCCGCACCCCAGGCGCCGCCGGAGCCGGCGCGGCTGTCGCGACCACGGCCGGATTGCGGTTGTAGCGCGCGAAGTTGGGAATCGCCATCAGCCGGCTCCCATCGGCAAACGTTCCCTTGATCGTCATGACCCCGCCCAGCAGATCCGGCCTCCACTCCGGCGTCAACGGCGTGCCGGGCGCGAGCGCCTGCGTGATGTCCTGATCGACTTTCTCGATGTTGTAGATGAGCGGGCCGTACTGCAGCGCCACTTTTCCCCTGGTCGCTGCGATTCGATCGCTGGCCCGCACGCGCTGCACCGTCAGCGGCAACACAAACTCAACGACGTCGCCGGCCTTCCAGGCGCGGGTAATCACCGCGTAGCCCTTCTCAATGACCGGCTTGACGACCGACCCGTTGACCGAGATCGGTCCGATGCCATTGGCGGGTGGTGTCCGCGCGTACAGTTCACTTACGTTGCGGCTCGGCACGCGGATCCTGAGGCCGAATCGGCTCGGCCGCTTGGGATTGACCGCGATGGAGACGCGGCCCTTCCACGGATAGTTGGTGGTCTGCACAATCTGGACATCGGTGCCGGCCACATTCTCCACCGTCACAGTGCTTCCGGCGAATAAGTTGACGTAGATACTGTCTGCCCCCCGTGCATACATCCACGTGGGCAGCATGAGCAGCGTCCTGGCGATGTTGCCGACGCAGCACGGGCACACGTGCCACGGGGCGCGCGGCTCGTTCGCATCAAGCGGGTTGTCGTAGTAGAAATTGCGGCCCTCGAGGTCAATCGATCCGAGCAGGGCGTTGTACATCGTCTCTTCGTAGAGGTCGGCGAACTTCGCGTCGCCGTACGCCAGGTTCATCTTCCACTGGAAGAAGATCTCGCCGCAACTGGAGCAGGATTCGCAATACGCCGCGTTGCGCAGCGAGTAGTCGGGGCCGAATCCTTCCGCGGTTTCACCGCTTCCCACCCCGCCGGTGACGTAGTATTTCCGGTTCACGACGTTGTCCCAGATCGACAGGACGGCGCTCTGGTAGTCGACGTCGCGCGTGTCGAGCACGATGTCGGTCATGCCGGAGTAAGTGTAGACGGCGCGGACCGCATGTCCGACGGCCTCGTATTGCTGGACGACGGGGAGATGGCTCTGGTCGTACTCGGTGCCGCCCTTCCGGCCGTCGAGCAGGAACCTGGCGAGGCGGATGTACCGGTCGCCTTTGCCGCCTCCCTCCGTCTCGTTGACGAACCGGCCGAAGCGCCCGAGGGCCTGTTCCATCTCCTGGTGGCCGTCGAACCACGCCTTCTTCGGAGCCGGCCCGAGGTTGTCGTACCAGCAGTCGGCGAGCTTCCTGGCCGCGTTGTACAGCCGCCGGTCGGCGCCGTTGGTCATCAGGTAGTGATTGATCGCCGACTCCAGGAAGTAGCCCGCGACATACCCTTCGTGATTGCCTCGTCCCTGCACCGACCAGCGTTCCGCCCAGCGCTCCGGGTTGCGCAGCGTGAATGCCGTCTGCAGGTAGCCATCAGGCTCCTGTGCGGCCAGGATCTTCGGGATCCAGTCCTCCAGCGTCGCGCGCATCTTCGCGTGCGCCGCGAGGATCTGCGTGTCGCCCTTCGGATCGATCATGAGCGCGATACTCATCGCCTCGATCGTCTGGTGCACCCATGCGTTCGAGAAGACATAGCCCTTGTGGGCGCCGTGAGGTTGTCCGGCCAGCGCCTTGGCCGCTTCAACGAAGTTGTCGATGCCGCCCGGACCGAGCTCCAGATCGGTGCGGTTGATCTGAGCGATGCAATGCGGGATCCAGTTCACCGTCAGGGCCTTGGCTGTCTGGCCCCAGAGCGCGCTGTCGATCCTGTAGCCCTTGGTGTGAATCGGCGCCAGCCCAACCATGACAGGCTCGGGCACGACCTTCACCCCCAGGGTCGAGACGGCACGCGTCTGGCCGTTGTCCAGCGTCAGCTTCAGCACGTACGCACCAGGGGCAGAGAACGTGGCGGTGGTTACCGGAGACGTGGCGTCGGCAAACGTCACCGTGCCTGGCCCCGACTCCTTGCTCCAGGCTGATGTTGGCGCCGGGCCAGGGGGCTCTGGCGGTGGCGGAGGTGGGGCCCCCGGGGCGGGTCGCCGAGGCGCGCGGCGCGGGGGGACGCCGTAACCAGCCCAGGCGTTCAAGTATGTCTTGCCAGACAGGAGTGTGATGCGGTCAACGCCAGCGATGGCCGTCAGCGGCGCCGCATCGAGGCCCACCGCTCCGACCGCGCTCTCGATGATGGGCAGCGCCACCAGCGATGCCGCGGCCGCCTTGCCCATCGTCTCCAACATCTCGCGACGGGTGATCTCGGTGCGATCGCGCTTGTCGTGACTGTCATTCCCGTGGTGCATGATCGTCTTCTCCAGCGTCGGCACGCGCGGAGGCGTGTGCTGCGCCGATTGTGACAGAAGAGACGACTCCGGGCGGGCAGTTTTTGAGGGTCAGCCTCAAGGCCGATACGAATCCAGGATCTTCCGCGCCGCGTGGTCCGTGCGCCTCGGATCTACTGGATTTCTGCAATGACCGCAGCATCATCGGCGACGAAGATCCGCTGCCGCCCACCGCGCCGTTCGCTTCTCTGATTGACGTCGAAGAGCGATGGTATTACTCTTACTGGTAGTGGTAATACCATGACTCTGACGACCAAGGGACAAGTCACGATCCCTCAGGAGATCCGTGATCGCCTCGGCCTTCTCCCGGGCACGCGCGTCGTCTTCGATGTCGTCGGCGGCGGCGTTCGGATCCGTCGCGCAGAGGAACAGACCCGAGGCGACGTCCTGGTTGCCCATATGCGGGCCGTGGGCCGGCGGGCATCGGGACCGCGCCTCTCCACCGATCAGATTCTCGCCCTCACCCGGGGTGAATGACGTGGCGACGACGCTCGTCGACAGTAATGTCCTGCTCGACGTGATTACGGAGCACGACGAGTGGATGGACTGGTCGGCGACGGCGCTGGGCAGGGCGGCGAATGTCTCGAGGCTCGCCATCAACCCCATCGTGTACGCCGAGGTGGCCGCACGATTCGCGCGAATCGAGGACTTGGAAGAGGCGCTGCCGTCTGACTACTATCAACGGCTCGCGCTGCCGTGGGAAGCGGCGTTTCTGGCCGGGCAGTGCTTCGTGAAGTACCGGCGTCGAGGGGGGGCGAGGCGATCGCCAATGCCGGACTTCTACATCGGCGCCCACGCCGCCATTCAGCAGATGACACTGCTCACACGGGATCCCAGGCGATACCGCACTTACTTTCCGACCCTGCACATCGTCGCGCCGTAGCTTCGCGGTCCACTCCGGCGTGCCACCGTGACTGGGGCGCTACGGCCGGGCAGGCCATCAATTCCCGCGGCACGACCCGCCTACTTGATCTCAAACGCCTTCGCGTCGAGGGCCTGATTGTGCCGGACGTCGGTCACGGTCAGGTTGTCCTCGCACAGCACCGTCGCGCCCACACCCTCTCTCGAATACGTGAGCTTCCAGCTGTGAGGCAAGGTCACAGCATCAACGGTCTTGAAGTCGCCGAACGTTTCGTCGATGTGGTAGATCGTGTCAGACCGCGACGGAGATTCTGCCGCGGTGGCTCCCATCAGGCCCGGCAGCACCAATCGGTATCCGGAGTGCACGTGGCGGAACGTGTCCGGGTCAAAGTGCAGCGCGACCGTCACTTCGCCGGCGCCTTTCTTCGCCCGGTACTTGAGCTCATGCAGCGGCCTTCCCTCCACCGTCCTCATACCGGCATACTCGAGCTTTGGCTGCCGTCCCGCGACGTCAAGCAGGCACCACGCTGCGGTCATGGTGCCGCCGATCAACCCTTCCTTCAGCAGCACATCGTACTGATAGACGAAGGCCGGCACATTGAGCCGGACGCCCGGCCGCACCTGGGACACGACGACCTTGTTGCCGTCGAGGGCGAACTGCTCAGACGGGTATTCAATCCCGTCGAAGATCATGGAGAGTCGAATGCGCCTTGCATCGGACACCAGGTCGGCCGGACCGCGTATCACGCCCTGGGTCGGCAGGCGGATGATGACCTGTCCCGTCCCCGTCATGACGCGGTTCTTGACAGCTGCGCGCGCTTCCGGCGTGCCGATTGAATCCAGATGCCTGGCGACCAGTTCCTCCGGCTTCATCTTCGGCTGTCTGGCGACGAGTGACGCCTGATCAAGCACTGGCAGCCCGATTCCGACCAGACAGACGAGGGCCCGATAGCTGATGCGTGCTCTACTGAACATCTGTATGCCCTCCTCGCGGCGACGCCGGCGTGTCAGTCGTCACGCTGACGAGACCAGACGCCACAACGATGACCGCACCTTTCATGAATGGGGCGTATTATCACACATCTGACGCGGATTCCGCGGGGCGCGGGGCCGACGTTACGGGGCCGACGTTACCTCTCTCACCAGGGACCGGCGTGCTACAATCGTGCCTGACGCACTGGTTTCGCCGTCAATCGCGCCCGTAGCTCATCTGGATAGAGCGTCGGCCTTCGAAGCCGCAGGTTGGGGGTTCGAGTCCCTCCGGGCGCACCATTCGACTCGCCTATGGCGAGTACCGCGACGTTCAGCTCGCTCACGGCGAGCCAGCCTTCGAACCGCGCCGGCGAGGGCACGGCGGCGACCGAAGTGCCGCGTGGAACGCTGTTTCATCACTACGTGCTCGACGCCGGCGGCTGCGTCGTGGCGGCGGATGAGATCACGCCGACCGCTCAGAACTTCAGCAACGTCGAGGAACAGCTCAGGGCGACGGTCCGCGACGGCAGAGGCGAGAGCGACGAGGTGCTAAGATCCCGGCTGGCAGCGCAGGCGCGTCGGCGATCACGGTATCGCTGAACAGCGCCATCGGCGAGGCCCTGAAGGGTCGCATCATCACCAGCACCGAGGCGCTCGACCGCGACGCCCTGTCGACCGAAAATCCCGCGATGGCGACCGAAGCCCGCGTCGGCCTGGCCGCGTCTGCAGGCGGCGCCCGCGGAGCGCGGCGCGAGCTCACCGCCGGCCTGGTGCAGTTCGTTGCTGTACCAGTCAAGGTCGGCGGCCTCACCGTCGAAGCCGCCGAGGACGAGGCGGCCGGCGAGATCGTCATTCGGATCACCGATACGGGCAAGGGCATCCCGCCGGCGGTGATGCCGTTCCTCTTCGAGCCGTTCTTCACAACGAAGAAAGTCGGCCGGGGCACGGGCCTGGGACTTGCCATCGTCCACGGCGTGGTGACGAGGGCGGGAGGCCGCGTGGAAGCCACCAGTGCGCCTGGCGCCACGACATTTGCGATTCGGCTGCCGAAGGCCGAGCGAGGAGACAGCAATGGCCCGACCGAGACGGCTGGTGCTGGGGCTGGGCAATCCACTGGTCGGTGAGGACGGATTCGGCGGCGCCGTCGTCGAGTGGTTGCGCCGCAGATCGGATCTTCCCGCCGATGTCGATCTGGTCGATGCGCATACCGATCTGCTCGCGCAGGTGGAGACGCTCGCGTCCTACGACGAGGTGGTCCTCGTCGACGTCGTCGTCCCAGCCCCTGGCGCGAAGACGCCCGGCGAAGCTCGAAGAGCGGCGTCCGGCGAAGGCGACGGACGACCCGGGACGGTCACGGTGATCGACGAGGGGACCTTCGCACGATGGCCCGAGAACTCGCCCAGTTGCCACCAGATCTCACCGCTGCTGGGCGTGAATCTGTTCCGGATCCTGTATCCAGAGGCTGCGACGCGCATCAGGCTGGTGGCGCTCCACGCCGACAGCCTGCGAATCGGACCAGGCGTAGCGGATTCGCTCGTGGCGGCTGGCGGCGAAGCCGTCGTTCGCCTCCTCATTTGAGATTCGACTGCTCCCCAGCCGCGGATCCCGCTGCATTTGATCGGCGGACGGTGGTAGAGTGACCGCCGGCGGGCGAGCGCCGCGTGACCGTGGGGATAACGCATGTACCTGTTTTTCGACACCGAAACGACTGGACTTCCCCGGAACTACAGGGCGCCGGCATCTGATCTGTCGAACTGGCCGAGGCTCGTCCAGTTAGCGTGGCTGCTGACAGACGATGACGCAAACGCGATCGCCAGCGCCGAGCACATCGTCAAGCCCGATGGCTTCACCATCCCCCCAGATGCCAGCAGGATCCACGGCATCACGACCGAGATCGCGATGGACCGGGGGGTCGATCTCAGGTCCGTTCTCGCAGCGCTCACGCCGGACGTCGAGAAGGCGTCCACGCTGGTCGCGCACAACATGCAGTTCGACGAGAAGATTCTCGGTGCCGAGTTCCTGCGTGCCGGTTATCCGAACCATGTGGAGTCGAGGAAGCGGCTGTGCACCATGGTGGGTGCAACCGAATACTGCCGTCTTCCCGGACCGTACGGGTACAAGTGGCCCACCCTCCAGGAGCTATATGTGACGCTCTTCAACGAGCCGTTCACAGATGCGCATCGCGCGCTTGTTGACGTCCGCGTCTGCGCGAAGTGCTATTTCGAGCTCAAGCGGCGCAAGATTATGGCCTGATCACGGGCTGTTCCTTCCCTACTTCGGGTCGAGCTTCCTTCCCGCGTCGAGGCTGTCGAAACTCAGGATGGTGTTGAACACCAGGAAGTAGCTGCCGATCGTCTCGCCGCGATAGATCGGGTTATTGGCGAAGAGCACGACGTGGCCCTTCCCCACCGGCACGTCGACCACGACCGGCCGCTGAGCGATGTCGCTGCCTCCGTCAAGCAGGCCTGACACCAGCAGTGACGACTGCGCGTCGAAGCGCACCGCCACGCGGGGCCGGAACGCCGGTGGAATCAGGTTCGCCGGGTTCCGCTTCATCTGTTCCTCCGTCGGCAGCGAGTACTGCCACGGCTGCGTGACCGGCGGCGTCGGCAGCGGCTTGAGATTGGTCGCTTCGTACGCCGGGCGCCCCTGCACCTGGTCCGGATCATCTGGCGTGCCGCGGCCGGTCGGCCTCGAACCGCCGCCACCGCCCCCGCGACCTCCCGCCGCTTGCCCCGCCGTAGCTGCCGAAGGCAGCGAAGGCGGGCCTCCGCGCCCGCCGCCTCCGCCCGCCGTCGCGCTGACGCCGAAACTCTCGCCGTCGCTGTACATCGCCAGATTGTCGGGCACGCCGTAGACGATCGGGCTCGCCTCATCCACGAGCTTCGTCCGCAGCAGCGATCCGACGACGCGCGTCGATGAGCCGGCGCGGTTCAGGCTGACGCCGTACGCGAAGTTGTTGGTCAGGGCGAACTCGGCACTGCTGTTCGAGCCGATGTACACGCCGCCCTTGTTGATGAACTCGCGCAGATGCATCAGGCCCTCGAGGCCCATGCCAATCCGCGTGTCGTCGGTCTGCGCAAACGTGCCGATGTTGGGCATCTCCGGCGACTGCTTCCATGGAATCGGATTCTTCCAGAGCGGTGTGCCCTCGACCGCTCCCTGCCCGCCGCCGGGTCCGAAGATGATGACATCGTACTTGTCGCGGAGATTGGCCGTCTTCGCGACCGTCTCCGGATCGATATAGTCGTAGGGCACCTTGTAGATGTCGAACGCCTGGCGCCACCAGCCTTCTGTCTGGGTGTTGCTCCACTGGTGCAGGATGGCGATGCGAGCCGGGCGCGCCGGGTGCGTCTTGACCGTCGGGGCCGCCGCGAGCGCCACCGCCGTCAGACCCAGCTCGGTCGCGGCCTTCTCGAGCTCCGGCCGCCCGACGCCGCGGATGATGAACGTCCCGCGCCTGAACTTGGTGCCTTCAGCCTCGAACGGGTCCTCGGCGAGTTGGATGTCCGCAGCCTTCAGCATGTAGCGCAGGGTGACCAGGGTGTTGTCGGCGTTGTGATTGATCGCGAAGATCGTTCCCTGGCCGACCGTGATGCCGCCCGGCGCCTTGACGTCACCCTTTACCAGTTCCATCGGTGCTTCGAGCACCTTGGTGTCGGTGATGCGCACGGCCTGCACGCCGAACGCTTCCGGGAACGTCCAGCCCGTGTCGTCGTACGGCCGGGTCTGCGGATCGTTGGGCGCCCAGTACTGATAATCGAGCAGGGCGTCGGCGATCCGCGAGTAGGGCTGATCCATCCGGATGATGTAGCTGTCGGCCGGGAACTCCTTGGTCTGAGGAGCTGGGGGTTTGGCCGGCTGCGCGGGTGTCGGGGTCTCGCCCGCTTCTCCTGCCGTCGCGGCGCCTGCAGCGCCCGCCCCACGACCGCCCCGCCCGCCACGGCCACCAGCGGCTGGCGCGGCTTTGGCGGGCAGCGTCACGGTGAAGGCCGCCGTCGCGCGCGAGATCTCGACCGCCTGCTTCTGCAACACCCGCAGCATCTCGGCTTGCGCCCCGAGGCGCGGGTCGCTGGCCGGCAGAACGTACGCCGCGGGCCCCTCGACAGTCGGCTTGAGAATCGAGCGCTTGCTCTTGTCGTAGAAGTTCCGCAGGAAGTACGCGCGGTTGTTGGCGAAGTAATTGAGCGACACGATGATGCCGGTCTGCTCGTAGTTGTTGTTGTTGCGCAGCGACCACCGGACGCGCGCCAGCGGCGGATTCTGCCGCCACCACGTGCGCGCGGTCGCGCTGCCGGTGAGCGTCCGCTCTTCGGTGTCCGCGTTCCCGCCGTTGCCGAACGTTTCGTACAGCCGGCTGATGCCGTTGTGCAGCGCCGCCATGAACATCAGATAGCCCGGCGACCACGTGTCGAACGTGCCGTAGGCGAAGACGCCCGGCATACCCATCCGGGTCATCTCGTTGACGTTGTTCCAGCCGATCATCTGCCATTCGTTGGTCAGAATCGGATCGAGCCACGCATTGAACGGGCCGTTGCCGACGGTGTTGTCGTACAGGAACGACCCGGATTCGTGCAGGTCGTGCAGCACCTGCGCCTTCCAGCCCAGATACGTGTTGAGCACGTTCTGCGACAGCTTGAGCGTCAGCCCCATGGCGTCGCGGTTGTTGTCGTGGGCGACGTAATGGCCCGAATAGATCACGCTCGGCGGCGTGTCGTCCGGGTGCTTCTTCTTCCACTCGTAGACATCGACGGCCCGATCGCGGCCATCCGGCTCGACCACGGGCGTGATGACGGTGATCACGTGCTCGCGGATGTTCCGGATGTACGGGCTGTCGTCAACGGCCAGGCGGTACGCCAGTTCCATCAGGGCCGTCGGCGCCCCGGCTTCGGTCGCGTGGATGGCGCCGGTGATGTAGTAGACGGGCGTGGCGCGGTTCGCGATCTCGTCGGCCACGGCATCGTTCATCTTGATCGTGCGCGGGTCGGCGAGCTTGGCGAGATCGGCCGCGTTCTTGTCGAGTTTCGCCATCAGCGGCTCGGACGCGATCGCCACGGCAATCATCTCCCGGCCCTCCTCGGTCGTGCCGATGGAGAACACCTTGACGCGCGGCGTCGATTTCGCCAGGAGGCGCATGTAGTCGTGCACCTCCTTCGTGTACGGCAGCTTGCCCGGCGAGCCGGCAATGTCGCCCAGGATCGCCTTCGGCGTCGGCACGGTCTTCGACGCGGGCATGTAATCGATGACCGGCGACAGGAAGAACGTCTCGGTCGTGTATTCCTTGATCTTCTTCGTGTACTCCTCGTCTATCGCCTGCTCCGGCGCCCGGCCCGGCCTCGCCGTGGAGAGCGCCGCGTCAGTCAGCGGCTTGGGAGACTGACCGGCCCCGGCCCCGCCGGCCGCGAGCCACGCGGGCAGGGACAACAGCAACACGGCGAGGAGAAGACGCGTCACAGACCTGTGGTTGGGCATCGGGATTCTCATGAAGCGGAATTGTAGTCGAGATTCGGGAAATGGGGTCGGAGAGGCTCAGTACATCGCGCCAATGATCAGGGAGGCCACGATTGTGCCTGCCGCCAGGCGTGTGGCCCCTGCGAACCGATCGGACAGATGCCGATCCAGGATCTTCAGTGCGACAGCCATCACGGCTCCCCACGCCGCGCCGGCCATCAGCATGTTGCGCGGCGTCGGATGCAGGCCGGCGGCGTACATTCCCGCGCTGATGAGACAGGGGATGCTGGCCGCCGCAATGCCCCGGCCCAGCGCGCGCACGGCCCGGCGCCACCACCGACGCCTGCGCGCGGGGATCTGCGACTCGGACGCGCGGCCGGACCACCAGGCCCACGATCCCCACAACAGCGCGACGCCCAGGCCCGCAAGAACCAGCGCCCGCCCGAATTGCCAGACGGCGGCGGCATAGTAGGAGCCCTTCAACACGAACACGAGGTAGTCCTTCATGAGCGCCGAATCCGAGTGGCGCACGTCCGTCTTCTTCATCCGCGCCACCATGCCGGCGCGCATCCCTCGGAACTGCTCCATCAGGTCGGCCGTCATGCCAGGAACCTGCGCAAAGTCGTCCACGGTCGCAAACCACCCGCGCCCGTCCCGTGTGCGAACAATCGCCGAGGCCAGAGCGGGCGACACGCCGGGAACCGAGAGCAGGTCGGTGACGTCGGCGGCATTCAGGTCGAAGGTGAGCGAAGTCGGCACCGCGAAATACCGGAAGAGCCCCATCCCGAATTCGACACCGGGCACGACCATCCACAACGAGGGGCCCATGTTGCCGTCAATCCGTGCGTGACCGGCGATCAACCGCTGGCGCAGTCCTGCGAGATAACCCGGCTCGGCATGGCGCCTGACGGCGTCCTTATCGACCGTGACACCGCGAGTCACGTCAAGGAAGACGTCGTAGACGGCGGCCGCCTCGTCTGGAAAGCGCGCCGCATAGCCGCGGACCAGCTCAATCGCCGGCCATTCACCCCACGCAAACTGCCGATGGAACACGTCGAACAACTTGAGGTAGACGTTTTCGGCCGGCGCAATCGCGCCGCGCATCTCAACGTCCGCGCCAAGCGCGGCCTGACCAGGCAGAAGGAACGGTTCATAGAACGCCCGTTCGCGATACGTGTTCCGCAGCCGCTCGTCGCTTGCGAGGCGGTAGAACAGCGTCGCGATCACACCTTCGCTGGCCATCATCTCCGGCCCGTTCTTCAGCTCGCCGTCGGGCGACGGCGGCATCACGTCGCGGAACATGCGCGCTTCACGCGCGGGCCGGCTGCCGTCGAGAAGCGCTCCGGGCAGGGTGAGCCGGTGCGCGAAGACATTGCGGCGAACCGGTTCGTCGCGTAGCCGCTGCTCCGCCGGGCCGTGCCATCGGAGGAACCGGAGATTCGCCGGGCAGATCCAGCAGCCGTCGACCTGCTCCCGCGCGAACCGGCCGTACCACAACTGCTCGAATGCGGACGCGGATTCGCCTCGATGGGACTGCCATGCTGCCCCGGAATAATGGTCCAGCGACATCGGCTGAAAGTGCTCGCCCCATCCTTCCGTAAACGCGTACCACGCGTCTGTCTTGACAGTGATGAAATGAATGGCGCTCGACGCGCGCTGCGACGGTGGTCCCGCCAGCGCCGTCATCACGAGGTGCCCGAGCTCGTGGGCATAGATGGCCTCGAGGCCTTCAACATTGCCGGGCTGCAGGTCGCGCTCGCCGACCACCATGTCGACAAACGGCACGTCCGCCTTGCGCGAAAGCGATCCGCCGGGCTGCTCGAGCCAGAAGCTCTCGGACGGGAACCCGCCCTGCCGATCGGAGAGAAACAGAAACGCGGGTTCGGTCAGCACGGCGCGCTGCGATGGCGGCAAGGCCGGATCCCGAGACAAGTACGTCCTGGCGCGCTGGCTCAACCGCAGGACCAGCTGGCCGTATCCGGCCGGCGCAGCCATGATGCCTGCGGCGCGGGCGGCGATGGGATCGCGCTCGGGGCTTGCCGGCACGAGCACATCAGCGCCGCTCTTGTCCGGAGCCGGCTTCGCACTGCGACGAAGCAGCACGATGGGTACGGTTGCGGCAGGTTGCGCCTGCACGAGAGCGGACGGCAGAAGCGTGATCGTGATGAAGGCGAGCAGCCAACGCGCGGTTGTCATGCTGTGTCTCTGGTTGTGCACTCAGAGACCTAGACGGAGGAACCCTCGGGCGAGTTCCAGTCGAGCAAGGCGCAGTCATTGCCCCCGGGATTCCGATTTCCGGCTCAGCAGTGGTCGGGCGCCAGAATTTCCATCACACCGTCGATGCGGCCGAGCGGAGCGGCCACCTGAACACCGGCCATCTCTCCGCGTACCTGTCGGTACGTCTCGTGGGCAATCGCGACGCCTTCGGCGAACGCCTCTTCCTTGGTCGTCGTCTTCCGCATCCGCTCGAGAATGTCCGGCGGCACACTGGCGCCGGGCACTTCGTTGTTCATGAACTCGGCGTTGCGGTACGACACGAGCGGCCAGATCCCGCAGAGCAACGGAATCTTGATCTGCTCGACCCGTTTCGCGAAGCGCTCGAGGATGCGCAGATCGAACACGGGCTGCGTCACCATGTACTCGGCACCCGCTTCGATCTTCCAGTCGAGCCGGCGCAATTCGTTGTCGAGATTGATCGCGCCCGGATTGACGCCGACCCCGACGCTGAATCCGCTCGGCTCGCCGATGGGATTGCTGGCCAGATCGAGCCCGTGGTTCAGGCGATTGATCAGGTTGACCAGGCCGATGGCATCGACATCGAAGACGGCCGTGGCGTCGGGATAATTGCCGAGCTTGGGCGGGTCGCCGGTGACGGCGAGGATGTTCCGCACGCCGAGCGCCCACGCGCCCAGCAGATCCGATTGCATGCCGATCACGTTCCGGTCGCGACACGCAAAATGCAGGACGGTCTCGATTCCGACATCCCGCTTGATCAGCACCGCCAGCGCAAGCGCCGACATCCGCGCGGAGGCGCGCGGGCCGTCCGGGATGTTGATCGCGTCCACGCCGAAGTGGTGCAACTCCCTGGCCTTCGCGACTTCGCGCTGCGGCGAAACCCCGCGCGGCGACACCAGTTCCACCAGCGTCACGAACTCTCCGCGCAGCAGCCGGTTCGCCAGGCGCGACTTGTCGGCCTTCTCGTACACCTTGACGGCCTCGGGGGCCTGCACGGAAAGGTCGCGGACACCGACGTCCATCCGGTGCGCGGGCTGCAGTGCCTGCACGGCCCGCCGGATCGCGCGGATGTGATCCGGGTTGGTGCCGCAGCAGCCGCCGACAATGGTCGCCCCGGTCTGGATGAAGCGCTTCGCGTACTCCCCGATGTACTCCGGCGACGTCATGTAGATGTAGCGCCCGCCCACGTTCTGCGGCACGCCCGCGTTTGGCTGCACGGCCAGCGGCAGCGTCGTCAAGGTCTTCAGATGCTCGAGCGCCTCCAGCATCGCGCGCGGGCCGATCGAGCAGTTCAAGCCGACCGCATCCAGTTCGTAGCCGGCCACGCCCTGAATGAAGCTCTCGAGCGTCGCTCCGCTGATCAGCACCCCTTCGTCGTTGACCGTGACCTGGGCGAGGATCGGGATCGACGGGTCCAGGTCCTTGACGGCGCGGATGGCCTGTTCCAGTTCCTTCACGAGTCCGAACGTCTCGAGCACGATCAGATCGACGCCGCCGTCGAGCAGGCCCCGAATCTGCACCTTGAAGGCGTCCCGCACCTCGTCGTACGACAGCGCGCTCAGCGGCTCGATCTGCACGCCGAGCGGCCCGACCGACCCGGCCACCAGCGCCGCGCCCTTCGCGGCGGTCACGGCCAGTTCGGCGCCGCGCTTGTTGAGTTCGTACACCTTCGGTTCCAGCCCGTGCGGCGCGAGCTTGAACTGGTTGGCGCCAAACGTGTTGGTCTCGATGACGTCGGCGCCCGCATTCACGTAGTCCCGGTGCACCTGGAGGACGATGTCCGGGTTGGTGAGGTTGAGCTCGTCGAAGCAGGTGTTGATGAAGATCCCTTTCTCGTAGAGATAGGTCCCCACCCCTCCGTCGAACACGATGATCTCGTCCCGGAGCCGATCTCTGAAGCTCTTCATATGCCTCGCATTGTCGTCCAGCGATGAGGCCTGTGTCTACTGGGAGCGCCCCTTCGCACAGCGGCGCAACTGCCGCTTTGACACAGCCCGGAAGAGATGGATACTTGCGAATCGCCGGCGTCATCAATCCGTCCCGCAAAGGAACATCCATGTATCCACCCGCGCGTATCCGCTTCGGTGTTGCCATTGGAATCGCAAGCGTCAGCATCATGCTGGCTGGCATGCCGGCCCAACAACCCGCCGGGCCAGGGGCTGGGACAGCCGTCGAACAGACGTCGCCCGGGGCAAGGCCACCCGCGACACTCGTCGCCAGCTTCGACGGTCTCGGCGTGGGATTTGACGGGCCGCAGGGATCATCCGCAGTGCGCAACCCGTCGGACAACAGCCTGGCCGTCGGTCCCGATCACATTGTCCAGACCGTCAATTCGCGGATGGCCATCTTCACGAAGAAGGGCAAGCGGTTCGATACGACAGGGCGCGCGCTGTACGGGTCGGTGGCCACCAACAACGTGTTCAAGGGTTTTGGCGGGACCTGCGAGTCGACCAACAACGGGGATGCCGTCGTCCGCTATGACCAGCTCGCCGACCGCTGGCTGATCGTGATGCCCATCTTCAGGCGCGCGGCGGCGAGGCCCGATCAGCCTGGCGAGTGGAAGGCCAGTGACACTGCATACCTTAGTCCGCCGGGACGGCCGAATCAGCCAGGGCCGGCGGTCGCGCTGGTGGCTCCCCCGCCGCCACCTCCGCCGCCGCCCGTGCAGCCGGGACAGGAAGCGCCACGAGGCCAGGCTGGCCCGCCCCCGCGAGGCGCGGCTGGCGGACGCGGGGCCGAAGCGCCGACAGGCCCGTACGCGATGTGTTATGCCATCAGCGTCGGGCCGGATCCGTTTGGTCCGTACTATCGATACGAGTTCCTGAGGCCGCTCTTTCCGGACTACCCGCGTCCCGCGGTCTGGCCCGATGGCTACTACGTCCCGACGAGCACGGGCGACGACCCGATTTCGGAGACGATTACCACCCAGAAGCACGCCTGCGTCGTCGATCGCGCAAAGATGCTGAAGGGCGAACCCGCAACCGAGCAATGCCTGGTTATCAACAATGTCGGCTTCCTGAACAACGCGGATCTCGATGGAAGGAACCTGCCACCCGCCGGCGCTCCCAACATCATGATGGCCACCGGCGGCACGCAACTGGCGAAGATCTTTGACGCCAACACGATCGGCGTATGGCAGTTCCACGTCGACTGGAAGAACCCGGCGAACACCACGGTGACATCGGCCGGGAACGTGGCGGTCGCACCCTACCACTATCTGTGCGACGGGCAGCTCACCAACTGCGTACCCCAACCGGGCATCGAGCGGCGCCTCGACGCGCAGGGCGACAAGATCATGTCGCGGCTGGCCTATCGCAGGATTGGCACGCGCGAGTCGATCGTCGCCGTGCACTCGGTCAACACGGCAGCCGGGGGCGGTGGCGTGCGCTGGTACGAATTCAGGGTCGGCAGAAACCGCACCGTGAGCCTCTATCAGCAAGGGACCTACGCGCCCGATGGCTTCTATCGCTGGATGGCGAGCCCGGCCATCGACCGGCTGGGGAACATCGGTATCGGATACTCATTTGGCGGGACGCCGAACTTCGCGGGCCAGCGGTTCGCGGCGCGGCTGGCCAGCGATCCGCCCGGGCAACTGACGCTGCGCGAAGTGGTGCTCGCCGAGGGCGAGGCCGCGCAAAACGCGCTCCGTTGGGAGGACTACACCCAGACCGCCATCGATCCGTCCGACGACTGCACGATCTGGTACGTCGGCGACTATCTCAAGAAGGACGCAACCGCCTATTCGTCCCGGATTGGCGCGTTCCGGCTGCCGGGGTGCGCCGGCCGGTGATCAATCGAGAAAATGGGGTCTGACCCCATTTTCTCGTCTCACCGTCGACACGACATAATGCGAAATGGGGCCTGGCCCCATTTCCCTATCGCAACCGATACGTCACCAGCGTGCGGAGGTTGAAGAAGCCGTCGTTCTGCACGGGCGCAGCGAAGCCGCGCCTGACAGAAAGCGGCGAGTAGAAGGCATCCAGCCCCAGCGTCAACCGGTTGGTCAGCCGGTAGCTGACGCCTCCGCTGGCGGAGACCGCCGTCCCGTGAGACAGATAGTGGGTGTGGTCGATCATCCCGAACGTCAAGGCATCCACCTGGAACCCCACGTTCATGTACGAGAGTCCAACACCCAGGTGCGGCGAGAGCCTGTTCGAGGCGTCTGGCCAGAATGCAACAGTGGCCTCGCCCCCCGCATACCGAAGTGCTGCCGCGTCGGACGAGGCTGCCTGACAGCCTTCGGGGTTGCCAGCGGAACCCGGCGCGAGCGCCGCCGTCCTGACCGGGCAGGTATACGCGCCACGCACCGTGCCGATCTGCCCGTAGACACGAAGACCGACGGCCACCGCCGAGGTCCCGAAGACCGGTCGTTCGACGGCAAGCGCCAACAGCTTCGTGGTGAGCCCGAACATCGGGATCGGCGGCACGGCCGCAATCACGATCGCCAGGCTGCCCGGCAGACCGATGGTGACGCGGGGTCTCGGGAAAAATGGCGCCTTGTTGAGATCCTGCGTCTGGGTGCCGTTGTACCCCACCGTCCGTTGGGCGTCGGAAAGCGGAGGCAGCCAACCCGCCTCGAGCCCGACGAGCACCGATCCGGGCTTGAGGGCGCGCGGCGTCTCGATCCCGCCTGGCAGCGTGGCCGACGTGAAGTACTTGAGGGCCCACGATTCCGGTCTGTCGAACGACAGATGGTCCACCGTGTTCATCACCATCTGGGCGCCGGCTGGCGCCGGGGCGACGAAGCCGAGTGCGGTGCACAGGGTCAGGCACACGAGTGGAGCAACGAGTCCTGGTCGAAGACGGATGCTACTGCGTGGTTCGCGGTTCATCTGAGGGCCTCGTTCTAAGGACGAATTGAATGTCGAGCTCGTCTTTGACGCGAATGGTGCCGCCCGCTGCGGTGACCGGCACCATCCCGAAATCGGTCTGCTTCAGCACGAATGATCCCCGCGCGGTGATGCGGCCGCCCGGGTCCAGCGTGATGCTCGCCCGGATGGTCATGGGCCGCGCGACTCCGTGCAGCGTCATGTCGCCTTCGATCGAGACGTCCGCGGCGCCGGCTGTTCGCGCCGTGACGGAGACACGCCGGGATGAGAAGACAATGGTCGGAAACCGCGCAACATCCAGCACCGCCTCGCCCTGCATGACCTTCTGAACGTCGGCGATGTCGGCGGGCGGCTCGCCTCTTCCGGTTACGCGCAGAGCGGCCGCGGCGAACTCGAGCTTGACGCTGGCATGCGGCAAGTCGGCCGGATCGAGAACGACCCGACCGCGAACGCCGGTGGCTGCCACCTCGTGCGCGTGGCCGGCAAAGCCGAACAGGCCGGCTTTCCCGACCTGGATCAGCACCTGGCTGTTGGCCGCATCAATCGCCAGCACGATCGAGCCAACGGGGGCCTGCCCAGCGGCCAACTGGCCCGCACCCAGCGTGATCAGCCAGGCTCCGATTGAAACGTTCCGTAACGAACCACGCATCATGGCTTGCCTCACCTCTACCCGGACTCGTTGACACCCGTCTCATCCCGTTGCAAGAGGTATGCCCCACTGATTGAACGCGATTGGCGCGAGGCGTCGTCAATCGCGCCGGATCCGGCGCTTACCGGCCACGTAGGCGCTTACGTCGTTGGTAAGAGTTCGACACGGAGAATCGAGGAAAACGCCCAATCGCAGGGGGCGGGATTGCGGCACCACACTTGCTCAAGCGTGTGTTGTCCGACAGGACGGCGGGCCACAACGGCTCCCGAAAGGAACGAAGATGAGCTCCCGAATTTCCTCCCGAATCTCAGTAGCAACGGGCAGCGTGCTCGTGGTCGCGTCGGCCCTGGTTCTTCTCGCCGCGTCGACCCTGGTTGGCTGCAACGGCAGCGGCGGCAGCTACAGCCCCATGGCACCGACCGGAACGTCGCCCTACACGCCACCGTCGGATCCAGGCTCCGGTGTGGCGGATGTGACGATTTCAATCGTCGGGATGAACGGCGCCCTCTCGTACTCGCCAAATCCGGCCACGGTGAAGATTGGCCAAACGGTGGCTTGGCGCAACGTCGATAGTGTGCCCCATACGGCGACGGCCGACGGGGGAGCGTTCGACACAGGGACCATCGGGGTCGGCGCGAAGAGCAACCCGATCCTGATGGCGACGGCGGGAAGCTTCCCGTATCACTGCGCCATCCACGGATTCTCGATGACCGGGACGTTGGTGGTCACCCCGTAGGTTCACGCCAACCGGCACAATCCTATCTACGGTTCCGTTGGGGCAACCGCCCGGGGGTTGCCCCTTCCGCTTTCCTACCCGGCATAACGATCTTCTGAATGGGCGCGATGAATCGCGCCCCTACGAGGGAGGAACGGACGCCGGGTCGGCGAGGCGGTACTTGGCGAGGTAGTAGCTCAGCGCGCGCTGGCTGATGCCCATCAGTTCGGCGGCGTCCTTCTTGACGCCGAGGGACGCGTCCAGCGCCAGGCGGATGGTCTCACGTTCGACCCATTCGATGTTCTGGCGGAGCTGGAGCGATGGCACCCCCGAGGTTGCCGCCGGCGCCGATCGCAGGCCCGAGATCGCATCCGGGCGAATCACCGGGTCGGTGGACAACACGACCGCGCGCTCGATCGTGTTTTCGAGCTCGCGCACATTGCCTGGCCAGTCGTAGCGCTCGAGCAGCGTCACGGTGGCCGGATCCAGCCCGTCGATGTGCCGGCCCGTCCGCTGCGCGTGTTTCCTGGCGAAATGTTCGGCCAGCACCGGAATGTCTTCGCGGCGTTCGCGCAGCGACGGGATCCGGATCGGGATCACGTTCAGGCGATAGTACACATCCTCCTGGAACGTGCCGGCCGCCACCATCGCGGCGAGGTCGCGATTGCTGGCGGCGATCACGCGCACGTCGACCTTCTGCGCCTGCTCGGATCCGAGGGGCTCGAATTCGCGCTCCTGCAGGACGCGCAGCAGCTTGGCCTGAACCGGCCGGCCGAGCGTGGCAATCTCGTCGAGCAGGATGGACCCGCCGTCGGCGAGGGCGAACTTCCCCTTTCGATTCGACGTGGCGCCGGTGAACGCGCCGCGGACGTGGCCGAACAACTCCGACTCGATCAGCGTCTCTGGTATCGCCGCACAGTTCACTTTGATGAGCGGCATATGACGTTGCGCGCTGCGATCGTGGATGGCGCGCGCCACCAGTTCCTTGCCGGTGCCGGTCTCGCCCGTGATCAGCACGGTGCTCCTGGTCTCTGCCACCCGCTCCAGCGTCCGGATCACCTCCTGCAGGGCCTTGCTCCGGCCAACGATGCCGTAATGATTGAAATCCTCGTCGCGCTCGCTGATCAGGTAGCGGTGCTGATTGCTCAAGTGCTGCAGCTCGATCGCGTGCCGCACGACGACGAGCAGTTCGTCGATGTCGAACGGCTTCTGCAGATAGTCGAGCGCCCCGAGCTTCATGGCCTCGATGGCGCTGCCGACGGTGGCATGGGCGGTCATCAGCACGATCTGGGGACGGTCGGCCGCGGCGACGGTCTGCGACAATTCCCGGACCAGCTCGACACCCGTCAGATCGGGCATGATGTTGTCGACCACGAGCACGTCGAACGCGCGTTCGGCCAGCAGCCGCTGCGCGGCGCGGCCGCTCGAGGCCTCGACCACCTCGTGGCCATCCTCGCGCAGGGCTCGTCCGAGCGCCTTCAGAATCCGTTGCTCGTCGTCTGCGATCAGCACCATTCCGTTTGTCGGCATGTGATGTCCTTCCGCGTCATCCGGCGGCGGCCGCTCGTGGCCCGCCAGGCGGACTTGGGGGCAGTGCGATGCGGACTTCGGTGCCGCGCGAGATCACACTCGACACGGCGATCGTGCCGCCGAGGCCGTCGACAATGCTGCGGGCGATCGCCAGCCCAAGCCCGGTGCCCGCCCGCCGGGTCGTAAAGTACGGTTCGAACACGTGCGCCAGCATCTTCGGTTCGATGCCGACGCCCTCGTCGCTCACCGTCACGATCACGCCGCCGCCTTCGGCAGACTGGCTGCGGCACGTGATACCCGGTTCGGTGGCCACCGTCGCCGAGTCGGCCCGCGCCGCCTTGACGGCTTGAGCCGCATTCGACAGCACGTTGACAAGCACGGTGCGCAGGCGGTCGGCGTCGGTGATCACCGGCACCACGTCGGCAGAGAGCGCCAGCGTGATGCCGATGCCCGACTCTGCCGTCTCGACCGCGCGCACCGACTCCCGGCAGATCTCATTCGGGTCGGCCGTCTGCCACGTGAACGTGATGGGCTTGGCGTAGTCGAGCACCTCGCTCACAACGCGGTTCAGCCGCGCGATTTCGCCGTCGATGTCCTGGAGCGCCTCGCCAATCGATTCGGGACTCGCGCCGGGCTGACGCAACGATCTGACGGCGGTCTTGATGATCATCAGCGGGTTGCGAATCTCGTGGGCCACCACGCTCGACAGTCGTCCGAGCGACGACAACCGCTCGCGCTGCGACGCTTCCCGCTCGAATCGCGCGATCGACTCGGTCAGCGTATTGAACGTCGACGCCAGCAGGCGCGCATCTTCATCTTCCCATGCCCCCGGCCGAGAGGGGATCCGTCTGGTGAGATCGCCTGTCGCGGCGACCTCTCGCATCACGGTGGTAATCGCCGCCAGCGGCCTCGTCACCGTTCGCGCGACGGCATAACTCAGGATCGTGGCCAGCAGCACCGCGACGATCACCATGATTCCAATGCCGGTCTGGATGGGCCCGAGAAATCGCAATTGCTCAGTCCGCGATCGCAGCACCACGACAAACGGTCCGCGATCCGCGGTGGCGGCCGATCCGGATCCGATCGAGGCGGGCATGCCCGTGGCCACCGGCTGCGACAGCACCACGTATTCATCGACGCCCAACGCCGTCCGCGAGATGCCGACCTGCCGCCGCGCCGTTTCAATCGACGTCCAGACCGCCGACGGCAGCGTCGCCGCCCGGATGCGCCCGTCCAGGCCAAAGGCGATGTCACTGCCGGTCAGATCCTTGAAATCCTCGGCGCGGGCCCTATCCATCAGGAACCCGAGGCTGAACGTGCCTGCCAGTTCGACCGGATCGCGCCCAACAGTGATCGGCACGGAAAGCACCTGGAGAATCCCCGCGGGATGGGACCAGAACGACACGCCGCTGATCCCGGTCAGTGCCGTGCGCACCGACGGCAGCGCGGTGACCGCCGCCGCGTCCAGGGCGACTGGCCCGGCGTTGGCCAGCACGCGGCCCGCGCGATCGGTGACCACCACCAGGCTCGATCGCGTCAGCATCTGCTGATACTCAACCGCCAGCGGCTGCACAGTCGGGGGATCGCCGGTGGCGGTTGCGGCTTTCAGCTTCGGCAGATCGGCGGTCAGGCGCGCCAGCAGCGTGAAACTCTCGGACAGCCCCTCGCTCTGCCTGCCGACGACAGCGCCGGCCTCGACGAGCCCGCGATGCAATCCGGCCTCGGCCTCAGCCGTCACGCGCCCGCTGACAAACCACGCGGTGACTCCGATGGCGACAACCACCAGCAGCGCGGCCGCGAGGAAGATCCGATTGGTGAGTGACGCCAGCAGCATGGGTATCGGTCGCCGGTTACCGGATCACGAAATCGGCCACGACGTCGCCGCCCCGTTCGGGCACGACGACGGGGCGGGTCTCACGCACGTCACCCTCGTACCACACCGCCAGCGTGTAGGAACCCGGAGGCACGCGAGTGATGCTATAGCGTCCGGCCCCGTCGGTGACAGCGAAGAACCGATGGGCGAAGACGAGGATGAATGCGCGCATATGCGAGTGGATGTCGCAGAACACCTGCACGACGCCGGGCCGATCGAAACGGACGGCCTTCGACAGGCCCCGGGCATACCGGCCCAGGTCGAACGACTTGGTCTTCGACAGCGAGAACACGTTGTGGAACGTGAGGTCGGCGTTCGGAAAGTCGACGGTGGTCCCGACGGTGATCGCGAGCACGTGCGGAACAAACGTCTGGTCCAGCTGCTTCATCGTCGCCCGCACCGACTCGTCGGGTTCGAACGCGCCCCGAGGCGCGGTGTCGAGATAGAGGACCGCCGGCCTCAGTTCGGCAGGCCTGGCCGAGGCGGCGCCAAGCGAGGCCGCGTTGGGACGCTCTTCGATCGTCACGTGGCTCCGCCGCAGATCGACCCGGCCGCCAATCACACCATCCGCCGATGACACGCGCGCACCGCCCCACACGATCAGTACGGCGGCACCAGCCGCGATGACGGCGAACGCACGAACACGACGGGATGTCACCTGGCGCCACACGACGGTCATAACCAGAACGACAGTTGAACGCCGACCAGGGTGTCGCGGCGGATCTGCCCGCCGTCCCGCCAATGGCTCAACACGGACGACTTCAGCAGCAGCCCCCGGCGAATCGTGTATCCCAAGCCCAGTTCGACGCGCGAGACGTCCGCATCCCACGTCATGTCACCAGTCGACGTGCGGATCGACGAGAACCAGATGCGATCGGCGCGAGCCGCGACAAAGAGGCCTGGGCGCACGCGAACCCGCCCCTCCACGTAGCCTCCATGGGCGGCAAGCGGTTTCGTGATTGCCGGCGAGTCAATCGCCGGCACGGACCACTGGTTCACGACGAACTCACCGCGAACGAGCCACCGATCCCACGAGGTCTCGACATCGACGCCGACGGCCTGCTGGCGGCTGCTGGTGTCGCGAATGTCGGACCGCGTTGCGAGCACATCGCGGCCGAGCAGCGCGCCACGTGCGGCCGAGAGACCGACGCTCAGGGCGGGCAGGGGCCGCCAGGCGAGACGGCCTGCGAGCTGCCGACCGGCGTTGTCGTCTCTCACGACCGGATTCGAGAGCGTCCCAGCCGTGACGGCCACGGCCCCTTCGAGCGTCTGCGTACCGAATCGCGCCTGAATGCCGGTGTCCCAGCGCGACGCGGAGACAATCGGGAGCCCGCTATCCGCGTAGGCGTTTCCGACGGGATAGTGGACGGCCCATCCCCGGCCACGCATCCGGGCCAAGTCGTCGGCCGATGCAGGCACGGCATCGGCACGCATCGTCGTCAGATACTGGTAGACGAGCGGGACACCGATCAGCGGATTGTCCTGCGGATAATTGCGGCGCCCGTACGCGCCAAACACCGGAGGAATGCGGCCTGCCTGGATCGTCACCGCGCCGCTGTCGAGTGGATTGAGCCGGACGTACCACGCGTAGGGCCGTATCCCAAGACCGGTCTCGGCGCGCAGTTCCGCTAACAGGATCAGGCGGCGCGAGACCCGCGCTTCGACAGTCAGCCCGGCGTGCATCCGGCGCAGCGTGTCGGTTTCGTAATCGGCGTAGGTGAACCAGCCGGGATCGGCGCTGCCATAGGTGACCGATGCGTCACCGGCGACCAGCAGACGCCCGTCGAACAACGTCACTGGTTGCGTCGGCCAGGATTGAGCGAACGCGTCACCGGCGTGGACGCCGAGTGACGAGACGGCGACCAGCGCAGCCACTGCGAGCGGCCGAAGATAGCGCAACCGGAGCATGCGGGGTGCCTGATCCATTCTATGTGAGAACGCGGGCGCGAGATAACCACTCCGGAGTGATTACCTGGAAGCGTTTGCCTGCCTGGGCTGGCGATAATCACTCCGGGATTGATTAACTCGGGCTGGCGATAATCACTCCGGGAGAGTGATTATCTGTTGATGACCGCGCGGAGGGCGCGGATGTGGGCGGGGGTGGTGCCGCAGCATCCGCCGATGATCTGCACGCCCGCGGCCAGCAGTTCAGATGCCCTCGACGCCACTTCGTCCGGCGTCTCGGGGTACACGGTGGCGCCGTGGCTGATGACGGGCAGGCCCGCGTTGGCCTGGATCGCGATGGGCACGCCGGCGTGTTGTTTGAACGCGCGCGCAATCTCGACCATCGTTTCGATGCCGAAGCCGCAGTTTGATCCCACGATGTCCGCGCCGGCGGCCTGCAGTCCATTGGCGGCGGCGGGAATCGAGACGCCCATCACCGTGAAGAACCCGCGGCGCGTCTTCTCGAAAGTCATGGTGGCGAGGATCGGGACGCGTGGCGCCGCCGCGCGGATGGCCGCGACGGCCATCGTGGCTTCGTCGAGATCGGTCATCGTCTCGACGCAGAACAGGTCGACGCCCGCGCCGGCCAGCGCCGCCGCCTGTCGCTCGAACGCCGCCGCCATCTGCGCCGGGTCGGTGTTGCCGAACGGCAGCCGCAGCCGACCGGTCGGCCCCATCGAGGCCGAGACGTAGGCGCGGTCTCCCACCGCCCGGCGAACGGCCGCGACGGCCTGGACATTAATCTCCTCAGCGCGGTCCGCGAGAGCGAATGACTCCAGCTTGAGCGGCGATCCGCCGAACGTGTTGGTGGTGATGATCTCGGCGCCCGCCTCGAGATACAGGGCGGCAATCGCTTCAATCACGTCGGGGCGGTCGAGATTGAACAGTTCCGGCGGTTCGCCGGCCCTCAGTCCGCGCTCCATCAGCAACGTGCCCCAGGCCCCGTCGCCGAGGATCACCTCACCCCGCGCCAGCCGTTCGCGAATGTCATCCATGCCGCGCTACCCCACCAGCGCGCGAGCGCGATCGACGGCGCTGGCGGCGTCGAACGCGTACGCGTCGGCGCCAATCTCCCGCGCGAAGTCGGCCGACACGGGCGCCCCGCCCACCATGATCTTCACAGACGATCGCAGGCCGCGCGACGTGACGAGATCGACGACGTCCTTCATCACGGGCATGGTGGTGGTCAGCAGCGCGGACATGCCGATGATGGACGCACCGTTGGCGACGGCGGCATCCACGAATGCCGGCGCGTGGACGTCGGCGCCGAGGTCAACCACCTCGAAGCCGGCTCCCTTCAGCATGATGCCGACCAGGTTCTTGCCGATGTCGTGCAGATCGCCGTGCACCGATCCGATGACCACGGTCCCTCTGGTCGGAATGTTCGCCTTGAGCAGCAGCGGCTTTACCAGATCCATGCCGGCGTACATGGCCTTGGCGGCCAGCAGCACGTCGGGCAGGAAGATATCCCTCACGCGGAACTTCTCGCCGACCACGTTCATGCCGCCAATCAGTCCGCGGTCCAGGATACGGGCGGGCGGCACGCCCGCATCAATGGCCTCGCGGGTCAGGTCGCGCACGCGCTCGTCGTTGCCCAGTTCGAGATGTTCAGCAATCTGCGCCAGAATGTCCATCTGATCTCTCCACTCATCATCGCACCGATCGCATGCGCGGCAGGCATTGCCGCGTGGTGCAGTTCGCACAAAACGAGAACTCGGGGCGGAACCGGTGAATCGGCGCGGCGCCCGCCACCAGCACGCCCGATACCGACTTGAGCGGCTGCATCAGGCAGCTCTCGTTGAGGCTGATCCCAATCTCGCCCGGCCCCAGCCGCTCAAACAGCTTGCGCTGTGCGCTGATGTGCCAGCCGCAGTAGCCGGGGCTGTATCCCAGCACGGCGGTTCCCCCGTCCGACACGCGCTCGCGGTATCTGGCCGCCAGCCGATCGGCCAACAGATCGGAGGAGACCGACGCGACGGCATCGAGCACATAGCCGCGCGCCATGTCGTCGGCGGCAAACAACTCGGTGATCCGCGCGCTCACCCGCGCTCCCAGGGTGGCCACAAACAGCGCCAGCGAATCCGCCCGCGGGTAGATCCGCTCGAGCGGCGTCTCGTGACTGTTGCGGCCTTCGCCCGCATACACCAGGGCGAACGCCTCGGCAGTCACATCATCGACGAGGCCCGTGGGTTCGGCCAGCCGCTCGAACTCCGCGACGGCCGCCTCGATCAGCGCATCGGTGCGCGTCGAGACGGGTGCCGGCGATCCCATCCCCATCCGATCGAGGACGTCGCCGCGCGGCGGCATCGCCTCGCCGATCGAGAATACGACACGCTCTCTCACCGTTCGCGCGCCGGCAAGGCCGTCATGCCAAAGCGCCTGGCCTCGCGCTCCATCACCGCGGTCAGATCGCGCCGCGCCTGCTCCGATACGCGCGACGGCGTGTAGCCGGCCAGCAGACGCGACACCTCCCGCACGGCCCGATCGCGCAGGGTCAGTCCCCCGTCTTCGAGCCAGCGCGCCTGGTTCGCCCGGTCAATCACCGGGCCAGGAAACGCGATCTGCTCGCGCAAGTGCCGGCGCGTGTGCTTCGCAATCAGCAGATGCTTCTCGCGCAGCAGTTCCTGGAACAGCGGCAGCGACGGGAAGTCCTCCCTCGGCTCGATGCCTCTCAGCAGCCGCGCGGTCATGCCGCAGATCTCGTTGTCGACCACGAGCTTCTCGAGGCTCTGGCAGCTCTCGAAATCGAGCATCCCCGGACCCGAGATGTTGTTGATCCCGGACAGCGCGGCCAGCACCGCGCCAATCCCGGTTTCGAGCCCCGCCTGCGCATCGAGTTGCTTGGCGTCACTCAGCGAGATGTAGCCCTGTGTGGGCAGGCCCAGCGACTTTCCAATCTCGCTGTTGGCGCAGTCGATCATCATCGTCTCGATCGCGCCCATCGGCGTGGTCTCGTACCGCACGTCGAAGATGGCCGGCGACCCGCCATAGAGGACCGGATGTCCGGGACTGGTCAGCTGGCTGATCACGATCCCGCTCAACGTCTCGGCGGTCTGCTGGATGAGGCTGCCGACCAGTGTCACCGGCGCCATGAACCCGGAGAGCGGCATCGAAATGAACTCCACCGGGATCGACCACCGGGCGCAGTCGACCAGGTTCTGGCTCGTCACGTCGCTCCACTTGATGGGTGCGGTCGGGCAGCAGGAGAACACGGCCAGCGGCTTGTCCTTGAGCGCCTGCGCGCTGCCCCGAACGGCCAGCAGCAGGTCCTTCATCACCTCGAACGCCTCGATGGTGAAGGCGCCCGTGACCACGGGCTTTTCGCCGTAGAGCAGGCTGAGATAGAGACGGTAGCTGTCTGAGATCCGCTCGTGCACATCGCCGGGAATCAGGGCGGTGCTCTGTGACGCAATGTTCGGCAGGCCGCTGACCACCTTGGCGTACTTCACATAGTCGTCCGTGGTCGGCTTGCGGCTGGTGACGCCGTCCTGGTCGAGAACCTTGATGGCCGCTGATCCGGGCGTGAAATAGACGTTGCTGCCGGCGAAATCGTGCGTCTGATTGCCGACGGCGTCATACAGCTTGAACGAGTGCGCCACGGTGCTGAGCGCACGATCGAGAATGTCAGGCGTGAGGCGCGCGTGCCACGCCTCCAGATTCACATCCGCGCCGTGGCCGGCCAGCATTTCCAGGATAGGCTTGTTGTGGATTTCGACGCCCAGCTTGCAGAGGATGTCGCGCGCCTCGCCAACGATGCGCTGGATCAACGTGTCGTCCAACAATCTCAAACTCGGTCTCATGAGTCTCCTTTTCGCGGGCGCAATGCATTGCGCCCCTACAAACCCCTCTGCTGCGGGAACAGTCCCCTGTGCCACAGGAACGCCTCGACGGCGGCCAGGAATTCCGTCAGGTACTCCTCGCTGGTGGCTCTGCCGAGATGCCCCACGCGGAAGATCTTGCCAGCCAGGTCTCCAAGCCCCCCCGAGATCGCGATGTGCCGCTCATCGAGCAGCCACCCACTGAATTCCGACACCGTGAACTCGGGCCGCGCGTGAAACGCCGTGACCATCGGCGCAGAGCACGACTCGGCCACGTACGGCACAAACCCCATCCTGATCATGCCTTCGCGGACGCGGCGTCCGGCGCGGGCGTACTTCGCGAGGTGCGCCGGCATCCCGACGCGGGCAATCGCCCGCAGGCTGGTGAGGACGGCGAGCAGCGTATTCGACGACACGGTGACCGGCGTCGGGTGCCACGCGCCCCACTCCTTCGCGTACTGGCGCCATGTCCTGAGGTTCAGGTACCACCCATGGCCGGCGCCAGGGTGGTCGTCGACCATCTCCCACGCCCGCGGGCTGACACTGATGAAACCGAGGCCGGCCGGCCCTTCGAGGCACTTGTTCGACGCCGTCACGCACACATCAATGCCCCACGCATCGACCGGAAGCTCCACGCCGCCGAGCGACGAGACCGCATCGACGACCACAACGCGTCCGGCCGCGCGTGCCGCCGCCGCCAGTTCGCGGATCGGGTTCAAGACGGTCGTGGAGGTCTCGTGATGCGTGATGGCCACGACTCTGGCGTCCGGGTGCGCGTCGCACACCAGGCGCAACGCAGCAGGATCGAGCGGCTGGCCAATCGGCGCCTTCAGCGGCACGACATTCAGCGCATGCGCTTCGGCGATATCGGTCAGCCGGTCGCCAAAGAACCCGTTCTGGCCGACGATGATCGACTGGCCGATGGGGAGGAGGCTGCCGATCGCCATGTCGAGCGCGGCCGAGCCTGGCCCCGGCACGATGAACAGATCGGCGCCGGTCCCGAAGATCTGCTTCAGCAGCGTCTGGGCTTCGCCATACGTTGCCTTCCACACGGGGCCGTAGTGACGCTGGACCGGCTGCCCCATCGCGGCGAGCACCTCGTCGTCCACATCGCCCGGCCCCGGAATAAAGAGCTTTACGTGATCCGTCATTGGAGTATCCCGGGGGCCATTTCAGCGGGTCTTGCCACAACGGCGAGGGCGCCGCCCTCGCCAACGATGTAGAACTCGTCGGCCTTGATTGCCAGGCCCACCGGGCGATCGAGGCCGGGGATCGCATGCGCCGCCACCACGGCGTGCGTGGCGAGGTCGATCGTCAGCAGTGTGCTGTATGCCGCACTGATCGCGTACAGGCGGCCGCCATCGACAGTGGCCCCCGTCACGTAGTACTCGTCGAGCGAACGCTTGTCGCCGCTCAACCGCAATCCGGCCTCCCCGGCCAGCGCCGGCATGAACTCCTCCGACAGGGTCAGATCGCGCCGGTCGAAGCGGGAGATCACCAGGCGCTTGACCTTCGCATTTGGCACCGTCACAGTGTAAATCGACCTGGTCGCCGGATCGAAGGCGAGCGACATCGTGTACATCATCCGCGCGCGCACCGTCCCCAGACGGGACCGCGACACCTCGTCGAACCGGTCGAATGATTCCAGGAAGAACCGGAAGTTCTTGTCCGCGTCCGCCTGGTCGTTCTCGCGCAGCACCACGTAGCTCTTGTTCTCGCCGACCGCCATTACGATCTTGCGCTCGAGGAACGCGGCTCCTGCGAATCGACCCAGGTCGATAGAGAACCCCGGGTCGACCACTGTGTACCGCGCGATCCGTCCGAGCGAGCCATCAGTAATGTAGACCCCTGATTGCGTGGTCACGAGGAATCGATTGGTGGCCTGCTCGTACGCCAGATCAGTGACCGAGCCCCGCAGGGGCAGGGCCAGCGTGCGCTGCTCGCGAATCGGCAGCACAGGGAGGCTGGCAAGCGGACCGGCTGCCGGATCGGCCGGCAGGCCCGCCACGCCCGGCTTCTCAATTGCCCATCGACCGCGCAGCGACGCGGGTGCGGGCGACCACTCCTCGAGCGACCACACCCAGTGCCTCGGGGCGAAGGAGAAGCGGATCGGATCGCTCTGGCCCATGTACGGCGGCGGCCCGGTGCTGGCGAACGCCTGAACGATGTTGCCTGCCACGACCACGAGAAAGACGCTGAAGGCGAGCGATTCGAGTGGGCGCAGCGTGCGCGGTTCGGCTGGCGTCTCCCCTTCTCTCAGCAGCATCAGCAGCAGGCCCATGGTGACCGTGCAGACCCAGAAGATAAAGAGCGCCCAGGTGTAGGTGTGGGCGCCGAGGATTTCCAGGCTGAAGCCCTGTCCCACGTCGCGCGCCGCGTGCATCCCCGTGTGCCGCAGCCCCATGAAGATGCCCCACGCGCCGAGCAGCACCGACAGTCCGAGGTACTTCGGCCGCGGTCCGTAGCGGAGTACGAACAGCCCCGTCAGCGCGACCAGCACCATGCCCGTGCGCTGTTCCCAGCACATCACGCACGGCGAGTCGCCGTACACGAACCCGAACAGGAAGACCGCCGCGCCGATCGGGATGAGCGACAGCACGAGGACGGCCAGCGCCAGCATCGAGTAGATCGCGTTGCGTCTCACGCCGGATCCTCCCGCGTTCTAATAATTCACACCGGGCAGCATCCCGGTCCGGGTGGCCATCGAAAAGAGTCCCACCATCAGCAGCACGCTCAACACGAGGAGCCGGAAGGCGAGGCGCTCCTTCTCGGGCTTCCGGAAAATCAGGCGGGCCGTGATGAAGATGAGGACGAAATTCAGAAATTCCACGCGATCCTCCTGTGGCCTGGCGTCCCGGGGGGCTCGGGGCTCGCGTCTGGCGGGACGGCCGAGTCTATCAGCGGACGGCCCCGATCGGCAACGCGACGCGCTTGCCACCCCGCCGGGCGCGTGATACAAACGGCCCCTAATCACTCCCGGAGTGATTACAGGCGGGCTAATTACTCCCGGAGTGATTACGGTTTTGTAATTACTCCCGGAGTGATTGCAGGCGGGCTAATTACTCCGGGAGTGATTATTCGGCCGACTCGCGTTGGGCGGGGACGCGGAGGAACCGTCGTCCGGCGGCCCGGAGCGTCTGCAGAAAGCAACAGCGAGGGATTCAGGAGAGAACAGACATGACACTGAAGAGGAAGTTGCTCGTTGTCGGGATGACACTGGCAATGGCCGGCATGGCCGTCGCAGCCGCCGTCTCGGTTCGCGCCGCCGGAGAGTCCATCAACTACGGCGATCTCGCCAAGATCAAGGCCGAGGGCCTCCAGCGATCGCAGGTGATGGAGCTCTGCAGCTGGCTGTCGGATGTCTACGCGCCGCGCCTGACCGGTTCGCCGATGGCGCAGAAGGGCGCCGACTGGACCGTCGCGAAGATGAAGGAGTTCGGCCTCACCAACGTGAAGATCGAGCCGTGGGTCAACCGGAACGGGTTTGAACGGGGATGGACCAACGACAAGTTCTACCTGGCATTCTCCTCGGCCGACGGGAAGTTCCCCATTCCCGGAACGCCAACCGCCTGGACGCCGGGCACCAAAGGACTGGTGACAGGCGGTGTCGTACTGGTCAGCGCCCCGAGGGAAGAGGAGTGGCTGGCATTCAAGGGCAAACTGCGTGGCAAGTGGATCCTGACCCAGGATGTGCCGGACGTCGCCGCCTACTGGGATCCGATTGCGAAGCGGTATACGACCGAACAATTGCAGACCATGGAATTGCAGGCGGCGCCGGGGCCGGAGTTCGGCGTGACGCCTCCGGGCGGGGGCCGGGGAGGCCAGGTTGGCGCACCGGCGGCGGCGCAGCGCGGTGCGGCAGCCGCTCCCGCAGGCGCGCCAGCTAATGCCGCGCAGCCGGGGCCGATGCCTCGCAGCGGTCAGGCTGCAGCCGCAGCCCGCAACGCATTCTTCTTTGCCGAAGGTGCCCTCGGCACGATCTCGACGGCACCGCGCGGCCACGGCATCTACACGATCGGCGGCAACCGCGCGGCCGATCCCGCGACCACGCTGCCGGCAATCGCGATCGATGCTGAGCACTACAACCGCATCGCCCGCATGCTGGCCAAGAATGTTGCGGTGACCATTGAGGCCGACATCACAAACACCTTCTATCCCAATCCGGCGGTCTTCAACATCGTCGGCGAGCTTCCGGGCACTGACAAGGCCGACGAAATCGTGATGCTCGGGGGCCACTTCGACACGTGGCATGCGGCCACCGGCGCCACCGACGACAACGTGGGCGTGGCTGCGATGATGGAAGCGATGCGCATCCTGAAGGCCACCGGCGTCAAGCTGCGCCGCACGGTCCGCATCGGACTGTGGGAAGGCGAAGAGCAGGGCTTGCTCGGGTCGCGCGAGTACGTGTCGGCGCACTTCGCGAGCCGCGGAGCCGCACCGGCGGTCGCGGGCGCTCCTGCGGCCGGCGCCGCGCCAGCCGGCGGCGGGCGGGGCGGCCCGCTGGGCCCGCTCGAGTTCAAACCCGAGTACGACAAGTTCTCCGTCTACTTCAACATCGACAACGGCACCGGCGCCTTGCGCGGCGTGTATCTGCAGGGCAACGACGCGGTGGCGCCCATTTTCCGCGAGTGGATGGAGCCGTTCCGCGGGCTCGGCATGACGACGATCACGATTCGGAACACCGGCGGCACCGATCATCAGTCGTTTGATGGCGTAGGGCTGCCAGGGTTCCAGTTCATCCAGGACGAGATCGAGTACAGCGCGATGACGCATCACACCAACCTGGATACGTACGAGCGGCTGCAGCCGAACGATGTGACGAGGATGGCGACCATCGCCGCGGGCTTCGCGTATCTGGCAGCGAATCGCGACGAGAAGCTCCCGCGCAAGCCGATGCCGGCTCCGGGCCAGGGCGGCCGAGGACGGGGAGGACTGTAGGGGCGGCCCCTTGTGGCCGCTCGCTCTCGGGTAACCACGGGGGGTTGCCCCTACGGCACCGACTCGACCGGCGCCGTTGTGCCAGGCGCGGACGTGGTGGCAAGGAACAACGGTTCGACCGAACGCAATTCGCTTCTCGTGATGTGGGCGTCGTCATCCCACAACGCCCCGCCGCGCCACGCCGGCTGGTAGGCCGCCAGCGTCGCGATGAGCAGCACCGCCAGGAGCAGCCATGCGCGCCAGCGGCGCGTCTTACGCTCGCCGGTCGCGCGATGCGGTGTCGCGCGATCCTGTGTGTCGCGCCGAACGCGCGTGTTCGCCGTGCGGTTGAGAGGTGCCGAGCGTCTGCGGGCAACCATGAGGCGCGAGTCTACCTGTTCTCGGTGGCCGAGTCGACGGCCGCGGAACACATCAAGGGCCGACTCTCCAATATTTCGTGCCGGGTTTTCTGACGCTCTCCAGAACTTGGTGTGACACCGTTGGCCGCTGGCACAGCCGCGAACACTCGCGGGGTCGGCTGCGCACACAAACGGCGTCGGGACACTGGACGGGCCATCATCGTAACCATCATGTTATCAGTTGGTTAGCCGAACGTGGCCCAAGCGATCTGCTATGGCCTCTCACTTGCAATCAGACTGTGAGTAGCGTCGGGATCCATCAACGTGATCTCAGTACCATCCGGAGTCCAGATTCTCATGCCCCTTCCAGATGTGCGCCGCCAGTCCCCGCCCGATGACACCGATCGGGACGAGGCCACGCGAGCATTGCGCGATTCAGTTGAGCAATTCAAGTCGCTGGTCCAGCATGCGGCGTTCGGAATCTTCCGCACGACCCAGGACGGACGCATCCTCGACGCCAATCCGGCCCTGGTCCGCATGCTCGGGTACGAGTCAGTCGACGAGGTGATTCGGCTGAACATCGCGACCGATGTGTGGATGGATCCGCCGGAGCGCGCCGGGTTGCTCCCGGATACGTCCGGCGGGATCAGAGAAGTCGAAGTGCAGTGGAAGCGGAAGGATGGCTCGCCGATTACCGTCCGGCTGCGCGGCCGCGCCGTCGGCGGCGATCCGATGGTGTACGAGGCGTTTGCAGAGGACGTGACGCAGCATCGGCTTCTCGAAGAGCAGTTTCGGCAGATGCAGAAGATGGAAGCGCTCGGCCGGCTGGCGGGCGGCATTGCGCACGACTTCAACAACCTGCTCAGCTCGATCCTTGGCTATGCCGAGTTGCTGAGCGAGCAGATTGCGGCTGGCGACCCGCGGCTCGATGATGTGAAGGAAATCCGGAAGGCGGGAGAGCGGGCCGCGGCGTTGACGCGCCAGTTGCTGGCCTGCAGCCGCAGGCAGGTGCTGCGTTCTCGCCAGATCGACCTGAATCACGTGTTGGCCGGCCTCGACGGCCTGTTGCGCAGCGCCGTCGGACGCGACATCGACGTGCAGTTTCACCTGGCGAACGGGCTTCCGGACATCACCGCCGATCCATCCCAGATCGAACAGATGGTGACCAACCTGGTCGTCAACGCCCGCGACGCGATGCCGAACGGCGGGAAGCTCGTCATCGAAACGGCAACGGGCACGCTGGACGCCTCGTGGGCCAGCCATGGGGACACGGTCGTACCCGGACAGTACGTGATGCTGGTGGTCAGCGATACGGGCAGAGGGATGGATGCCGACACCAAAACCAAACTGTTCGAGCCGTTCTTCACGACCAAGGATCGGGGACAAGGCGCGGGGCTTGGGCTCGCGACGGTCTACGGCATCGTGAGGCAGAGCGGTGGACATATCTGGGTCTATACCCAGCAAGGCGTGGGCACGACGTTCAAGATCTTCCTGCCGACGGCCGCGTCGCCCGAACTTCCCGCGCCCCCGGCTCCGGTGGCTGGGGCTCAGGACGGGAGTGAGACCGTGCTGCTGGTAGACGACGACGAACCCGTGCGCGAGTTGGCTGGCCGGGTGCTCCGCCGGTATGGTTACCAGGTGCTCACAGCCGGAAACGCCGCGGAAGCTGAGAAGGTATTCGATCGGCACGCGAATCAGATTCAACTGCTTCTGACCGACATCATCATGCCGCGGACGAGCGGGCTCGAGCTGGCGAGTCGTCTCAAGGCGATCAAGCCCGGTCTGCAAGTGGTGTACATGTCGGGCTTCACCGAGGACGCGTTTGCGAATCGGGATCCGTTCGATCCCAAGGTGACGCTCATCAACAAGCCGTTCACACCGGACCTGCTGGCGACCCGGGTGCGTCAGGCGCTTGATCGGGTGTGACGTCTCGCGCGACGTTCTGTCATTTCTCTGATCTGCTGCTCGCGGGTAGTGGCCCAGTTTGTACTCGGTAGAATTGACCTGAATCAGGTTGGGCGTATACTTGCACCAGACCCCTGATGGTTCCTGGGGGTAGAAATGCCAGATGTGGATAAGGAATTAGCCGCCTACTCCAGGCTACAGCCCGGCCTCGAGGCCGATCACATGGGTAAGTGGGTACTGATTCATGACGAGACGCTGATCGGCTTATTCGATTCGTTCGAGGCGGCGGCTGATGACGGGGTCGGACGCTTTGGGCGAGGCCCGTACTTGATCCGCCAGGTAGGGGCGCCGCCGATTACGCTTCCGGCGTCCGTTGTATTCTTTCCTCTCGTGCATGCCTGACGTTCAATGCGGTTTCCCAGACGTTGAGGGCGGCGCTTCCGGTACAGACCTGCTTGTCGCCTACGGACCCACCATAGCGGTTGATATTGGGTTTGATTCGAACTATCGACCGCAGCAAGGCGGAGTGCCAGTTGCCGGAATCAGCGGGATTCTGGCACTTGTGGACACCGGGGCCACCGAGAGTTGTATCGACAGTCTCTTGGCGGCGCAGCTGAACCTGCCGATCGTCGATAGGCGAGTCACGTCTGGCGCGCACGGCAGCCGCGAGGTCAATGTTCACCTTGCGCAAATCCACGTTCCAGCGATCCCGTTCACGATCTGGGGCCAATTCGCCGCCGTCGATTTGGCGGCTGGTGGCCAACCGCACAAGACGCTTCTCGGGCGGACATTCCTCCGATCGTTCGTGATGCTCTACGTTGGTACCAGTGGAACCGTGACCATCCGTCGCCCCTAGTCGACGGGGCTGTTTTTCAAACTGACCCACTATCTGCTCGCGGATGTTCTTGTCGACGGGCGCGTGCGTTCGGTATAATGAAGAATCCCGGTGGTCGAGACGGGGCCGCCGACACGACCTGCAGTCGGCGAGTGCGCATCAGAGTGGGCCGCTAGCTCAATTGGTAGAGCAGCAGACTCTTAATCTGCGGGTTCACGGTTCGATTCCGTGGCGGCTCACCAGCCTTCGCTCTCCCTCCATCACACGGTCGAGCTTCGGCTGGCTACGCCAGCGGTGACACGCGAAGGCTGCGCGCCGAAGCAGCGGGAGGAGAGGTTCGGACCGCACCGTTGCGAAGGCGGGCCGCTTGCTCTCCCTCCATCACACGGTCGAGCTTCGGCTGGCTACGCCAGCGGTGGGGCGCTCGGTCAGGCGGCCGACTCTGGCACACCTTCCTCAACAACCTGCCATCGTGCTTCAATCGTGTCGGCCGACAGATCGGGACCACAATCCCATTCAACGAAGTACCCGCCGTTGAAAACCTTGACGAATTCGCCAGGGTCACGAAGGCCTTCGAATGCCTCATCTCCCAGATAGGGACGCACATCAAAGATGCCCACGCGACCGTCGTCCGCAATGACGGACAACGTCCAACCAGACTGTGGACGAAGTTCTTTGATTCTCATTGATCGAGCCCCTTGATTGGAAATGGTGTCTTGCCGTTCGCCGCCAAGTTCCAGTCGGCCAGCAGATCCTCTCGGTGAATCTCAATCCAAGCGACAATCAACTTGTGCTTGTGGGGTGGCAGTTCGCCGGCCAGAGTCGTTCCATCGAGAATCGAGTACACCGCGATGTCGCCTTGGTAATCAGCGTGTATATGGGGCACGTGATGTTTCTCACTGTCGCGAAAGAACATTCGAATGAGAATCCCGTAGAACATGGAAATCGTCGGCATGTCTCGCCTCTTACGCCATCGGCCGAGTGCGAACTCGATTCTACGTCACCCAACGACGTGCACCAAGGGGATGGGCTTGGTCCGCCTTGGACGACATCTGACGAAAGCCGGATAGGCATTCACATGGACTCGAGTGATGAGCCCAGGTCGCGGTTGCGCCCGGGTTGCGTCGCCCTGCGTCGCGTTGCCGCATTCTGCAAACCGCGGGCGCGGAATCCTTAGAAACTGGCGCTATTTCGATCCTCTGGAGCGGCTTTTAATCGTCGAACAACTCCGGCCGCGCGGACCGCAGGGCTGCCCGGACGGAACGGCCCGCAGTCACCGCTGCCCGGCACTCGTCCTCGAGGTACGAGGGGCCCCCGGGATACCGCGCGATCGTGCCGCCATCGGTCAGTTGCTGACGAAGGCGTGGCGTCAGGATATTCGCCAGGGCCTCGCGGATGTCGCTCTCCTGGGTCTCCAGGAGACGATCGAAGTTGTGCGTGTACACGAACGCCTGGTTCGCCGACGTCAAGACCGCTTTCAGAAGGCGCTCGGTCGCACCAGCGGACAACGCGACGGCCTCGTTCCACATCCGGCGCTCGAACGCCGTCTCCGCCAGCTCCAGCTGCCGGTCGGCAGCTGCCACCCACTCCCTCGCGAGCGTGCGAGCGCGATCGTCAGGCGGCATACAACTCGATGCCTTCGCGGCTGGCGGGATGCTCGATCGCCCCCACGCAGTCGCGGCGCCACTCGTACTCGGAGTGCGTCGTGATCAGAAGGTCGTAGTCGATCGGCACCGATCCGATCGCGACACGCATGTCAATGACCGCGGCTCGGGTGGCGGGTTGCCCGTCGGGCAGCACGACGAGGATGTCGAGGTCACTGTCCGGACCAGCATCGCCGCGCGCATGTGACCCGAAGAGGACAATCCGTTCCGGATCCCACCGGCGCAGTTCCGTCACGATACGCTTCAGCGTGGCCGCATCAGCACCGGCCAAGCCCGCCTTGCGCCGGACCTCCTCGTAGGGCACGCGGCCGCGGTCGCGGCGCCCCTTCCGGGCAGCCTGCGCGTCATCCTGATCTTCGAGGGCTTCCAGACGAGCGAGGTCGGCAACCGAGACGAGCGCCGCGACGGCCTTGCCGTGGCGTTCGAGCACGATCCGCTCGCCGCCATAGGCAACGCGGTTGAGGGTGTCACCGAACGTGTCGCGCACGGCCGTGGCAGCCAATCTAGCCATAGGTGTATATTACACGTTTCGTACGTTTTGGGCAATTATGTCGCTGGGCTGAGACGAACAGTTCCGATCGGCCGGATAATGGCGAGACCCGGCGTGACCATCACGGTCACGAAACCGTCGCCACGATCCCCGAAACTGCGTCAAAACGGGCCGCGAGTGGGGTATTGGCTCTCCTACCGGCCGGCCGACCATCCGACGAACGCGCCGGCGTCAAACCAGTCGCGCGTGAACCGGTTGTTTGAGCCGTACGGCCACGTGTGCACGTAGTTGGCCGCGACACCCATCGCCACGGCTCCGCGCGTGACGGTGAGTCGCAGTGAGGGCACAACGCTCAGGCCCTTTGCGATGAATACGATGTCCTGGCCCGGGTACTTGTCCGGCAGGCTCGTGGTCAGGCGAGCGAGCGTGAGGGGCGAGACGTCGATACCAGCAGCCAGGCGCCAACGGCTGGCACCGGCCAAGGTCCGCGCGAGGCCGAACTGCGCCTCCTGGACAGCCGAGATTGTAATTTCCCGATCTGTGTTGAAGAACCGGCTCTCGGACGGAGGTGTTGAGTGGCGCGTGATGGAATCGCTCGGCCTGAACGCTGACCGGTCCCGCCGGTACACATATCCGACCCGGCCGGTGAAACCGTGAATCGCCCCCAGGTCCATGTGCTGACCGACGCGAAATCCGCTCACGGAGGTGACGGCGGTCGTGCCATACACGACGGTGTCGCCATCGGGCTGAAAGAACGTGTCGTAGTCGTCGCCGACGCCGGTGCCCCGGGGCGCGAATCCCGCGTCAGTTTCCAGCCATCGGCCGAACACATAGTAGCGTGCCCGCGCGACGATCCAGTGATTACCGGCGTCATACTTCTGCTCGAAGAAGTGCGGCACCAGAGCGGGTGTACTAAAGCTCGAGGGGTGTTCGAAGCGGTACCGATGCGTGTCGTCGCGAAACTCCCATCCGAACGTCACGGTCGCGATGTCGGGCGCCACCGACGACGGCGCCGGGGTGGCGGAACTGGCCGGCTGGGCAGCCGGACGCTGCCCGGCGACGGGCGTGGCGCCGATGGCCATCAACACGGCGCACAAGACAAATAACCGAATGCCGATTGGTTCCCGATTCCAGTCGCATCGCGTCCGTCGCTCATCAAACGACGGTTTCACCACCCGCCTCCCGGAAACGGACAGGCGGCCATCAACAGCGCGGCCGCTGCAACACCCACGATCACGAGCACCAGGCCGGCCTTCTCTCGGTAGGGGTCAAACGGAGGTTCCCCCCATTCCGATCCCCAGCGGCTTCGTAGCTTGGAACCGATCCGGCGTTCAAATTCGCGACCGACGAAGAACACGACGACTGCCAGAATGACGTATCGCATCTCTCGGCTCACGCGCTCTTCCTTCTGAGCACCCACACGGAATTCGGACCAGGGGCTCGGCGCCTCGCCTCGGCGTCCCAGAAATACTCGGACGGCACCCCGGCAGAGCCGATCTCGATGATGCCAACGATGTCGTAGTGTGCCGGGGCATAGCGATTGAACCACTCCCGGATGTCGGTCGGCGACTGGGGTGTGGCCAGCCACGACATCGAGACGTTGCAATACAACAGGTACTTGGGCCGTGCCGCCTCAATCTCGCTCATCATCTCGCGCTGCATCCGCACGTTGTCGGCCTGGGGTTCAACGAGCGGATAGACGTAGAGGTATCCTGTCGCCGATTGCCTTCCTGCGTACACGAGAATCTCCGGCTCCGACCCGAGAATGGCGATGGTGTCTGCCGCCGTGGTGTCGCTGGCGATACGCGCCCCAATCGCTTTCGCCTCGACAAACGGGTTGCCCGCATAGATCTTCCTGCTCACCTCGTCTGGCGGGTCATCAACGTAATAGGCGCGGTCGTTGGCCATCGCGAAGATGCCCATCGCCGCAACCGCAACAAACGGCAGCGCCCGGACGACCGAACCGCCACGAACCGACGGAACGAGCCGCGTGAAGAAGTCGAGCGCGATCGCGGCCAGAACGCCGACCGCAGGCAGCAGCAGAACGAAGTAGTGCTCCCTGAAGTTGAGGCCCGGCAGCACGGCGGCAACCGAGAAGACGGCGAGCGAGGTCACGAGGATCTTCTGGTGCAGCTCGTACCTGGCCACCCACACGGCGGCGAGACCCGCCAGCGCCAGCAGCCACACGACCGGGTACTCCCTGAAGATCGGACCGAACGACAGGCGGAACAGCGCTGCCCCCACGTCCCACGGGGTTTCGGCCGATGCGTAGCTGGTGGCATAGGTGACGGTCCAGAACCAGAACCTGCCGAACGCGCCGTTGGCGGCCATCACGAGGACAACGATGCCGTACGGAATCGCCGCGGCGACGACGTACGCCATCACGGCCATGAACATCTTCTTCCAGAGCCACGGGCGGACGGATGCGACGCGCACGAGCACCATCAAGCCGCCGAACGCCACGAGGAACACCGCATGCTGCTTCATCAGGAACGCCAGACCGAACATCAACCCGGTAAGCGCGCCTTGCAGCCACGGCCTGCGCTCATTCCACCGCGAGTAGAACAGCAATCCAAGCAGCGCAAAGAAGTTGACGAAATGGGTCGCGTGGGCCGCGAAACCCAGCAGCGGGCTGCTCACCGACAGCAGACCGTACACCGTGGCGGCCACCAGCGCGACCATCGGCGAGAACAGGCGCTTGAAGACGACGAACATCAGCGCGATCGTCGCCAGCGACAGCAGCATGAAACCCGCATGGACGCCCGCAGGCGAACTGCCAAAGACGGCCATGATCGCGGAGTACATCCCGTAGGTGCCGGGCAGCTTCATGTTGTACGCGTCGCGGTAGGGCAATCCGCCGTGCAGAATCAGGTTGCCCATGTACGCGTACTCGCCTTCGTCGCGCTCGAACGGCACCGCCAGGAGGCGCAGCCGAATCACCGCGATGAGCACCAGCACGGCGGCGAGCGCCACGGTGTGGTAGTCGAATCGCGGAGTCGGGGCTGGCGTCGTGCCCTCGGCGGAAGGACGCGTGCCGTGTTTGCGATGGTGCGGCTTATGAATCGAGTTGGTCATCTGTTGCCGCAATCAGGAATCGCGACGCTAGCCATCTTCGAGCTCCATCTTACCGAATGAGCCAAGGATAAGGCGGAGCTTGACTAGCGCCAGCCGGTCACGACGACGACCGGCAGATTTTCGAACGGGTTCACGCCGGACGGCGACGGCTTCATGACGACTCCCCCGCCCGTCGCGTGACTCGTAATGAAGTGCCCCGCGCGCATTCCCCAGACAATCGAATAAGGTTCGTCGAACCAGCCCCAGGGATTGTCTGGCGCAGGCCGGATCTCGGGCGGCGGCGTGCCGTCCAGCGGGATCCCGCCAACCAGCCAGACTCGATTGCCCCGCTGAAGAGTGGTCGCGATGCGCTGCAAGACGACATCAATCGGTCGCTCCTTCTGAATCTCCACCTTCAGCAAGTCGTACCGATGCAGAAAGTGATCCTCAAGTGGCGGAAGCGTGGTCCATGGAGCCGCACCGGTGTAGTAACGCGCGAAGGTCGCACCGCAGTACCACGGGTGGACAATGACGTAGTCGCCGAGCGATACCTCGCCGTTGAGCCGCGCGGCAATCATGTCGACATTCGTCTGCCGCGTCTCGAGGGCAGGCAGCCCCCACACCAGCGCCGCTATGCCCGCCCAGGCGGCCAGCGCGGTCAGAGCCACCCGCGCCCATCGATGGGTCGTTGACAAGACCGCATCAAGGCAGACGGCCATAAATGCCATCAGCGTCGTGTAGTACCACGCCTGCGTGGGCAGGTCGGCCGTTTTGAGAAACCCGGCGAACATCCCCACGGCAACCACCATCGCGACGCCAGCAAACACGCTGAGGTCGCTGCTCTCCTTTTCCGCATATCCGAACGCGCGCCTGTACAGGCTCACAGTGGCCACGCCGACGGCAGCCGCCGACAGCGCCACCCACACCCAGTTGAACGCCGGCACCGGATAGCCTGTCGCCGATGACAGGTTCAGCCAGCCCCCGGCCCACTGAAACCCGGCCTTCTCGAGGGCATACCATTCCTGGGCGCGCCGGACGATGTCGAGGTAGGGAAGCAGCGACGCGGCCGCGAGCGCTCCGACACCAAGGGGCCAGAGCGTCTGGGCCCAGCGCCGACGGAGCAGGAATACGCTCGCGGCTCCGCAGCACGCGGCGAGCACGAAGATGGCATTCTGGTAGAGGCACTGCACGCTCAGGACCGCGACAGCCGCAGCCACGACGGCACTGGCTCGGGTCGGGCGCTCGACCAGACGCCACATGGCGGCCACGACCAGAATTGCCGACGTGGCGCCCAGCCCATACCCCCGAAATGAGTCGCCGACGGTAATGATGGTGGCGTTAATGCCCACGAGCGCGAGCAAGAGTACCGGCGGGCGCCGCCGCATCGCACCCGTGGCGACCCACAATGCCGCAAGTTGCAGCAGCCCGATCAGGAGCCCGAGCACGCGCAGGTGAAGATCCGAATACGCGAGTCCAAGCGACCACCACGCCCGGATCGCCAGATGCACCATCGGCGTGCAGTGATCATACGGAAGCCAGCGCCAGACGTCGGAAAGTGACGGCCGCGTCGCGAGCCAGACGGTGCTGGCCTCATCTCTCCACAGCGCCCCGGCGTGCGTGAGAAAGAGGCCGTGCAAGGCGACCGCGAGGGCGGTCAACAGGCACGCCACCGTCCATTCGACAACGACCAGGCGGCGTTCGCCGGCGGGATCCCCGGCGGCGTCTGCATTCATGACGCCGGTCGCCTGCCTCGCCTCTGGGGCCCGCCGGTTCCGAGGACTCCGCCGCGTCCGCAGCTCGTCGCGACTCGCGGAGGTCTGTCGATCGGCGCGTCCTCGGGTCTTCTTTGCCATCCTGTCGCTTACCCCTGGTCTGGTTCGGCCACAACGGTGTCCCCGCCGGAGACTCGTGCCAGGTAGGCTGCCAGCGTCGCCTCGAACACCTCGTCCACGCTGATGCGCTGCATGCAGATGTTGTCGCGACATCGGGAGACGCGGTTGTTGAACGCGCTGACGCACGGGCTGCACACGGTTCCAGCCCACAGCACGTGGTTGCGGGGCGTGCGGGCCGCGAAGAGGGCTGGCGTCTCCGGGCCGAACAGCGTGACAACCTCGATCGAGGTCAGCGCCGCGAAGTGCGCCGGGCCGCTGTCGTTGGTCACCAGCACGCGCGACAGCGAGTAGAGAGCCAGCAGTTGGGGCAACGTGGTCTTGCCAGCCACCGACACGCAGCGTGGCGAGGCCACCGCCGCCGCCAATGCCTCCACGTCGTGCCTCTCCCCGGGCCCGCCGGTCAGAAGCACGTGAATCTCGGGAAGTGCGGCAAGCAGTCGTCTCGCCAGTTCGACGTAGCGTCCCGTATCCCATCGACGCAGCGGAAGCAGATCCCCGGTGTTCGCGTTGAGGAGGATGAGCGGCGGCTCCGCGGCCCCCCTCGTACACTCGCCCACCATGCGCCGCATCATCTCAACGTCAGCGTGTGAGATCCGGCGCGCTGGCGGCAGGAGTCGCGCCTCCGGGCGCGGCATGCTGCACGCGGGAAAGCGATCGGCCGGATGTGCGAGCGCCTCGACCATCACGAGGAAGAGGTCGCTCGTGTGGAGATACGGGTTGCACACGAGGCGGTGAGTCATCAGGTCACCCCGCCACGGCCCTTCACCGGCGAAGGAATGGAGTCCAACCCGAACACGGGCACCGCTCAGAAACGTGAGGATCGCTGACGCGCGGGCGAAGAACTCAAGATCGATCGCCGCGTCGATGTGGAGTGCCCGGAGCCGAGCGACGACACGCCACACCGAGCGCGCGGCGCTGGGCAGGGAGTCCACATCGAGCGTGAGGACATTCCCGGCGGGGACGAGTTCCATCGCGTCGAGGATGAAGCGGTTCTCCTGGAACGCAAGGAAGAAGACATTCTCACGGCCAACCTGCTCGATGGCGCGGAGCAGCGCGCCGGCAGCCAGTACGGTCGATCCCTGTTCCGCGAGTTTGACGAACAGGATTCGTCGAATCGTGGCAATCGGTTCGGAACGCCGGAACACGAGCCTGTACAAGGTCAGGAACCCGCAGCCCGGCACGCCGATCCACCGATCTACGGCTCTGAGCGTCGAAACCCGCATCAGGCACACGCGCCTTTCTGTAATCGTCGTCAGCCACGCGGCAGGAGCCCGATAAGGCCAGCCGCACCCGCCATTCTAGTGCAATGAAGGAGACCCACAGCACGTGTGCCGGGCTCCGGCGTGACTGCCCAGCGCGCCGTGGTATTCTCTCAGGCCCGGGATGAAACCGCGTCACGCGCCATCGCCATGAATCCTGTGTCGAAGGCTCTGTCGGTACTATCAGGGCCCACTCTGTGGCTGCTGCTGACGCTGGCGGCGCTGACGGCCTTCGTCTACGCACCGGTCCGCCACTTCGACTTCGTGCTCCTTGACGATCCCGCGTACGTCACCGAGAACCCTCACGTGGCGCGCGGGCTGACGCGGGAGGGAATCGCCTGGGCGTTCACTACGGGCGACGCGGCCAACTGGCACCCGGTGACGTGGCTGTCGCACATGCTCGACGTCCAGTTGTTCGGCGTCGCCGCGGGGCCGCATCACCTCACCAACGTGGTCCTGCACATCGCAAACACCCTGCTGCTGTTCGGCGTGCTTCTCACGCTGACCGGCGCCATGTGGCGGAGCGCGTTTGTCGCGGCCCTGTTCGCCGTCCATCCATTGCATGTCGAATCGGTCGCATGGATTGCCGAGCGCAAGGACGTGCTGAGTACGCTCTTCTGGATGCTCACGCTGTGGGCCTACGTCCGGTACGTGCGCGCGCCGGGTTCCCCGGCGGGAACGGCAGGCCCTTCCGCCGCCAGTCGCTCCCGGCGCGGGTTCTACCTGCTCATGCTCGCCTTCTTCGCCCTGGGCCTGATGGCGAAGCCGATGCTGGTGACGCTCCCGTTCGTGCTGCTGCTGCTCGACGTCTGGCCGCTTGAGCGGCTGGCCGTGACGGCATCGGACGCCGGGCGGGCGAAGGCGGGCGGCCACGCGTCGGGGCGCGCGGCCGCCGGGTCCTCCAGGGCGGGTGCCGCGAAGGGCCGCGCGAACCGCCGATTGGCAGGGGCCAGAACGCCCCGGAGATCCGGCCGGCTGCGGGCCGCATGGCCGCTCGTCCGGGAGAAACTCCCGCTGTTCGTCATGGCGGTCGCGTCGAGCGCCGTCACCTTCGTCGTCCAGCAGCGCGGCGGAGCGGTCAGCACGCTCGAGACGTATCCCTTCGGCTTGCGGCTGCAGAACGCGCTGGTGTCGATGGTTGCCTACCTCCGCGATACGCTGTGGCCCGAGGGCTTGACCGTGCTGTATGCGTTCCCCGACGCTATCCCTGGATGGCAGTTGGCCGGCGCGCTCGTGGTTCTGGGCGGCATCTCCTGGCTGGTGTACGCCCTGGCCCGCCAGCATCCGTACCTGCCGGTGGGATGGCTCTGGTACCTGGGGACATTGATGCCGGTCGTGGGTCTGGTACAGGTCGGTGTGCAGGCGAGGGCAGATCGCTACACGTACGTGCCGCTCATCGGGATCTTTGTCATGGTCGCCTGGGGTTCCGCCGCGATGCTCGAACGCCTGCGTGGCGGACGCCGTGTCGCGATTGTCGCGGCAGTGGTGGTGATTGCCGGCTGTTCGGTGACGACGCGGGCACAAGTCGCGTACTGGAAGGACAACGTCACGCTCTTCACGCGGGCAACGATGCTCAGCTTGCACATGGACGAATTCGAGGCGCACATGTGGGTGGGGACGGCGGTCGGTGGCCAGGGGCGGTTGGACGAAGCGATGCGTCACTTCGAGGCGGCCGCGCGCCTGCGGCCGCAGTCCGACGCGGCGCATTGCAGCCTGGGCGTTTCGTTGGCAAAGTCGGGACGCGCAGCAGACGCGATGCGCGAATTCAACGAGGCGCTGCGTCTGAATCCTGACAATCAGATCGCGCGCCGTGCCGTCGACGGACTGAACCGCCGCAATCAATTCTGACCGGGCTACGCGATGATTAGGGAAAAGAAGCTGGTCGTCGTGATGCCCGCCTACAACGCGGCGCTCACGATTGAAAAGACCTGGCGAGAGGTGATCGCCCAGGAGATCGTCGATCTGGTGATCGTCGTGGACGACGCGAGTGGCGACGGCACGTTGTCGCTCGCACGCACCCTCGACAAGGTGCTGACCCATGCGCACCCCAGCAATCGCGGCTACGGCGCCAATCAGAAGACCTGCTACCGCCTCGCCCTGGCTCAGGGAGCCGACATCGTCGTCATGGTGCATCCCGACTACCAGTACTCGCCCAAGCTGATTCCCGCGATGGCGAATCTGGTGGCCAGCGGCCTGTACTCGTGCGTGCTCGGCTCGCGCATCCTCGGCGGTGGAGCGCTCACCGGGGGCATGCCCGCGTGGCGCTATGTCGCGAACCGGCTGCTCACCTTGGCCGGCAACCTGCTGCTCGGCACCAAGGTGTCGGAGTTTCACACGGGCTACCGCGCGTTCTCGCGGGAGTTTCTGGAGCACCTGCCGCTGGACGCCAACTCGGATGATTTCGTGTTCGACAACGAGGTGCTGGCCGAGGCGGCGTGGCTCGGGTACGCCATCGGCGAGGTCTCGTGTCCAACCCGCTACGCCCCGGACGCTTCGTCCATCACCTTCTGGCGCAGTGTGCGATACGGGTTTGGCTGTCTGGCGACCGCGTGTGTGTTCCGACTGGCCAAGTGGGGCCTGGTGCGGTCGGCGAGGTTTCCTTCGGCAGTCCACACCGGCGCCTGAGAACCGCGCCTTTTACGCTTGCTGAGCACTGATGACCGATCCGATGAAGATCAGGGGCCGACGTCGGAGCTACTTCGCGGCTGACACCTGGATCGGCACGTTGAGGTCGGCCACCTGCGGCCGGATGCAGAGAACGCCGTTGCAGGCCTGCCAGGTCGCCCTGATGTGCGCGACATGCCTGCCCGGAGCGGTCGTCGCCGCCGCCGCCTTGAGAGGCACCTTGAAGCTGACGCTCTCGGTGTAGTACTCCGTCTCGGAGTCCTGTGCCTTGTCGAACCCTGTCTCCGGGGCCGGCGCCTCGATCTTGCCGCCGAGGGTGAACGGCTGGCCGTCTGGCACGGTGATGCGCGTGGGATCGGGCGGGGCCTGCTGGGTCAGCGAGTAGAGATGCCACCCGTCTTCGATGCGGGCCGTGATCTCGACGCGAACGCTCGCGCCAGCCTTCACCGACGCGTTGACCGACGTAACCGACCAGGTGATCGGCGCCTTCTGCCGGGCCATCACAGCCGGCTCGCCTGCCAGAGCCATCGCCGCCACTGTCAAGACCAGGACCAACATCCGCCGGGCGCGCATCGGGATCATCATAGGTTCTCCGACTCTATCCGCCAGCGGCGGGCCCTGTCAAAAGGGCGACAGCCCGGATGGGCAATTACTCCCGGAGTAATTGTTCCCGAACGTTCGGTAACAATCACTCCGGGAGTGATCATTTTCACGGGGCCCGGCGCGGCATCAGCGCTCTGGTCTGTCGGATGGCCTCGTTGATTTGGCCGACCATGTCTGTTCGGCCGGTCGCGGTCGCGATGCCGAGCGCCTTCTCCAGGCTCGCAACCGCTTCCCCAATACGACCCGCCTTCGCATAGGCCTGGGCGGCGAGGTACGGCGCATCGACGGAATCCGGCGACAAACGTCCCGCTTCCTCGTACTGCCCGATCCCCTCGGCGATTCGGCCGGCCTCACAAAGTGCGTTGCCAAGATTGATGCGGAGACCATAGTTGCCCGGCTGGAGCCGAACCGCCTCGCGGAAGTGCCTGAACGCCGCCTCGAAATCCCGGACAGAGGCCAGCGCGAACGCCAGATTGCCGTGTGCCTCGACGTCGTCCGGCTTGAGCGCCAACGCCTTCTGATACTCGGCAATCGCCTCCTGAACGGCACCCGTCTGCTGAAGCGCCACGGCGAGGTTGTTGTGAGGGCTGGGAGTATCTGGCGCCAGCGCCATGGCGCGCCGATGCTCGATAATCGCGTCGTTCGACAGGCCCGCCTCCATCAGGGCTAGTCCCAGATTCGAGTGTGCCTCGACCGAACGCGGCAGCAGCCGCGCCGCTTCCTTGAGGTGCGGAAGGGCCTCAGCCGGCCTGCCCAGGCCCCGCAACAACACTCCGAGCGCGCTGTGCGCTTCGGCGTAATCCGGGCGCAGGGCGATGGCCCTCGTCAGTTCTTCAAGGGCGGCCTGCGGCTCTCCGGTCTGCCGGTAGGCCTGCCCCAGGCTGAAGTGCGGTTCGGCGAAGGTTTCGTCCACCGCTGCGGCCTTCAGCAGCACGGAAATCGCGTCGGCGGCTCGCCCGTCCTGTACGAGGAACGCGCCGAGGTTGATGTACGTCTGGTCGTGAACCACCTTCATCGGAAGATGCGTGACAACCGCCAACACTCCAGCGGCGGCGAGTCCGGGGATCCATTGTCGCTTCCAGTCCGGGCGCGTCACCGGTCGGCGATCGGCCGGCAGTTTTCGCGCATGCCCGCGCTCGCGCCGCCCGGCCGCTGGCTTCGGCGCACTCACCCGCCGGAGGTCAAACACGGCGCCCAACCCGGCCGCCGAGAAGAGGAGCACGATCGGAACCAGGGGATGCCGATACCGAGCGACGACGAAGAACACGGCCACCGACAGCGCCAGGCCGACGAACATCCCGTACAGGACCAGTAACGGTCGCCATCTCCCGCGATGGATCCAGACACCGAGAGCGGCGATCGGCAGCACGACGCCGAAACTGAACCACATCAGCGCACCGAGCATCCGGGAGGAATCGGCGTATGCCTCAATCGATTCGGTATCCGGGATCTCGGCCGCGTTGAACGTCAGAAGCAGCTTCTTCCCCAGCAGCGCGAGCCACTGAACCGGTTGGGCGCGGATGTAGTCAAACGACTGGCGAAGCCAGTAGTCGGACACCTCGCCAGGCGACAGCGGCCGGCCGGCCGCTGTCGACGCGAGTGCGGTGGCGTCGGCGCGTTCGTAGACCGCGTCACCACGGCCAGGCACCAGGGAGTCGTAACTGCCCGAGGCGTGGGCGTTGTTGCCGATGAAGAAATTCGGCCCGAGCTGAGAGGTTGACAGGAGGAACTCGCCGCCAACCCGGTAGTTGCGAATGCCTACGGGCAGCAAGACGACCAGCGTGGCGCAGAGGAACGCGGCGGCCCACCCGACCCGGCGACGGACGGGGACGTCGCGAAACTGAAACAGCAGCCAAGCCCCGATGACCGGGTAGATGATCCGGGCATTCTCGCGGTTCAGCGTGAGTGCCGCGGTGGCAGCACCGAGCGCGATCAGCCACCGCCAGCGAGGCTGGTGCTGGAACTCCGCGACGAAGACGATGACCAGTGTGATCAGGAAGATATCCAGTGACGACTTCTGGATCAGTCCATCGAAGAAGATCGCAGGAGGATAGAACGCCAGCAGCAGCGCGGCAATCACGCCGACCCGGTCGCTGAAGAACCGGCGGCCCGCCAGGCCGATCAACGCGCAGGATGCTGCACCGAGGATGGCCTGGACAACCCGCACCAGGCCCAGGTTGTGGCCTGCGATCTTGAAGATGGCGGCAAGACAATACGGATAAAGAGGTGTCTGGTAGAAGATCTCGGTGCCGATCCACTGCCCACCCGCGATCTGTCGCGCCCACTGGTCGTACTGGCGGCTGTCGCCCATCAGGACGGACAGGAGCGGATTCCCGCTGAGTTCGGCCAGGTAGACAAGCCGGACGGCCAGGGCGACCAGCGCAATCCCTAGCAGGGTGACAGACGGGCGCAGGTGACGGAGGTTCATGGGGTTCGGCGGACCTATTCTGCCATCAAGTCGCGCAGAGAGAGAGGGCCACGGCCCCGAAATCGAGGCTCCAAGCCAATCTATGCGATAATACTCGGAGCATACACGCGTGAAGGGTGGTCGCGAAGCCCGTCGATTGAACCCCTCTGTTGACCGACCTGCCGTCCGGTTTCCCTCGGATCAACACCCTGCACGCCTGATACATTCGAGGAATTGACCACATTGACCCCATCGACCTCCCACGAGCAATCGCGACGTCCGCGCCGGCCCGGCGGCCGATCCGGCGCGCATCGGCCGGCCCCGACGACCAAACCGCCTGTCACCCTCCCATTTGAGACGCTCGCCCACGACCCGACCCCCATCGATTTCTCGGCATTGACGCTGGATCCGCGCATCCGAGTCGGCATCGAGGATCGCGGGTTTACCCGCACGACGCCGATTCAGAGTGCCGTGTTCCCCGTCGTGTTCGCAGGCGCGGATTTGATCGCCTGCGCGGAGACCGGGACGGGCAAGACGGCGGCCTTTCTGCTGCCCATCATGCAGCGGCTGCTCGAACAGCCCGTCAGCCAGCCGTGCACGCGGGTGCTCGTGCTGGCGCCGACGCGCGAACTCGCGGTCCAGATCGAGGACGACTTCCAGGGATTTGCGTATCACACCACGCTCACCAGCGTCGCGGTGTACGGGGGCGTCGATGCGGACATGCAGACGCGGGGCCTGAAGTCGGGTGCCGACATCGTTGTCGCCACGCCTGGGCGCCTGCAGGACCTGATGAACTGCGGTGCGGCGGATTTCACGCGGCTCGAAGTGCTGGTCCTGGACGAGGCGGACCGCATGATGGACATGGGCTTCTGGCCTGATGTGAGCCGCATCGTCGCGACACTGCCCAAGGCGCGGCAGACGCTGCTGTTTTCGGCGACCACATCGAGCGACGTCGTCCGGATGGCCGACGAGATCATGCACGCGCCGAAACACGTGCAGATCGGCCGTGCCGGTGGACCGGCCACCACGATCACGCACGTGGCGTTCGAGGTGCCGTCGCGGGAGAAGACAGACTGGCTGGCCCAGTTTCTGCGGCGCCATCGCGAACCCGCGCTGGTCTTCGTGCGCACGAAGCGATTTGCCGACACGCTGGCCTCCGCGCTGTCGGGCCGCGGCATCAAGTGTGTGGCGCTGCACGCGGACCGGACGCAGCGGGAACGGACCGCGGCGGTCGAGGGGTTCCGGAGCGGCCGGCACACGGTTCTGGTGGCCACCGACATCGCCGCACGCGGCCTCGACATCGACGGCATCTCGCACGTGATCAACTACGAGGTCCCGCACTCGCCGGATGCCTACGTGCATCGCGTCGGCCGCACGGGACGCGCCGAAGCCACCGGAACGGCGGTGACGCTGGTGGCTGCCGACGAACTGCCCTACCTGCACGCGATCGAGAAGTCGATCAACATCCGGATGGGCGACGGCCGCGCGGCGTAGGGGATGTCTGGCTCGCCGTCCAGTTGACATCTCCCCCGCCCGGGCGTATCAATGCGGCTCGGGAACGATCACGCCCCTCCACTGGAGACGCCTGCGATGCGAACGGTAGCTTTCACGCTGAATGGCAAGCCCACGCGGCTGACGGTCGACGAGAACCGCATGCTGTTGTGGGTTCTGCGCGACGACCTCGGCCTGACTGGAACCAAGTTCGGCTGCGGCGCCGCCCTCTGCGGCGCCTGCACGGTGCTGGTCAACAACGAGGCCGTGCGCTCGTGCGCCACGCCGATGCGGGAGGTCGATGGCAAGAAGGTTCTGACCATCGAAGGCCTCGCCACTGACGGCACCCTCCATCCGCTGCAGGAGGCCTTCGTGAAGCACCTGGCGTTCCAGTGCGGCTTCTGCACGCCCGGGATGATCCTCGGCGCCTACGCATTCCTGCTGAAGAACCCGAAGCCCACCCACGCCCAGATCATTGAGCACTTGGACGACCACCTGTGCCGCTGTGGCGCGCACGTCCGGATTGTGGCAGCTGTCGAGACCGCGGCGGCATCGATGAAAGGGGGCGCGCGATGAGCTGGGACGATGACAACGAACTGGTCGTGGACGGCCCAACCACGTTCCCGGTCGATCGGCGCGACTTCCTGAAGCTCACGAGCACGGGCCTGCTCGTGTTGATGGCGGTCGATCCGGCGCAGGGTCTGCAGGAAGGGGCGAGGCCGCAGGCAGGCCGGCAGGGCCCTCCGACGGACGTCAATGCGTACCTGCACATCGGCACCGACAACCGCGTCACCTGCTTCGTCGGTAAGGTCGAGCTTGGCCAGGGGTCGATGACGTCGCTCCCGCAGTTGCTCGCCGAAGAGCTCGACGTGCCGCTCGCATCGGTGGACGTCGTCATGGGCGACACGGACGTGTGTCCGTGGGACATGGGCACGTTCGGATCGCTCAGCATCCGCACGTTCGGCCCGATCCTGCGGAACGCAGGGGCCGAGGCGCGCGCGGTGCTGCTGCTGCTTGCGTCGGAACGTCTGCAGGTGCCCATCGACACCCTGGTCGTCAAGGCGGGCGTCGTGTCGGTCGCGACGGATGCAAACAAGAAGGTGACCTACGGCCAGCTCACCGAGGGCAAGCGCATCGAGCGCAAGCTCGAGCAGAAAGCCACCGTCAAGCCCGTCAAGGCGTTCAGGATTGTCGGAATGCCGGCACCCCGGCGAGATGCGATCGAGAAGGTGACCGGCAAGGCAAAGTACGCGGGCGACATCGTGCCGCCGGGCGGGGCGCTGCACGCCCGCATCCTCCGGCCTCCGGCTCACGGCGCCACGATGACGCAGGTCGACACGTCGGCTGCCGAGCAGGTGCCGGGCGTTCGCGTGATCCGGGACGGCGACATGGTGGCGGTGCTTCACGAACACCGCGACGAGGCGGACAGGGCGCTCGCGCTCATCAAGGCGCAGTTCACGCGGAACGACCCGCCCGTCGACAACCAGACGATCTTCGATCACCTCGTGAAGAACGCGCCGCAGGGTCAGCGCGCGGCGGCGGGTGGCGATGTCGCGACGTTTGCCGGCGCCACGGCGCAGAAGTTCGACGCGACATATCTGGACAGCTATATGGCGCACGCGCCGATGGAGACGCACTCGGCGGTCGCGGCGGTCGAAAACGGAAAGGTGACCGTCTGGGCGGGCACGCAGACGCCGTTTCCCGTCAAGAGTCAGATTATGGCCGCGCTGAGGCTGCCGGCCGACAAGGTGCGGGTGATCACGCCGTTTGTCGGTGGAGGCTTCGGCGGCAAGTCCGCGTCGCGGCAGGCCGTCGAGGCGGCGCGGCTCGCCGTGCTCACCGGCAAACCCGTGCGCGTGGTGTTCGGGCGCGATGAGGAGTTCTTCTACGACACGTTCCGTCCCGCCGCGGTGATGAAGATCAAGTCGGCCATCGACGCCTCGGGCGCGATTGTGCTCTGGGACTATCACGTGTATGCCGCCGGGGAACGGGGCGCGGCGCATTTCTATAACATCGCCAACCACCAGACGATGGTCTATGGCAGTTGGGGCGGCGGAGGAGCGGCTGGCTACCATCCGTTTGCGATTGGCCCGTGGCGCGCGCCCGGGGCGAGTACCAACGCCTTTGCGCGCGAGTCGCACATCGACGTCATGGCGGCCAGGGCCGGCATGGACCCGGTGGCCTTCAGACTGAAGAATCTGACCGACCCGCGGATGATCCGCGCGCTGGAGGCGGCTGCCAAGCGGTTCGGCTGGACTCCGAAGGCGGCGCCAAGCGGCCGCGGCGTCGGCGTCGCCTGCGGCATCGACGCGGGCACCTATGTCACGTTGATGACCGAGGTGGCGGTCGACAAGGCGACCGGCCGGGTGCAGGTCAAGCGGGTGGTATGCGCGCAGGATCAGGGCGTCATCGTGAACCGGGAGGGATCGGTGCAGCAAGTCGAAGGCTGCATCACGATGGGTCTCGGCTACACGTTCAGCGAGGAGATTCACTTCAAGGGCGGCGAGGTGCTCGACAAGAACTTCGACACGTACGGGCTGCCTCTCTTCTCGTGGGTGCCGCGGATCGAGACCGTCTTGATTGACGCGCCAGAGATCCCCGCGGCCGGCTGCGGGGAGCCGGCCATCGTCCCGGTGGGGGCGGCCGTCGCCAACGCGATCTTCGACGCGGTCGGCGCGCGGCTCAATCAGCTGCCGATGACGCCGGCGCGCGTCAAGCAGGCCATCGGCCGGAGCTGACGCGCGCCGTACGCCGGGGAGTTCGACGGCGATCTCTCTACAGTCTTCCGGGCCTCGGAACCTCGATCTCGGGATCCAGGACGGTGACGCCGTTGAACCGCACGTCGTACTTGTAGATACCGGGCAGTAACCCGCGGAGCTTGCAGGCGTGTCCGGTCGGCGTCTTCTTGATCTTCTTCTCGGGGAAATTCTGCGCGACCATACGCACGGCGCCCCGGCGAACGCGCACGCGTGTCAAGCCGCTGACCTGTTCAAAATTCCCGACCGTCACGTCGACGCCTGCAGGCGCGCCCTGAATGTTCCAGGCCACCGTGTCGCCAGGCAAGGCCGTCGCGTAGTCGGGCACGACGTCGAGCGTGTACGGACCCTTCGGGAGCGACCGCTGGATGAGGATGGTGATGATGCGAGTAACCCCTTTGTACTTCATTGCGATTCCTCCATTGGTGAGTGTGACCTCCGCCGTTGGGTGCCCGGCTGCGCGTCTACCGATCTCCGCGCAGCATCTCAGCGACTTTCGGGAGCGTCTTGATCGGATCGAGATCCGCGTCGCCACGCGCGTCTCGCACCGGGTAATCCTTCTGTAGCGCGCGCTCGAGCCAGATGACCGCGTCGACTGGCTGGCCGAGAAGGCAGTGAACCACGGCGCGTCGGTACAGGACGTACGGGTCGTCTCGAGCAAGTTCCACGGCCTGACTGGCATGTCGAAGTGCTTCCTCGCGGCGGCCGAGCTTCGCATCATAGAACGCGTGCCGGGCCAGCACCCTCGGTTGATGGGCATTGACCCTGATCATGCCCTGCGTGAGCGTCGCGGCCTGTTCGAATTCCCTGAGGGCGCTTGTTCGATCGCCGATCGCCGCGTACGCGTCGGCGAGGTTGCGGCGCTTGATGTCGTTGCCCGGATCCAACTCCACCGCCTTGGCGCACACGGTTGCCGCTTCACGAAACCGGCCGAGCGCAAAGTAGATCACACCGATATTTGTGAGGTTGGTAGCGTCTGAGGGCAGCGCCTGGTAACACGCGAGCGCCTGCTCGTAGGCACCAAGATACGCGTGAGCGGAACACCGGTTCGTCAACGCCCAGGCATTGTCGGGCTGGATCGCCAGAACGCGCCCGAACGTGTCGACTGCGTCCTTGTAGCGCTGGGCCTCCAGCAACATCGCGCCCTGGACCAGGTGATTGAGGACGTTGTTGGGCCGAAGCCTGATGGCCTGCTGAATCTCCGCATCCGCTTCCTGCTTCCGGCCTTCCGTGTCCAGCGCGTCTGAGAGTACGCGATGCGGCTCGTCGTCGAACGGCCGCTTCTCGATCACCTGCCGGATGGCGTTCTCGGCTTGTTCGTTCTTGCCGGTGCTGAGATAGAAACGCGCCAGCGAGATCCGGATGGCCGGGCTGTCGGGATCCGCGGCGCTGGCATTCACGATCAAGGATCTGGCCTGTTCGATCCATGACGGATCTCTGGTCTCGCCGTACTGGGCGAGGCACGCGTCGGCCAGGCCGGCCATCGCCGGCGCGCAGGAGGGATCCCGTGCGACGGCAGACCGGAACGCCTTCTCGGCCCTGGCCACATTGCCGGCGACATCACGGCGGTCGAGCAGCAGGCGTCCAGCCGCGTAATCGGCGTACGAGGCGGCCTGGCACGCGGGCGTCCGGCTCAGCCGGCCTCGATCCGCCGCCGTCAGGCTGACGTTCAGCGCCGCGACGATATCGGAGGTGGCCTGCGCTTGAGTCCCGGACGTCCCGGTGGTCCAACCGTGATAGGTCTTCTCGGAGACGACCTTGCCGCTCGGGTCCTCCACCGCCACAACGAAGCGCGGCACCCCGCTAACCCGGCGCAGACTGCCGCTCACCAGCATGGTCACGCCGTGCTCGCGGGCGGCCTTTCGCGCATCCCCGGAGTTCGGGGAGATCGCCGGGTCGGCTGGCCGCGAGAGCACGTTCACCGCCGACAGGCCCTCGAGCGCGGAGACAATCGCCTCTGAAAAGCCAGCGGCGACCGCGTCCTGGGCCGGATCGCCGGTCTGGTTGGCGAACGGCAGGACGGCCACGAACTGCGAGGCAACAGGCGGGACGGGGAACATTCGCTCCTGAAGAAGGAATCCCGCCGGCACCAACACCGCCGCCACGAGCGCGGCGCCGGCCAGCCCCGCCGTCCACCGGCGGCGCGACGTGATCGCCGCCAGACTCGCAGCCAGGCCGACCGTCGATCCGCGCGATCCGGATCGGTCTGGCGTGGCCGCGCACTTGAGCGCCGCCTGCTGAAGATCGTCGGCCATCTCCGCCGCCGACCGGTACCGTTCCGCCGGATCCTTGGCCATCGCTTTCGCGACGATCGCGTCCACGACTGGCGGCACGGATCCGTTGACGGCACTGACCAGGGGCGTAGGCTTCGCCAGAACCTGGTAGATCACATCGCGCGTGGTCGGCGCGTCGAAGGGCTTCCGCCCGGTGAGCAGTTCGAACAGCGTGGCACCGAGGCTGTAGATGTCGCTCGAGGGGCTCGCCGGATGCCCACCCAGTTGCTCGGGAGCCATGTAGGCCGGCGTGCCGGCCATGACGCCCGCTCGCGACAGCGTCACTTCGCACGTGGATGCATCGGCGGATGCCAGATCCTGTTCGAGGTCGCTGACGCGGGCAAGGCCGAAGTCGAGGACCTTGGCCGCGCCGTCCGGTGTCAGCACGACATTCGACGGCTTGAGATCCCTGTGCACGACGCCCGCCGCGTGCGCGTGCGCCAGTGCGCCCGCCAGCTGCGAGGCGATAGTGAGGACCTGGTGGCACGGCAGAGGCCCGCGGCTCGCGATGCGAGCGAGCGTCTCGCCCTGCGCGTACTCCATCACGATGCAGGGATGCGCCTCGGTGTCGAGGATGTCATAGATCGCCGCGATGTTCGGATGCGTGATCTGGGCGGCGGCGCGCGCCTCACGCAGCAGCCGGCTTCGCGCGTGCGGGGCATCGAGCGACGGATCGGTGAGGGACTTGAGCGCGACCTTCCGATTCAGACGGGTGTCCACCGCCAGGTAGACCTCACCCATCCCACCGGCTCCCAGCCGTTCGATGATACGGTACGGGCCGACAGACGAGGGTTCCATGTCGCCTCAGGGCCTGTCAGGAACGGTCGCGCGGTGAATTCGTGCAGAGAATAGCACAAAGGCACCGGGGCGAATTCAATCACTCCCGGAGTGATTACAATTCCGTAATTACTCCGGGATGATTGGACACTCAGCCGGGCGATCTGCTTCATGTGGTGGCGGGTGTGGACGAAGTGGAATCGGCGCCACTGCCCGGCGTCGAGCGGCCCGAGGATCGGATGATTGGCGAGTTTCGTCCGGCGTCCGAACCGCGCTTCGGCCGCCGCCGCCGCACCGTCCAGCTGCGCCAGGGCCGCCAGGGCATCGTCTCTGACGGTCGGGGCCGGGCTGGGTGACGGGAGGGCCACGGCAGGGGCCTGGGAGCCGGTCGGAAAGTGGCCGAGATCGACGACCACCCACGCGGCCACTCGCTCCCGCAGCGTAGGTCGCCTGCCCTTCGGCTTGTTCTGCCCCACGCATCGATTGAGGATATACGCCGTGCTGGTATACGTCCGAAGCAGATGGTCGAGAATCTGGGCGACGGACCAGCGGTCCGGCTGGCGACGACGCCCGATGTCGTCGGGCGCCAGATCAACGGTTGCAGCGCGCAGCGCGTCTGCGGTGGCCTGCAGGATGGGATGCAGCACTTCGAAACCTCAGAGCGCCTTGTAGAAGCAGCGCCGGCGCCGATGCTGGCGGTTGGCGAAATGCTTCCACTGCGACTGCACCTTCTCGTTGGTTTCGAGTTCCGGCCCGGTCTCGGCGTACTTGCTGCCGTTCTTGACGGCCGACTTCCACACCTCGTTGATCAGCACCGCGTTGACGCCCTTGTTCTGCAAGTCCTGCCGCACCGCCGTCAATAGAAGGTCAAGGCGGTCGTTCTTCTTGAGCGCGCGCAGAATGCCCACGAATCCAAATGGAAACAACCGCCCGCGGCATCGCTGGAGCGCCTTCGACAGCGACGGCATCGCGACCCCGAAGGCGGCGACCTTCCCCTGCTGGTCGAGGATGATCTTGACGTACTGGTGATCGAGAAAGCCGAAGAACGCCTTCGTGTAGTACTTGATCTGCGGCTCCGACAGCAGGACGACGCTGTAGAGATCCTTGTAGGTGTCGTTGATCAGCGCGAAGATCCCATCGATGTACGGCAGCAAATCGCGCTTGCCTTTTGTCTCCAGGAGACGGAGCTTGCAGCGGTCGAGCACGATTCGGGCGATGCGGTCGACGTTGTCAGGCATCTCCGCGGGCGTCTCGACCAGGTACTCCACCCAGTCCACGTCCTTGGCGTAGCCGAGCCGCTCGAGATGAACCGGGTAGTACGGGTGGTTGTAGATCGTGATGAGCATGTCCAGTTCATCGAAGCCGTCGATGAGCATGCCCTCCCGGTCCATGTCGCAGAATCCCAGCGGTCCGTGCACGCCATCGAGCGACTGCTCTCTCGCCCACTGTTCGACCGCGCCGAGCAGCGCCGCCGACACGTCCGGATCGTCGACAAAATCAATCCACCCAAACCGGGCCCGGCGCGACTTCCACGTCTCGATGTACCGGCGGCTGATGATGCCGGCGATACGGCCCACCGCCTTGCCGTCCTTGAACGCCATCCAGTAACGGGCCTCGCAGTACTCGAACGCGGGATTCCGATCCCGGCGGAGCGTGCTCAGCTCGTCATCCACGAGCTTGGGCACGTACTGCGGGTGCCCCCGATACATCTTCTCGGAGAACGTCACGAACTGCTTGAGCTCAGATCGCGACTGGACTTCCCTCACCTCAACCATCAGTCACCTCGTGCTGTCGGATTGAGCGGCGGCTACTTCTCCGTGGCTTTGAGCAGACCGGCCAGATGGTCCTTCCACAACGCCGCGATGGTGTGGCTTCCGTGGCCTCGGGTCTTGTCGCCCAGTGGAATGACGAACGCGGACCCCTTCGCCACGCGTGTGATCTCCCGCTCGAGGATGCGCAGTTCGGGCGGGTTGATGAGGTCGTCCGCTGAGTTCACCGCCACCAGCGGCGCCTTGATCTTCTCGAGTGCCGGACCCGGATCGTAATCCCAGGACGCCTGAAGCGCGTACAGCACGTTGTTCGCGTCGGCGGTCTTCATGTAGTTGTTGACGTACGTGTCGAAGGCCTTGTCGGCGGCTTCGAATGTCGGCGCCGCCGCCTGGTGCAGCGCCGGGTTGCTGCTCATCAAGTCCAGCATCCCGGCCGCCGTGCGCAGCCCCCTCGGCTGAGCCGTGTAGTTTCCGCCCTGCCACTCGGGGTCGCTGCGAATGGCATCGATGGCGATCCTGCGCCACATGCGGTTGCGCCCCGCGATTTGCGTGGGCAGGCTGGCGAGCGGCATCAGGGCATCCATGAAATCGGGGTACATCTCGCCCCACAGCCAGGAGTGCATCCCGCCCATCGATGTGCCCATCACCAGACGCAGGTGGTTGACGCCCAGCCCTTCGGTGAGCAGCCGGTACTGGGCGGTCACCATGTCGCGGTAGCCATACTTCGGAAACGCCGCGCGCAGGCCGTCGCTCGGCCGGCTCGATCCGCCGTGGCCGATGTTGTCCACCAGGATGAGAAAGTACTTCGACGCGTCCAGCAGCTGGCCCGAGCCAAACAGCTCACCTGCGAACGACGCCGCGAGGAACTGCGCACCGCTGCCCGTCGTTCCGTGCAGCACGAGCACGGCGTTGCGGACCAGACCCGCGGCGTCTTTTCGCGGCTGACCGATGGTCCGGTAGTGCATGCGCAACTCGGGCAGACTCCCGCCGCTCGCGAAGGCGAAATTCTTCAGGACGTAGTCGCCCTGCACCGGCGCGGGATACTCAGCGGCAGCACCGCTCGGCGCGGTGGCAAGCAGCAAGGCAGCGGCTATACAAATCGTCCGTTTCACGACAGTGTCCTCCGGAACGGGCCAGCAGGCATGTGTGCGATGGTGTGTGCACCAGTATATCGACGGCGGCTGCCATCCGTGACGAAGGAAACGCCACGGAGGAGACGGGGCGCGAGCGCCTCACCCGCCAGGCCGACTGGAGGCTGCAGAGGAATTCTCCGTGCAATCCGGCAGACTGCGGTCCCTCGGCCTTCGTACAATCCGCATCCATCTGACACTCCGGGGAGGATGCGATGAGCCCGAGGGCGCAACCGGCGATCGTGATGACCTGTGCGGCGCTCCTGCTGACCAGCGTGCATGCCGGCGCGCAACCGCCGGTCCCGATTTCAGACGCCGCGAACCAGCAAGAGACCCTGAATGCCGCCGAGCGGCGCAGCGCCGTCAACGGCGCGCTGGCCCGGCTGGCCGATCCGACGCGGCGGTCGGTCGGCAGCGGACCAGCGCCCACGTTCATCCTCGAAGCGAGTTCCACGACGAAGATTGCCGGCGCACGCATCGGCTTTCAGTACCGGGATTGGCTGCTCGACATAAAGCTTCAGGGCGTGGTCGACGGCACCTCACGGCAGGCGGTGTTCGCCGATCTCGATGGACTTCGCTACAAGTCGACCGTGGAGTTTGGCCTGCTCTGGACCAGCTACCCGTCCGCCGTCGCGCGCGAGAAGCTCGATGCCGCGTGCCGTCAGTACGAGCAGGCACAGCAGATCACTCTGCCGAGGCGGCCGTGCTCGATTCGCGATCTGCGGCATGAAGGTCCGAACGGGGCGCTCGCCGCGGCGGAGACACCGCAGCTGCACGCGGCTGAGGAGGTGGCGCGATGGCTCGCTCCGCGGCGCCTGTTCCTGGCCGGCGTCAGTTACACGTTCGGCCCGGAGCGGTTCAGCTTCGTCCCCACCCCAACCGCGTCGAGCGAAACCGAAACCCGCGTCAATTGGGCGCTGACGGCCAGGGCCGGGCTCGTCGCCAGCGAAGCGCTCTCGTACGGAGCGGAGTATGCGCGGGTGGTGGAATACCACGCGGGGAACAGCCGCCAGATCTGCGTCCCCCTCGGCGACACGGGCGTGCTTGAATGCGTCAACCGGGCGGTCGGTGGTGTGACGATGGCCCGGACCCACGTCCTGACACTGGAAGTTCGCCGGCTCTTCGGCCCGACCGTCGCCGTCAATCCCCGCCTGTCGGTCAATCCGTCATCAGGCGGCGTCCGATTCGACCTGCCGGTGTACTTCCTGCACAACGCCAAGGGCGGCCTCGCCGGCGGTGTGACGATGAGCTGGCGCCACTTTCGAACGACGGGCTCCACCATCGAATTGACCGCGTTTGTGGGACAGGTGTTCGGCCTCATCCTCAGGTAAGATTCCTACGTGGCGACCGTCACCATTCTGGCCGACGAGAACATCCCGTTCGCTCGGGAGGCGTTCGGCACGCTCGGCGAGGTGCGCCTGCTGCAGGGGCGCCGGATCACTCGTGATCATCTCCGTGACGTCGATCTGCTCGTCGTCCGGGCGATCACGCGCGTGGACGAGGCGATGCTGGCGGGCACGCGGGTTCGATTCGTCGGCACCGCCACGTCCGGTTCGGATCACGTGGCGATCGACGATCTAGCGCGGATGGGGATCGCGAGTCATGCCGCGCTCGGGTGCAACGCCAACGCCGTCGCCGAATACATCGCTGCCGCGTGGCTCACGCTGGCTCGCCGTCACGGATGCGCGCTCGCCGGAAAGCACGTCGGCATCATCGGCGTCGGGCACGTCGGTTCGCTGGTTGTCGAAAAGGCGACAGCGCTCGGCATGGTGCCGGTCCTCAACGATCCGCCGAAATCACTCGCCACCGGGAGCGACATCTATCGCCCGATCGACGAGCTGCTCGACTGCGACATCATCACGTGCCACACGCCGTTGACGTACGACGGGCTCTTTCCCACGTATCGGCTCATCGGCGAGCGGTTCTTCTCGCGTCTTAAACCGGGCGCGTGGTTCTGCAACGCCGGGAGGGGCGAGGCCGTCGACGAGAGGGGGCTCGGCCGCGCCCTCGGAGACGGTCGGCTCGATGCGACAGTCCTCGATGTCTGGGATCACGAGCCGGCCATTGACGGGCAGCTCCTCGCCGACGTCGACATCGGCACACCTCATGTGGCGGGCTATTCGCTCGAAGGCAAGTTGAACGGCACGGCGATGGTGTACGACGCCGCCTGCCGCTTCCTCGGCGTCGAGCCGGCGTGGCACGCCGGGGCGACTGCGCTGCCGCCCTCTCTCCCGCCACCCACCGTCAACGCCGCAGGACGAAACGAGGTGGAGGTGCTGGCGGACGTCGTCGCGGCGGTGTGTCCGATCGCACGCGACCACGAGGCGCTCCGCCGAACGGCGCCGATGACGCCTGGCGAGCGGGCTCTGGTGTTTGACGAGTTGCGCAGCACTTATCAGATGCGCCGGGAATTCCGCCAGACCACGGTGACCGTCACCGGCGGATCGCCCGAGTTGATCAGCACGCTCCGCGCGCTGCAGTTCCACGTGACCTGACCGGTCGGCTGCCGGGTCCGGACGATCACTCCCGGAGTGATTGCGTCCGCCGGACAACCAATCACTCCGGGAGTGATCGTCTCTATGTTGCGGAACTGTCGAGTTGCTCCCGTACCTTGCTGGCCAGGGATGCGGGCGTGAACGGTTTGGCAAGAAACGCGAACGACCCGGTCCCGACTTCCTGGCGGAACATCTGGTCGTCGGTGTAGCCGGACATGAACAGCACCTTCATGTCGGGGCGCCGGGGCTTCAGACGGCTCGCCAGCTCGGTCCCCCGCATCTGCGGCATCACGATGTCGGTCACCAGTATGTCGATCGGTCCCTCATGCCCGGCCTCGAACCCCAGAGCCTCCGGACCGTTTGCCGCTTCGAACACGTCATAGCCGCGCTGGCGGAGGATCGAGGCGGCCAGCCGGCGCACCTGCACCTCGTCTTCGACCAGCAGTACGACCTCGGATCCTCTCGGCAACTCGACACGCTCCTCGGGCGTTTCTTCGACCTGCGCCGGCGACGTAGCCACCGGCAGGTCGACGTGGAACGCGGTGCCGCGACCTCGTGCCGTGTCGATCGTGATCTGTCCCCGCAACTGTTTTACGATGCCGTAACAGGTCGCCAGACCGAGCCCGGTTCCCTTACCGGCTGCCTTGGTCGTGAAGAACGGATCAAAGACGTGAGCGGCCGTCCGTCCGTCCATGCCGGTACCGGTATCGACCACTGACAGCCTGACGTACGCACCCGGAGGCGTATCAGGTTCACGCGTCGGGTCGCCCTCGGCCATCTCGACGTTCGCGGTGCGGAGTGTCAGCGTGCCACCGTCCAGCATCGCGTCTCGCGCGTTGACGGCCAGGTTGAGCAGCACCTGTTCGATCTGGGCGGGGTCGACGTGCACGGCCATGGCATCGGGCGCCAGGATCGTGACCAGCTCGACGTGCTCGCCAATAAGACGCCTCAACATGCGATCGGTCCTCAAGACCAGATCGTTCAGATTCACGGTCCGCGGCTCGACAATCTGTTTGCGGGCGAACGCCAGCAGTTGGCGAGTGAGCTTCTCCGCGCGCTCGGCCGCCACCTGGATCTGCCCGACCTCGCCGTGCCGCTCGTCTCCCGGCTCCAGCGCGTCATCGAGCAGCGACGCATTGCCCATGATGATAGTCAGGAGATTGTTGAAGTCGTGCGCGATGCCTCCCGCCAGACGCCCGACGCTTTCCATCTTGTGAGCCTGCTGAAGCTGCGCTTCGAGACGCCGCTGCGCGGTGACATCGAGAATCTGCCAGACCAACGAGGGCTTTCCGCCAATCTCGATCCGCGCCGGGTAGAGGACGACGTCGGCTACCTCGCCCGACTTGCAGCGCAACTGCGTCTCAATCCGGTGACTTCCATCAGGGTCGTCGAGTGCTGACACTACCGCAGCGCGATCCTCTGGCCGAATCCAGAAACCGATGTCGGTCACCGTCCTGCCGATCACCTCGTCGTGGGTGTATCCAAAGCGCCGGGCAAACTCCTCGTTGATATCGACGATGCGACCCTCTTCGGGCGACGAGATTCCGGTGGCCAGAGGACTGGAATGGAAGATCTGGCTGAATCTCTGCTCTCGCTCCTGGAGTTCGCGGTGATGCCGCCGGCGGCGAATGCCGAGATTGACGACCAGACCGAGGCTGATGATGCCGAGCGTCGCCATCGGCACGTAGAAAGCCGGGCGCAGGTAGAACGGCCGGGCGATGGACACGGGAATCGTCGCCACCGGTCCAGGATGCCCAAGCAGGCCTTTCGCCTGGATACGAACGACATGGTCGCCTGAAGCGAGCGAGCCGAACCTCCGTGTTCGTTCGGTCGACCACATGGCCCAGGGGCCTTCGTCGATCCGGACACGGGTCGGGACATCGTCTGACGCCAGTTCACCCCACCACGCAAACGCCCGCCAGCTCACCTGGACCGCGTCGGCTTCGGTCACAGGGGGCTCATTGATCACGATTGGGGGCGGCGATGGATTCCCGACGTCCAGCACGGCCAGCCCTCCACCGTTGGTTCCGATGTACGCGTAGTCAGCCGCTGGCCGCACGGGCCACACCCTCGTGCTGCGCAGCCCGGCGCGCGTATCGAACGTCGTCCAATTGCCGTCCTCGAGGACCGACAAGCCTCCGAGGCACGAGACCCACACACGGCCCCGCGCGTCTGGCTGGACCGACCACACGTCATCGCTCGCCAGCCCATCGCGGCTGGTGAAGTAGCGAATCGTGTCGCCCTGCAGCCGGCCCAGGCCCCCTTTCGTCTGGTGCCCGAACCACACGGCACCCGACAAGTCCACAGCGAGGCTGAATATCCTGTCGAACGCAAGTCCCTCCGCGAGCGTCCAATGACGCCACTGGCCGTGGAAAAAGCGGCTCAGACCTCCGCTGGTACCAAACCAGAACGCGCCGTCCGGCGCCTCCGCGAAGGCGTAGACCCGGCCGCTCTTCAGTCCTTCGGCCACGCTCCAGCGCGTGATGCGGCCGTCGGGACCAAGCTGGAAGGCGCCAGGACCATCGATCGGCCGCGTTTCTCCTGCTCCTGCCGTCGACGCGAGACCCAGGAACCACACGCCGCCGCCTGAATCGGAGGCCACGTGATGCACGTAAGTACGATCCAGCAGGGGGTCGTCGGTCAACCGGTGCCAGCCCTTCCGGTCAAGCCACCGCACGCCGGTAAAGCTGCCCCCGCTCGAGATCCAGAGGCGACCCCGGGAGTCCCGCATCACGCCTGTCACGGTGCCGAGGGCTTCCCGACCGATTCGCTGAATGTGTTCGGAGACCTCACCGTTGCGCTGCACCCGAACAAGCCCATTGGCTGTCGCCAGCCACATGCCGTCGTGGCCTCGATAGATGTCGTTGACACCATTGCGGCCGTCGGCCGACGGGAACGACAGAAATGTCCATCGGGTGACCGAACGGCTGGCGAGGAACAGGCCGTGGTCCGACGTCACCCACACGTCGCCGTTGGCCCGAACTCCTATCCCATGTGCGTCCGTCATCTCGGCGAAGCGTGTGGTCAGCGGGCCCCACGACTGATTGCGGAGGACCGTCAGTTCGCCGGTCTGGTGCGCGGCCAATATATTTCCATCCAGCGTGACGGCCAGCGACACCGTCTGGCTGAGAATCGGCTGGCGCGTGCCCCGCGGAGCGGTCGAGTTCGAGGTGTCCCACCGCCACAATCCGCGGGCCGACTGTGGGCTCTCGATGTACGCATACGCCCCCTCGTCAGGCCGCTCAATGACTGTGGAGAGGAGGTACGGATCGGTGCCAGGCGGCATCCGCGAACGCCAGGTCGTCCCGTCCCAACAGTACAACCCCTGATCGGCACTGATCCATGCTGCTGCCGAGCCCGCCTGGTACAGATTGAGCACGCGGCCAAATCGCGCCCCGGCCTCGTGGGGTCTGAATGTCTTGCCGTCCCATTCGAACAGCATGCCAGCGTCGTCGAGCAGCAGCAGAGGACCGTTGCGCGCGCCGGCGATGGCCCGCCACCGGCGACTCGTCCCGTCCGCGGCTGCCTCGGCCACTCGGAAACCGTGGCGATCCCCGACCAGGAGTTGGCTCGGAGCGAGCACGGCCAGCCCGCTGCCTGAGAGGGCCGCAACGTGGAACGCCCGCTGCTCGAACCCGGCCGGAAGCGGCACTTCTCTCCAGCGGAACCCGTCGAAGTACGCGATGTCCCCGCCGGCGAGCACCCACATGGTGCCGTCGTAGGCCTCGACCGCGTCGACGACCCTGTCGGACGGCAGTCCATCGAGGGTCGTGAATCTGGACCAGCGCCAGAGGTCGCCTGGCGCGGTGGGCTGAGCCTCCGCAGAGGTGGCCAGAACGGCGCCAAGCAGCAGCGCGGCTAGCAACGTCGACAGGCGACATCCGCAGGGATAGAGCGAACGAACGTACATCGGCGTGTGTATCATGCCACAGAATCAGGTGCCTCTCTCAGAGCCGTCAGGCTCCACCGGTGTGCCGGAGGCAGGCGGCCTCGAAGCCCCGCCGTCGTCGCCACGCCCGCGTCGAAGCGAAGACTGGTTGCGCCGGTGGGCCTCTCTCTGGTCCAATACGCCCGTGGGAGTCATTTCCGACGGTCAGCGCGACTTGCTGCTCGTGCTTGCGGCGCGTCTTGTGCCGGAGGCCGCGCAACTCCCGCATGCCGGTCAGCTGGCCATGCTCGCGCTCATCGACGAGGCGCTCGCCGGCCGGCCTCCCGGGATGCAGCGCCAGTTCGGTCTGTTTCTCCGCGTTTTGCGGTGGGCGCCAGTCGCGCGCTATGGACGCCGGCTCGACCGCCTCACGCCACAGCAGCAGGATTCGGCGCTGCGCTGGTTTCAGGACTGCCCTGTCCAGATCATTCGAAGCGGCTTCTGGGGTGTTCGAACGCTCGTGATGATGGGTTACTACGGGCGGCCCGAGGCGGGCGCATCGATCGGCTACCATCCGTCGGCTGACGGCAACGCGGTGCTCCATGCTCGATCGCGACGCTGACATCATCATCATCGGCTCGGGTGCGGGCGGCGGCACGATCGCCAGCGAACTGGCTTCCCTCTGCCGTGACGGCGCGCGCGTCGTCGTCCTCGAGGCAGGTCCCAAGCTGCGTGACTCGGAGTTCACCGGCCGCGAGGTCGAGATGGCCCGGCGGCTCTATGTGGACGATGGCGGGTTCCTGACCGAGGACCGATCGATGACGCTGGCGCTCGGCCGAGCGTATGGCGGATCAACCGTCGTCTACACCGGCACCTCACTCACGATCACCGAACCGACGCTGGCACGATGGGCCGTGCCCGGGTTGACGCACAGCGATGTGATCCGTCGATCTCAGAAGTACCTGGCCGCCAACGCCGTCCACCTGCTCGCCGAAGACGATCTCAACGACAACAACCGGCTGTTCGCTGAAGGTTGCCGCGCGCTGGGCTATCGCGTCGAGCAGTTCCCGTTGAATCTGAAGGGCTGCACCGGATCGAGCCTGTGCAATCTCGGCTGCCCGAGCGGCGCGAAGATGGGCACGCATCGCGTGCAGCTGCCTGAAGCCGAACGGCAGGGTGTCTCTGTGGTCACCAACTGCTCCGTCGACCGGATCGACGATCGCGCAGTTGTCGCGACCGTCCGTGAGCGATCGTACGGCGAGCCGTCCGCCTGGGCTCCCGGTGAGTACCGGGTCCGCGCCAAGGCAGTGGTGGTCGCAGCCGGCGCCGTCGGATCGCCCGCGCTGTTGCTGCGGTCCCGGTTGCCAGCGCCGCTTCCGGCTCTGGGCCGGTACTTCACGTGTCATCCCGCGCTGATTCTTGTCGGGCAGCACGACCGCCCCATCACCAACTTCGCCGGACACCCGAAGAGCTTCTACTGCGATCACTTCGCCGATTCGGACGGGTTCCTGCTGGAAACGTGCATGTACTTTCCGTTCACCACCGCCAAGAGCCTGACCGGGTTCGGCGCTGAACACAGCCGCCTGATGGGGGCCATGGACCTGCTGCAGATGATTCTGGTGCTGGCCATCGATCCGCCAGAATCCGACAACCGCGTGATCGTCGATCGCGAGGGCCGGACGGTCGTGCGGTACACGTTCACCGATCGCGTCAAGCGATCGCTCGTGCTCGCCATGCGGGCATCGGCGCGCATCTTCTTTGCGGCAGGGGCGGCCCGCATCCACGCGCCGGCGTCGCCGCAGTTCTTCATTGACGCCGCCGACGCGGATCGCGTCGATGACTTGATCCCGCTGGATGGGTTCGTGCCGGGCAAGATCGCCATCGCAAGCGCACACCCGATGGGAGGGTGCCGCATGGGCTCGAGCCCGGCCGAGTCGGTCACCGACAGCTGGGGCCAGGTCCACGGTGTGCCGTGGCTGTTCGTGGCGGATGGGAGCCTGTTTCCCCGCTGCGCCGAGATCAACCCGTACGTGACCATCATGGCACTGGCCGATCGCGTCGCCGAAGGCGTCGGCCGGCAACTGCCGGAACTGCGAGCGCTGCCGTCATGAAGACGCGGGGATCGGAACTGGTCGTGCGGGCGCTGGAAGATGCGGGAGCGCGATTCGCGTTCGGGATCCCCGGCACCCACAACATCGAGCTGTACGACGCGCTGCATCGGTCAGAGCAGGTGTTCGCGGTCCTCGTCACAGACGAACAGAGCGCCGGGTTCATGGCCGATGGCGTCTCGCGCACTTCGACGTCGGTGGGCGTCGTCAACGTCGTGCCCGGAGCCGGCATCACGCATAGCCTCTCAGGCATCGCCGAAGCGTACCTGGATGGCATCCCGCTGGTGGTTCTGGCGTGTGGCATCCGCAATGACACGGGCCGCGCGTATCAGCTGCACGACATCGATCAGCTCGCCCTGCTCAGGCCAGTGACCAAGGCCTGTCTCACGCCGGCGACGCCGGATGACCTCTACCAGGTCGTGCGCCAGGCGTTCGATCTGGCCCGGGCCGGGACGCCGGGACCAGTGGCTGTCGAGATCCCCGCGAATTTCTATCTCTTGACGCACGAGGTGGCGGCCCACGAGACCTACAGTCCGGCGACCACCGTGGCCATTGTCGCGTCAGATGCGATCGCCGAGGCCGCGCGCCTGCTGGATGGCGCGACCCGGGTGCTGCTGTATCTCGGATACGGCGCCCGCAACGCCGGGGCCGCACTGGTCGCGATCGCCGAGGCGCTTGGTTCACCCGTCGCGACGACGATCCAGGGCAAGGGCGTGTTTCCAGAGCATCATCCGTTGTGGCTGTGGAACGGTCTCGGCCGCTCCGCGCCGCCGTTTGTGCGGACGGTGGCGGGCGAATGCGACGTCATGCTGGCCGTCGGCTGCCGGTTCGGCGAGGTCGGAACCGGCAGCTGGGGTTTTACCCCTCCGGCCACGCTCATCCACGTCGATATCAACCGCGACGTGTTTCATCGCAACTTCCCGGCGACATTGGCCATCGAAGCCGATGCGTCGGCGTTCGCGGCGGCGCTGCTGCCGCTCATCACGCCCCGCGGCGAATGGGGCGACGCCACTGAACATATGGCCGTCGGCCATCGCGATCTGCGAGAACTGGTCATGCGGGAGCGCAGCGAAACGGGCGTGACGCCGGCGGTCCTGTTCGACGGGCTCCAGCAGCGTTCGCCCGATGCGATCTATGCCACCGACAGCGGGAACGGGACGTTTCTCGGAATGGAACATCTCAGACTGGACGCGCCGGGCCGGTTTCTCGCGCCGGTGGATTTTTCCTGCATGGGATATGCGGTGCCGGCGGCCATCGGCGCCAAGCTGGCCAACCCGACTCGTGACGTGGTCGCCCTCCCGGGGGATGGGGCGCTGCTGATGACGGGGCTGGAGCTGGCGACGGCCGCTTCGTACAGCCTCGGTGTCGTGGTCTGCGTGCTGCGCGACGGCGAACTCGCGCAGATCGCCCAGTTCCAGAGGACCGCGCTTGGCCGGGAGGAGAACAGCGTGCTCCCGCCGTTCAGCGTGGAGTCGCTTGCAGCCACGGTCGGCGCCGAGTACGTGGCGTGCCGGCAGGACGCCCACGTCCCTGCCGCGCTCGACCGGGCGTTTGAGGTGGCGCGCGGCGGAAGGCCGGTGATGGTCGAAGTCGCCATCGACTATTCGCGAAAGACATTCTTCACGAGCGGGGTCGTGGCGAGCACGTTCTGGCGGCTGCCGTGGAGTGATCGCGTGCGGATGCTGGGCCGCGCCGTGTCGCGTAACCTGCAGCGGCTGGATTGACGCGCGTGCACATCCCTGATGGCTTTCTGAGCGTCGGCGTCGCGACGGCCACCTGGACGGCGGCGGCCATCGGCGTGGCCTCGGCGCTTCGGGCGGAGAAGGCCGACAGCCATCCCATGCCTGCCGGCATCCTCGGCGCGACCGCGGCGTTTCTGTTCGCGGCGCAGATGATCAACGTGCCGATTGCTCCCGGCGTGAGCGGCCACCTGGTGGGAAGCGCGCTGGCGGCCGCGCTGGTCGGCCCCTGGCGCGCCTTGATCGCCATGGCAGTGGTGCTGGCCATTCAGGCCGTGCTCTTTCAGGACGGCGGCATCAGCGCGCTCGGGGCCAACATCTTCGACATGGGTGTGGCGGGCGTCGCGGTCGCCTATGCCGTGGCGGCGCTTGCCGCCCGCTGGTCGCGAAGCCCACGCGGCTTTGCGATCGGGGTTGTCATCGGTGCATTCGCGGCCACCACGGCGGCATCGGTGCTGACTGGCATCTGGCTCGGTCTGTCGGGTCTCTATCCGCTCGGCGCCATCGTTCAGATCATGCTGGTCACCCATGTGGCCGTCGGCGTGCTCGAAGCCGCACTGACCGGAGCCATTGTCGTGACGGTCCTGCGCTGGAGACCGGACCTGGTGCGCGGACTGAACGCCACTCACACCGTGAGTCACCCGGCCGCTGCGCTGGTCGGCATCCTTGGTGTGGCGATCGTCGTCGCGGCGTTTGTCTCGCCATTCGCGTCTGCGCTGCCAGACGGTCTCGAACAGGCGGCCGCGCGACTGGGCTTTGCGGGGCGCGCTTACGCCGCGTGGCCGGCGCCGCTGGCCGGGTACTCGCTGCCATTGGCGGCCTCCGGCCGGGCGGCAACGGCAATCGCCGGAACGCTCGGCACGATTGCGGTGGCCGTGCTCGCCTGGGTCATCAGCCGCAGCCTTCGATCACACACAGATGCCGTACACCGGTAAGCGCCACGGCGGCGTTCTCGCTTGCGGGCTGGCCGTCATCTCGGCCGCGGCCCTTGCACCGGCGGGCTTACAAGGAGATCCCGTGCCCGTCTGGGCGTGGGGTCTGTGGACGCTCAGCTTCGCGACGGCGCTGTGGGCGTTTCACAAGGCCGGCCTGCCAGGCGCCGAGGCTGTGCGCCGGATCGCGTGGCTGATGCCACTGGTCGCGGCCTTCGCGCTGCCCGCGGCGCTGCTGGCACCAACGCGTGCCCGCTGGTTGGTGGCGCTCACGCTGTCGGTGCGGGCGCTGGCAGCGGCGGCAGGGGGCGCCGGCATCGCCACATGGCTCGGGCCCAGCGGCATCGTCAACGGCGCGGGCCAGTTGGGTGCGCCGCAACGATTGGTGGATGTGCTCGAGGCAACGCTGGCCAGCCTCGCGACTGTGCTGCGACAGATCAGAGCGATGCTCCAGGCACGCGAGGCCAGACGCACGACGTTCGGCGCGTGGAGTGATCTGGCCGCGGAACCGGCAGACACGATCCGCGGATTCGGCAGGGTGGTGGCGGCGCTGCTCCTCCATTCGCTCGAACGGGCCGAGGCGCTCGAGCGAGCACGCCGCGCAAGAGGATTCGAGCCATGAGCGACGAGGGGGCAACGGCTGTCGGTTTTGAGGTCTCGGGCCTCACGTACCACTACCCGGACGGGTCGCCCGCGCTCAACGGCATCAGTGTGCGCGTGGCCGCCGGAGAACGCGTCGCGCTGCTGGGCCCCAACGGCGCCGGCAAGTCCACGCTGCTCCTGCACGTGGCTGGCCTCCTCCCGGAGCGGCGTCGCTACCTGCACGTCCACGAGCACGGGGGCACGGCGCACCGCCACGGCCGGGTCGGACGCATTGTCGTGGACGGAACGGAACTGACGCCCGGCAGCATCCGACAGATCCGGGCTCTTGCGGGCATCGTGTTTCAGGATCCCGACGATCAGTTGTTCGGCCTGACGGTCGGCGAAGATGTCGCGTACGGCCCGCGGGCCCGCCGCTGGTCAGCCGTCGCGACCACGCAGGCCGTCGAGGAGAGCCTGGCTGCCGTGGGATTGTCCGGATTCGAACATCGCTCGCCGCATCATCTCTCGGCCGGCGAGAAGCGACGCGTGTGCCTGGCCGGTGTGCTGGCGTGCCATCCTGGACTGCTCCTGCTCGATGAGCCGTCGTCCGGGCTCGATCCTCGAGGCCGGCGGGGGCTGGCGGACGTGCTGCGCGGGCTGACAGCGACGATTGTCGTGGCGAGCCATGACCTGGAATTTGTCACCGCACTCTGCTCGCGCGCCATCGTCGTCGATCACGGAGGCATCGTGGCAGATGGGCCAGTCGTCACGATCCTCGGCGATCACGATCTGCTGATGAGGCACGGGCTCGCCTGACGCGTTTTGCCTGAGCTGCGGCGTCATGACACAATCTGGCCGCCATGACTGATGCACTCGTTACCATTGACGCGATTCGCGAGGCGGCCGCACGCATCCGCGCGCTGGCCCGAGTGACGCCGCTGCTCGAAGTGACCGATGTCACCGGCGATGCCGAGCCTCCGGGCCGGCTGTTTCTGAAGTGCGAGAATCTCCAACGCAGCGGGGCGTTCAAGATTCGCGGGGCCGTCAACATGATGCTCAGGCTCACCGAATCGGATCGGGCCCGCGGCGTCATCACGTTCTCATCCGGCAACCACGGCATCGCGATGTCGCTGGCTGCGAAACTGCTGGGCGTGCCTGCCGTCGTCGTCATGCCGACCACGGCGCCGAACGTCAAGGTCGAATCGGCTCGCCGGCTGGGCGCAGAGATCGTGTTCGAGGGCACGACGACGATTGAGCGAAAACGCAGAACGGAGACACTGGCGGCCGAACGTGGGCTCACCATCGTGCCGCCGTTCGATCACGAGTGGATCGTCGCAGGCCAGGGCACGATGGGCCTCGAGATTCTCGAACAGTGCCCCCAGGTGTCGGCCGTGTACGTGCCGGCCAGCGGTGGCGGCATGATCGCGGGCGTCGCGACGGCAATCAAGAGCCTGAAGCCGGACGTGCGGATTGTCGGCGTCGAGCCGTCCGGGTCGAACAGGATGACGCAGTCGCTGCGGGCCGGCCGGCCGGTCACGCTGGCGTCGGCAAGCGGCATCGCGGACGGCCTGCTCGCGGTGCGGCCCGGCGACATCACGTTCCGGCACGTGCAGGCCTACGTCGATCACATCATCACCGTGGACGACGAGGCCATTGCGCGTGCGGTCCGGTGGGTGTTCGAGCACGCGAAGCTCGTCGTCGAACCGAGCGGCGCGGCCACAGTCGCCGCTGTACTCGGCCGCCAGGACGCGTCATGGTCGCGCGATGGGTCGGCGCGCGTGAGCGTCCCGGCAGGAAGCCTGATGGTCGCCGTGCTGAGCGGCGGCAGCGTGGACGCCGCCGCGTACGGACGGTACATCACCGGTTAGTACGGAATGACGGTCGGGAAAGGACGCGGGGGGACATGATGGCTGAACGAGAAGCCCTGATTGACCGGTTCGTGAGATACGCGAAGATCGACACGCAGTCGTCTGGAACCTCCACGTCATATCCGTCCACAGAGAAGCAGAAGGACCTGCTTCGTGTTCTGGTGGACGATCTGAAGGCGGCCGGCCTCGACGACGCGACGATGGATGAGTGGGGCTACGTGATGGCGACGCTTCCGTCGAACATCCCCGCCGGACATCCCGCCCACGGCAAGGTCCCGACCGTCGGCCTCATCGCCCACGTCGACACCTACCACGAGGTCAGCGGCGCCGATGTCCGACCGCAGATCCATCGCGCCTACGACGGCAAAGACATCGTCCTTCCCGGCGATGCTTCGCAGGTCATCCGTGTGGCCGATGAACCCGAGCTGGCGGCGTGCAAGGGACTGACGGTCATCACGACCGATGGCACGACGCTGCTCGGCGCCGACGACAAGGCCGGCGTCTCGGCGATCGTCGAGACGCTGTGGCAGTTCAGGGAGCATCCGTCCCGGCTGCACGGCCCGATTCGCGTGGGCTTCACGCCGGACGAAGAGGTGGGCCGCGGCACAGAGCATTTCGACGTTGCGGCATTTGGCGCGGCCGTCGCGTACACGATTGACGGATCCGGCCTGGGATCGCTCGAAGCCGAGACCTTCTGCGCGGACACGGCGTTTGTGACGGTGACCGGAGCGGACGTGCACCCGGGTTACGCCAAGAACAAGATGGTCAACGCCGTGCGCGTGCTGAGCGCGCTGCTGATGGCGCTGCCCCAGCACCGGACGCCCGAGACAACAGAGGGCCGGGAGGGATTCCTGCATCCCATCTCGATCGGCGGCAACACCTCCGAGGCGAAAGCGCAGCTGCTGGTCCGCAGCTTCACCGAGGAGGGCCTGCGCGAACTCGAGGACATCCTGCGCGGGACGGCCGCCTTCATGGAGAAGCGGTACCCCGGCGCGGCCGTAGCCGTGGATATCAAGGAATCCTACCGAAACATGAAGTACAAACTCGACGAGGTTCCCCATGTCGTCGGGTATGCCGACGAGGCCGTCCGGCGGGCCGGCCTGGAGCCGCGGCGTCTCCCCGTACGCGGGGGCACCGACGGATCACGCCTGTCGTTTATGGGACTGCCGACGCCGAACATCTTCAACGGCTCGATGAACTTCCACGGCAAGAAGGAATGGGTGCCGCTCGAATGGATGGCCAAGTCGGTCGAAACGCTGGGTCATCTCTGCGACATCTGGGTCGAGCGTTCAATCTAGTGTTTCAGCCCGAGCGCCATCGACCGACGGATCTGTTCGGCCATCTTGTTGAGCTTCACGTCAGACCTGAAGCCGACCGACTGTGCCGCGCCAATCATGATTGAGTAGGCCAGCTTGATCGGCACGTCGATCTGTTTGGCGATGTCGAGGATCACGGCGCTCTCCGAATCGATCAGCGCGCCGTCCGCCAGTGCGATATCGGTGAGGCGCGAAAGCACGAAGCTCTTGTCGTCGAGCTGGGCCTCGGCGCGAATCTCGGCAATCGCGGCCGGCAACTGGGCGGCGATGACCTCGGGATCCGTCACAATCTCCGCCTCCGGTTCATCCGTGAACCAGTGATGCAGAATCTGCACAAGGATCTTGACCTCGTCGTCGCCGACCTCGCCATCAGCGGCCAGCAGTCGCGCTCCGGCCAGCGCAATCACGCGCATGATGGCGCGGTGCCCGGGCTGGAACGGATAGCGGCGAGTCAGTTTTACCAGTTCGTCGACGGCGTCCTCGAGTTCGCCATCGCCGATCGGCGTTGCCTCGACGGGATATCCGGCGCGCTGCGCCTTGGCCGAGCGCGAGAACAGCTCCGCCGCCCTCAGGCGAATCGGCAGCAGCGGATGCGACGCGAACGCCTCCTCGATCAGTTCCGGCCGGCCGCGGATTTCGTCCACCTGGCTCACCAGCGCCTGGATGTCCAGATTCAGGTTGCGCTCGCTCAGGCCGAACGTCGCTTTCAGCAGCGAGGTGGCCGTGGCCTTGAGATCCCGGCTTGCCAGGACGCTCACGCGGTCGGCGCTGATCTCGGCCTTCTTGCGCCAGCGGAGAAACAGGCTCTCGCCCAGTGCCGGGAGTACGGTCACCGAGGGATTCGCCGCGTCGGTGGAAATGAGCGCGGCGAGCCGGTTGTTGCCGAACAGGATGTGGCCAAGCTCGTGGCCGAGAATCGAGGCGAGTTCGGCATCCTCGAGCCGCTCGAGTGCCATGGCGGTGACGCCGACGAGCGAGTAGGTGGTGTCCTTGCGCACGTCGAGCAGGGCGAACGCGTTGACCTCCGGCGACGGGAGGCAGAAGACCTCGGCCTGGGCGTCGAGTTCGAGCGCTTTGCAGACGTTTCGGAAGATCGTATAGATGCGGGGCGACAGGCGCTCGCTCAGACGGATGCCTTCCTTCAGCAGCCGTTCCCGCACGCCGTGGTCCAGCTGCCGGCGGTTCTCTTCGTACGTCGCGAGGTAGTCGGCCACCCGATATGTTGTCATCAGGTCTTCGACGTCCTTCGCGTCCCCGCGGTAGCGCACGTCGTTCCAATCAATTGCCATCAGCCCTCTCCGTATTCATTGCGCCTTCCCGGACGGGGTTTCGGTGCCGCTTCGGGAGTGTCACCACGTCACCCGCGCGACTCTGACGTCCCCATGCACGTCGTGGTCGATGGAAGATGTAGTCCGCGAGGCGTCAATTGTCAATGAATTACCGACGCGCTGGTTCGGCGCACCCGTGGCGGCTGGCATAGAATAGGGCCTTGTCTGGAGGGCTCTTGAGTGACCTGATCCGACGATCGTTGCTGCCACTGTGCCTGTGCGCGCTGGGGCTTGCGCAGACCGGCTGCTCGATCAGGATGATGGCGATCAACACCCTCGGTAACGCTCTGGCTGGCGGTAGTTCCGGCTACGCCAAAGACGATGACCCGGAACTGGTCCGGGATGCGGTGCCATTCGCGCTGAAGACCATCGAGGGTCTGATCGACGAATCTCCGAGGCACAAGGGTCTGCTGACGGCCGCCTGCAGCGGTTTCACGCAGTACAGCTATGCGTTTATCCAGCAGGAAGCCGACTTCGTCGAAGCGCAGGATCTGGACCGCGCAACGGCGATGCGCGTGCGCGCCAAGAAGCTGTACCTGAGAGGTCGCGACTACGGCATCCGGGCCTTCGAGGTGGAATTTCCACGCTTTGGCGATCGCCTCCGCACGAACACGGATGGTGTGCTGGCCAGACTGAGCAAGAAACACGTCCCCCTGCTCTACTACACCGCGGCGGCCTGGGCGGCGGCATTTGCGCTGGACATCGCCGACTCGCGCCTTTCCGTCGAGCAGACGCTGTTCGAAAAGATGATGCGCCGGGCGCTGGTGCTGGACGAAGGCTACGAACTCGGATCGCTGCACGACTTCTTCATCTCGTGGGACGCCGCGCACGCCACCACCGGAAGCTCGATCGAGAGCGCCCGGGAGCATTTCGAGCGCGCGAAGGCGCTCGCCCGCGGCCAGCGTGCCTCACTGTTTGTGAGCCTGGCTGAATCCGTGTCGGTCAGCGAGCAGAACAAGAAGGAATTCGAGCAACTCCTGAACGAGGCGCTGGCGGTCGACATCACACTGGCGCCGGAACAGAAGCTGGCGAACGTCATCTCCCAGCGGCGCGCAAAGTGGTTGCTGTCGAGGATCGATGAACTTTTCTAGAGAGACAGGATCATGACTGCAGACACACATGGACGCCGTCGTCGCCTGATATCGGCCGCCCTCGCGGGCGCGCTGGTGGCGGCCGTGCTCGGGTTCACGCCGGCGGCGGCCCCGGCCCAGACCATTACGATCAAGATGGCCACGCTGGTTCCGGAGAACTCGTCGTGGTTCCTGGTGCTCAAGGACGTGGCCGACAAGTGGGCCAAGATCTCGGGCGGCAAGGTCAAGGTCATCCTCTACCCGGGCGGCCGCAGGGGCGACGACCCCGACGTGGTCCGCGACATGCGGCTTGGCGGCCTGCAGGGCGCGGTCCTGACGTCGGTGGGTCTGGCCGAAATCGACAAGACGGTGTTCGCGTTGAGCATCCCGATGGCGTACGACTCCTACGAGGAGGTGTACGCGGTGCTCGAGAAGATGCGACCGCGCCTCGAAGCGTCGATGGAAGCCAGGGGCTTCGTGGTCGTCAACTGGGCTGATGGCGGATGGATGCATTTCTTCACGAAGTCGCCCGTCACCACGCCGGACGACCTCAAGAAGCTGAAGTTCTTCCAATGGGCCGGCGACGCGAAGTCGCTGGAAATCTGGAAGGCGGCCGGTTTCAACCCGCGGCCGGCACCTTCGACCGAACTGGTCACCGGACTGCAGACGGGATTGTTCGAGGCGTTTGCCGCACCGCCGCAGGTCTGCGTCATCGCCCGCTACTACGAGCATGCCAGGTACATGACCGACATGAACTGGGGATTGATGATGGCGGCGACGGTCATTGACAAGGGCACCTGGGCAAGGATTCCGGCCGATCTCAAGCCGGCGCTGCTGCAGGCTGCGCGCGACTCGGGAGCGAAGCTCCAGGCCGAGATTCGCCGGAGCGGTGAGAGGGACGTCGAGGCCATGAAGAACTCGCCCTCGAAGCTGGTCGTCGTGCCCGTGGACGCGAAAACGAAGGAGCTCTGGCGCAAACTGGCTGAGAGCACCTATCCGCGCATTCGGGGAGACTTGTTGTCAGCCGACGCGTTTGACGAAGCTATCAGGTATCGCGACGAGTACCGGAAGGCGCATCCGGCTCAACCGGTCAAGAAGTAGCTATGCTGACCGCCTTCTTCAAGCGGACCGAACAGGGCGTCCTGGTGTCGGCGCTCGGCCTGGCCTGCGTCCTCCCGCTCATCGACATTGTCGGCCGGTTGTTCGGCGGCGGGTTGCATATTCCCGGCAAGGACGCCTACGTCTCTCACCTCACGCTGTGGCTCGCCTTTGTGGGCGGCCTTGCCGCCACGACCCAGGCCAAGCACCTGACGCTCTCGACGTCGGAGTTCTTCGGAGAGGGGCTGGCGCGCAACCTGTCGCGGTTGTTTGCCTTCTCGGTGGCGGCCGCTGTCGTGGGCATTCTCGCCTTCTCCAGCTGGGACGTCGTGATGGCCACGCGCGGCGCCGAAGACAAGGTCCTGCCGATTGGTCTGCCCGAGTGGATCAGCCTGCTGGTGATGCCGACCGCGCTCGCGCTGGCCGCGCTGGTGTTCGCCTGGAAGGCGTCCGACCAGTGGTGGGGCCGGGCGGTGGCGTTTACCACCATCCCGGCTGCCTTCGCCATCGGCCTTCTGCCGCCGGCGGCGGCCACCTATGTCTGGCCGCTGGTGTTCGTGGTGTTGCTCGCGACGCTGCTCGGAGCGCCCGTGTTCGTGGCGATGGGCGGGATCGCGCTGGTGCTCTTCTTCCGGGAAGGCGTGCCGGTGTCGCTGGTGTCGTCCAAGGTCTACCAGCTCATTTCGTCGCCGACGCTTCCCGCCATCCCGCTGTTGACGGCCGCCGGATACGTCCTGGCCGAAAGCACGGCCGCCGAACGGCTCGTCCGCTTCTTCCGCGCCATCTTCGGGTGGATGCCGGGCGGGATTGCGGTGATGGTGGCGGCTGTCTGCGCGCTGTTCACGACGTTTACCGGCGGCTCCGGCGTCACGATCATCGCGCTCGGGGGCCTGGTCTACCCGATCCTGCGCAAGGACGGCTATTCCGAGGGCTTCTCACTCGGCCTGGTGACGGCATCCGGCTCGCTCGGCCTGCTGTTTCCGCCGAGCCTCCCTGTGATCCTCTACAGCGTCGTCGCGAGCACCCGTGACCAACCCGTGCCGGCCGACCAGCTTTACCTCGCGGGCCTGCTGCCGGGGCTCCTGCTCGTCGTGATCACTGCGGCGTACGGGATCGTCATCGGGCGCCGAGTCGAGCGCGTGAAACAGCCGTTTTCGCTGCGCGAGGTGGCGGCGGCCAGCTGGGGCGCGAAATGGGAGCTGATGCTGCCAGTGGTGATCGTTGCGCTCTTCGTGACCGGTTTCGCGACGATGCTCGAGGCGGCTGCGGCGGCGCTCGCCTACGCGATCATCGTCGAGTGCTTCATCACGCGCGACATTCACATCTTCAAGGCGCTGCCTGAGGTGCTGCTGAAGGCGGCCGCGCTGATGGGGGCCGTGCTGATCCTGCTCAGCGTCGCGATGGGGCTCACCGGCTACCTGGTCGATGCCCAGATTCCCGACCTGCTGCTCGATTGGGTCAAGACGAACATCCACTCGCAGGTCATGTTCCTGCTGGCGCTCAACGTGCTGCTGCTGGTGCTTGGCAGCGTGCTCGAGATCTACTCGGCGATCATCATCCTGGCGCCGATCATCGCGCCGATGGGCGCGGCGTTTGGCGTCGACCCGCTGCACCTGGGCGTCATCTTCCTTGCCAACCTGGAACTGGGGTTCCTGTTCCCGCCGGTTGGCCTCAACCTGTTCCTTGCGTCATCCCGGTTCAACAAACCGCTGACCAGCCTGTATCGGCACGTGGTACCGTTCCTGATCATTACCGGCATCGGCGTGCTGCTGATCACCTACACCGATTCGATGTCGCTCGGCGTGCTCAGACTGCTTGGCAAACGGTAGGGAATCACTATGCGATCCAGACACTTTCTCGCGCTCGCACTCGCGTCTGCGGTGCTCGTTGTCTCCGGCGTCGTGTCGGTCGCCCAGAAGGGACCTGCCGCACCAGAGTGGCCGGGATCGCTCGGCAAGGGCGTGACGCTGCTCCCGAACGGCTGGAAGATCGCGCCGGCGGGGAAGCACATGGCGGTCGGCGACCTTCCGCTCGCCATGGTGGAGTCGCCGGACGGCAACTACCTGGTCGTCACCAACAACGGGTACGCCAAGCCTACGCTGACGGTGGTGGATCTCAAGCGCGCCTACGTGAGTTCGAGGACGACGCTGGAGCATGCCTGGCTCGGGCTCGCCTGGCATCCCGACAAGCGGCGCGTCTTTTCGTCGGCCGCAGGACAGACGGCGGTCACCGAACTGTACTGGACGCCTGGGAAGCTGGCGCCCGGCTCGCTGTTCGCACTCGGGCGCGACACGCAGCGCCCGCAGCCGGGCATCAACCGGCCCGAGCCGGTGGAACAGAGTTTCGTGGGCGGCATTGCGATCGCCCCTGATGGCCGCACGCTCTACGCGGTGCACGTGCTCGGCGAAGCGCTGACGATGCTCGATCTGAAAGCCGGGCTGGTCCGGCGGACCGTGGACGTCGGCGCCGAACCCTACACGTGTGTCGTATCGGCTGATGGCAAGTTCGTGTACGTGTCGGTTTGGGGCGGCGCGAAGATTCTGGTCTTTGACGCGGCCACGCTCGACCCGCGCGGCGAGATTCGTGTGGGTGAGCATCCCAACGCGATGGTGTTCTCGAAGGACGGCCAGCGGTTGTTCGTCGCGTGTGCCAACACAAACGCGGTCTGGGTGATCGACGTCGCGTCGAAGAGCGTCAAGGAGCAGGTATCGGTGGCCCTGTTCCCGGATGCCCCTCCGGGAGCGACGCCCAACGGCCTTGGCCTGTCGCCCGACGGCAATCGCCTGCTCGTGGCCAACGCCGACAACAACGCCGTCGCCGTCATCAACACGAGCGATCCCCAGCGCAGCGCGGTGGAGGGATTCATCCCGACGGGCTGGTATCCGACCGCCGCGATGTTCAGTCAGGACGGCGCCCGAATCTACATCCTGAGCGGGAAGGGTCTCGCCTCGCTCGCCAATCCGCGCGGAAGCCATCCGGGCGTGCCTGGCTTTGGCGATGGACAGTACAGCGGCGCCATGCTGCAGGGTTCGTTGTCGATCGTGCCGGTTCCAGATCAGGCCACGCTTCAGGCCATGACGAAGAGCGTCTACAGCCTGACGCCGTTCACGAGTGCCTCGATCCTGGCGCCCGCGTCGGCTCCGGTGGCGTCACCGATTCCGAAGAAGGTCGGGGACGTCTCCCCCATCAAGCATGTCTTCTACATCATCCGGGAGAACCGCACCTACGACCAGATTCTCGGAGATCTCGAACGCGGCAACGGCGACCCGAACCTGGCGCTCTTCGGCGAAGACGTCACGCCCAACGCCCACGCCCTGGCGCGCGAGTTCGTCGTCCTCGATAACTTCTACGTGGATGCACAGGTCAGCTACGACGGGCATGCGTTCTCGACCGGCGCCTACGCGACCGACTTCGTCAACAAGATCTGGCCCACCAACTATGGCGGGCGGGGTGCGAGGTACCTGAGCGAAGGCGGCGGCAAGATGCGTAACGCCTTTGGCAACGTCACGGCACCGCTGAACGGCTACATCTGGGATGCGGTCACGCGGAAGGGACTGAGCGTTCGAAGTTACGGAGAATTCGTCGAGCGCGGCGCCGAACCGGAACAGGAGAAGGACACCGGAATAGGCGAGGTCAAGGCCACCGTGCCCGGACTCAAGGGGCTGGTGCATCCGAACTACCCGCCCTACGACCTGACGATCCCGGACAGCAAGCGTGCGGATATCTGGCTCGAGGAATTCACGCGGTTCGACAAGAGCGGCACGCTGGCCAGCCTCACGATCATTCGTCTGCCCAACGACCACACCGCCGGCACCCGTGCGGGCTACCCGACGCCCCGAGCAATGGTCGCGGAAAACGACGTGGCCCTGGGCCGAATCGTCGAGGCCATCACCAACAGCTCATTCTGGAAGGATTCGGCGATCTTCGTCCTCGAGGATGACGCACAGGCCGGGCCGGATCACGTGGACATGCACCGTTCCATTGCGCTGGTCATCAGCCCGTTCACGATGCGCCTGGCGGTCGACAGCACGCTCTACACGACGTCGGGGATGTTGCGGACGATGGAACTAATCCTCGGCCTGCCTCCGATGAGCAACTACGACGCGGGGGCGACGCCGATGTACAACGCCTTTCAGACGGCGCCGGTCCTGACGCCGTTCAAGGCGAGGCCGGCGCGCATCGACATTCGGGAGAAGAACGCGGTCAACGCGTGGGGGGCAGCGGCCTCAGCGCGGATGTATCTGGCGGAAGCCGACCTGGCTCCGGAACAGGAACTGAACGAGATTATCTGGCGATCGGTGAAGGGCCCGACCAGCGTCATGCCTCCCCCCGTCCGGGCGGCGTTTATCCGCGCCCTGCCACAGTGACGGTGGGCCCTGACGACGACCGGTAGCCTCCCCTAATTACTCCCGGAGTAATTGCGCCCCCGGTAATTACTCCGGGAGTGATTACAGTTCTGTAATTACTCCGGGAGTGATTGGCTTGAAGGAAGAGGCGGGTCGGCGAGCGGGCCCGTACAGAAGAATAGCCCACCGCCTGATCCCCCAACGCTGACGGGCCCCCATCCGTCAACGCCAGAGCCCAAACGGTGGGCCGATGGCTTGATCTTACGCAATCGGAATGCCAGCGGCACGCCGCGCGCCGTCTATGTTTTCAGGCCTGATTCGGAGCGCCACCCGCACGGGTCTTCGACCACCGGTGCGGAATTCCGGCGCCGAGCCTGTCAAGTGCCGAACCTCCGGTAATCGCGCCGTCGCGGCAATTACTCCGGGAGTGATTTCGCCTCCGGTAATCACTCCCGGAGTGATTTCGCCGCCACAATCACTCCGGGAGTGGCCAATTGGGCCGTGCCACGCCGCCACACCTGTTTCAGCCACACGGCGACATCGTCGACCAGCGTGTAGATGAAGGGCAGAATGACGAGGGTCAGAATGGTGGATGTCGTCAGGCCGCCGATGACCGTCCGCGCCAGCGGGTAATAGTAGGCTCCGCCGACGCCGGATGACCCGACCGCCAGCGGCACGAGACCGAGGATGGCCGTCGCCGCGGTCATCAGGATGGGCCGCATCCGTTCCCGGCCTCCCTGCAGGATGGCGTCGGCGCGCGACAGCCCTTCCCGTCGCAACTGGTTGACGTGATCGACCAGCACGATCCCGTTCTTCACGACGATGCCCATCAGGATCAGCAGGCCAATCTGGGACATCAAGCCGAACGGAGTGCCGGTGATGAGGTCGAACCACACGGCGCCAAACAGCGCAAAGGGGATCGAGACGAGAATCGCGATCGGATGCGCGATCGACTCGAACAGCGCCGCCATCACCAGATAGACCAGCGCAAGCGCCAGCAGCATGTTGACCAGCATCTGCTGATTCTGCTGTTCCTGGTCCTGCATGTTCTGTCCAAACGCCCAACTGTAGCCGGCCGGCAGCGCCATGTCGTTCATCGACTTGCGCATCAACTCCTGTGCGGCGCCGAAGTTCTTGCCTTCGTAGGTGCCCCTGACGGTAAGGCGGGTGCGGCGTTCCTCGCGCTCGATGGACTTGGGCCGGCGGACGATGGAGAAGTTCGCGAGCGTGCCGATCGTCTGGCTGCGATCGCCGCCCAGTGTGATGTTCCGGAGGTCGTCGGCCCGCTGCATGTCCTCGCGCCGCAACGACAGCACGACGTTGACTTCCTTGTCGCCGGCGCGGTACTTGCGGAGGCGCGTGCCGCTGAGCATGAACCCAAACGTCTGGGCAAGGTCGCCCGGCGCCAGGTTGTAGCGCGCGGCGCGTTCCCGGTCGAGGGAGACCTGGACCTCTTCGCGCCCCTCTTCGCTCGACGACTTCACGTCCTGCACGTTGGCAATCGCGGCGAGCCTCGCACTCGCGTCGGCCGACAACCGTTCCAGCGTCTTCATGTCGTCGCCGAACAGGCTCACCTCGAAGCTCGTCGTGCTGCCGCCCGCCTGGGCATCCTCGCCGCCGAAACGCAGCCGAACACCGGGCAACTGGGGCAGCCAGCTCCGCAGGGTCTTTCTGAATTCTCTGGCCTCGCGGTCGTTCATGTCCTTCCGGTTGAGCGTGATGGTCGTTTGCGCGGTGTTCTCGCCGTAGTACGAGTAGACCGATTCGAAGCTGATGTCCTGTTCGTGGCGGTAGAGGGCGTCCTCGACCCGGGCGACGCTGGCCTCCGCGTCTTCCTTGAAGTGGAAGTCCTGGAAGTCGTACTGAATGAACAGGCGATCGTTCCGGCCGCCCGTCTCCATGGCCGTTTCGAGGCCCAGCATGAACGGTCCGGCGATGCTCGCCAGCACGAGCAGCGTCGCACCGAACGTGAGCACCCGATGACGGAACGTCCAGGTGATGACCGACGCGTACCGATCAGTGAGCCAGACAATCCAGCGCGGGTTGTGCCAGGGGCGGCGGCTCAGCATCCGGGATCCCATCAGCGGGATCAACGTCAGCGACACGAGCAGCGAGCAGAAAATGGTGAGCGTGATGGCGATGCCGACTTCGGCCAGCCACACCTGGAGTTCGGTCTTCTCTCCGACGATCAACGGCAGGAACACGATCGCGGTCGTCGCCGTCGCGGCCACCACGGCCATCGCGACAGCCGACGTGCCACGAATGGAGGCCTGCTTGGCGTCGGCCGACTTCTCGTGATACCGGAAGATGGATTCAAGCACGACGATGGCGTCATCGACGAGCAGGCCCACCCCCAGCATGAGCCCCATCATCGACAGGATGTTCAGATTCTTGCCGAGGAAGTACAGCACCGTGCAGCTGGCGACGATGGAGATGGGGATTGCGAGGCTGACGATAAACGTCGTGTCCGCGCGGCGTAGAAACAGGTACAGCACGACCACGGCCAGCAGGCCCCCGACGGCGCCGGCTTCGGTCAGTCCGTTGATGCCCTTGAGGATCTCCTCGGCCTGGTCCTGGAACACGAACAGCGTGATGCCCTTCAGTTGGGGATCGGCGGCGATATCGGTCTTGATGAGGCGTGTCACCGCCGACGCCACGTCGACCGTGTTGGCTGTCGGCTCCTTCTGTACGGTCAACGCGACGGCGAACTTCCGATTCAGATGGCGGCCGAAGTCGATCAGGGGCTCTTCGTACGTAATCGCCGCGACATCGCGCAGGCGAATGGGTCCGACGGTCCGGATCTCCGGCATGCCCGTCTGGCCAGCTGCCAGTCCTGCCTGGCGGATCGCGCGCGAGTCACCCGGCGAGACAGGCAGATTCGCAATCGCCTCGAGGTCCTCGAACGCGCCGAACGTCCGCAGGTAGAGCACCTTGTTGGCGTCGACCATTTTGCCGATCGACACGTTCAGGTTGCTGCCCTGCAGTTGCTGCAAGAGGACGCCGACGTCGAGGCGATGGGCCTTGATCCGATCGAGGATGAGCTCGATCTTCACCTCGCGCGGCGACACGCCGTTCAGTTCGACGCGGGCGACACCGGGAATCCGGCGAATGGGATTGATGACCCGCTGCTCCAGCAGATCGTAGTTGCGCGACAGATCGATGCCCGGCGCAGAGACGCGCGCCTCGACCACCGGCATCTGGGCAGTGTTGAATGACTGGACGTTGATCCGTTCGACGTCGGCGGGCAGGTCTTTGCGAACCTGGTCGATCTTCTCGCCCACCTTGAGCCGGATCATGTCCACCGACTGCCCCCAGCTGAACTGGAGCTGCAGCTGGGCCCCATCCGCCCCCGCCGTTGAGGTCAGCTTCTTGACGCCCGATAGCGTCGCGAGCGCGCCTTCGAGCGGCTTGACGATCTGGCGCTCCACCTGGGACGGGCTGGAATTCGGATACGGCACGTCGATCGAAATGGTCGGCACGTCAATCGTCGGCAGAAACGCCAGCGGCAGCCGTGTCATCGCGACCGCGCCCAGGACAACCAGGCTGACAAGCCCCATGAAGATCGTCACGGGCCGGTGGACCGACAGTTCAGCCAGACGCATGGCCCTACTCCTTGCCGGCCGCGGCGGGCGCGATCGTCCTGCGATCCAGGACGAAGTACATCGTCGGAATCACAATCAAGGTCAGCACGGTCGAGACCGCGAGGCCGCCGATCACGGTGACCGCCATGGGGGCGCGGATCTCGGCTCCCTCGCCGAGGCCGAGCGCCATCGGGATCAAACCAAGGATGGCCGTCGCCGTCGTCATCAGAATCGGGCGCAGCCGGACACGCCCGGCCTCGATCAGCGCGTCGTGCGTCGACAGGCCTCCCCGGCGGCGCTGGTTCACGTGGTCAATGAGGACGATGGCGTTCTTCACGACGATCCCGGCCAGCATCACGACGCCAATCAGGACGATGACGCTGACGCGGTGACCGGTCGCCACCAGAGCGGCCACCACACCGACGGCGCCCATGGGAATCGAGAACATGATGATGAGCGGGTGCAGGAGCGACTCAAACTGCGCCGCCATAACGAAGTAGACGAGGAACACCGCGAGGCCAATCGCCAGATACAGGCTGCGGAACGACGTGCCGATCTCGAGATTCTGGCCGCCCATCTTTGCCGACACCCAGCCAGGCAGGTTCGAGGCGGCGACGGTCCGCTCGATGTCGGCGGTGACGCCTCCCAGATCGCGTCCCTGGAGGTTGCCCGAGATGATGACCGCGCGCCGCTGGCCGACGCGGCGGATCTCGCTCGGCCCCGTCGCCAGTTCGGTCGAGGCCACCGCTCTGAGCGGAATGGCGACTCCGTCGCGCCGCTGGACGATCATGCCCACGACGTCGGTGACCTCGTCGCGGGACGCATCCGACGCCCGGACGAGCACATCGATTTCGCGGTCGCCTTCGCTGATCCGGGTGGCCACCTCGCCCTTGACCTTCGTTCGCAGCGTCTGCGACACAGATTCCGGCGTCAACTCCAGGCGCGCCAGTTGATCGGGCTTGAACCGGATACGAACCTCCGGACTGCCCGCCTCCGACGACGAGGTCACGTCGGCCAGGCCCGGGATGCCCTGCAGGCGAACGACGGTCTGGCCGGCCACGCGACGCAGGTTCTCGTAGTCGTCGCCGTAGAGTTCAAGCTCCACCGGCGTCTTGAACGTGAAGAACGACGGCCGGCTGAATGTGCTCGTGCTGTCGGGGAACCGTTCGAGGGTGTTGCGGATCTGTTCGATGCCGGCTTCCTCTCCGATCTTGTCGCTGCGATTGCGCATCAGCACGAGCAGTTCGCCGACGTTTTCTGCGCGCGAGCCCTGGTCGGCACCGCCGAGTCCGCCCCCCGCCGTTGAGAACACGTTGGCCACTCCGGCCACCTGTTTCGCGCGCCGGGCCAGATCAGCGAGCACGCGGTCGGTCGCCTCGATCGGCGTGCCCTCCGGCAGCTTCACCTCGAACGAGAATTCGCCCTGCGACATGGGCGGAATCAGCTCGACGCCCAGGCGGCTGACGCCGGCCATCGACAGTGCGAACAGCAGCGCGGCGGTCCCGAGCACGCTCCAGGGATGCCGCAGGGCACCGGCAATCAGGCGCGGGTACACGCGATAGACCGCCGCCTCGGTCCGTTCGAATGCCTTCAGGAACGGCCACATGATCCAGCCGACCGGCGTGAAGATGAGCGAGGCGAGGCGTCGGGCGCCGCGCACCAGCAGGATGGGAATCGTGTAGAACAGGAACTGCCGGCTCTTCGCCAGGCGCCCGGCCGGCACAGCGGCCGGCTCGAGCGGGACGGCCGCGCCAAACCTGGCGGTCAGCATGGGGATGAGCGTCAGCGAGATCACCAGCGACGCGAGGATCGAGATCGACACGGTCAGCGCCTGGTCCTTGAACAGTTGGCCGCCGACGCCCTCGACGAACACGATCGGCAGGAACACCGCCACCGTCGTCAGCGTCGACGCCACCACCGCACCCTGCACTTCGCCAGTGCCGTCGATGGCCGCCTGGAGGACGCTCTTCCCCGCCTCGCGATGCCGCGCGATGACCTCCAGCACGACAATCGAATCGTCGACGAGCAGCCCGATACCGAGCGCCAGTCCGCCGAGCGACATGATGTTCAGCGACAATCCCATCTGGTGCATGATGATGAAGGTCGCGACCACCGAAATCGGAATGGACAGCGCGATGACCGCCGTGCTGCGCGCCTCCCGCAGGAAGAAGAAGATGACGAGGATGGCGAGCAGGCCTCCCTGCCAGCCGTTGTTCACCACCTCGCTGATCGCGCCTTCGATGAAGGTGGACTGGTCGAAGATGGTCGCCAGCGTCATCCCGGCGGGCAGCGTCTTCTGAATGCGCGCCAGTCTGGCCTTGACTGCCCGCGCGACCGCGACGGTGTTCGCATCGCCTTCCTTGTAGATGTTCAGGCTGACGGATTCCTGGCCGTTGATGCGCGCGATGACCTCGCGATCCTTGTGGCCCCATGCGACGTCGGCCACATCGTGCATGACGACCTGGCGGCCGCCAACCTCGCGCACGATCGTCTTTGCCACGTCCTCGACGGTCTGGAACTCGTTGAGCGTCCGTACGAGGTAGCGGGCTTCGTGCTCGTAGATGCTGCCGCCCGCCAGGTTGACGTTGTTGCGGGCCAGTGCGGCCATCACGTCCTGCACGGTCAGGCCGAACGACGACAACCGCGATTCGTCCACCCGGACCTCGATCTGGCGTTCGAGCCCGCCTTCGACCTTGACCGACGCGAGGCCGTCAATCGACTCGAGGTCCTTCTTGACCTGGTCCTCGGCAATCCGACGCACCATCGCCAGGTCGCCTGTGCCAGACACACCAAGCCGCAGAATCGGGTCGCTCGACGGATCAAACCGCAGGATCGCAGGCTTCTGCGCGTCGCGCGGCAGCGTCACCAGGTCGAGCTTCTCGCGCGCGTCGAGCGTCGCGAGATCCATGTTGGTCTTCCAGGCGAACTCGAGCGTGACCTGCGACAACCCCGAACGCGAGCGGCTCGTCAGCCGCTGCACGCCCGAAATCACGCCAACCGCCTCTTCGACGGGCCTGCTGACCAGGCTCTCGACTTCGGACGGCGCCGCCCCGGGGTACTTGGTTTCGATGGTCAGTGTCGGATAGGAAATCTCCGGCAGCAGGTTGACCGGCAGCCGCGAAAACGACACCACGCCGAAGATGGCGACCGCCACGACGAGCATGCCGACGGCAACCGGACGACGGACGGAGAGAGTCACGAGGCTCATGGCAGACCCCGGGTGGAGACTCAGGCGTTATTGGTGAAGGCGACGGGGCCGCGCCTTACAGGCCGGCCTTCTGCACGTCGACGCGGGCGCCGTCTTTGAGGCTGCCCTGGCCGGCGATGATCACGGACTCACGGCCGGAGAGCCCGGCGGCCACTTCGATGCGGCCATCGCTGGGAAATCCAAGCGTCACCTTGCAGCGCCTGGCGCGCGAACCCTCGACCACGAACAGGTAGTCGGCCGAGTCCTCGCGGACCACGGCGCCCTTCGGCACGAGCAACGCATTCGCGTGGGTGTCGGTGACGATCCGAACCGTCGTGAACGATCCCGGTCTCGCCGCCGGCGTCAGCGACAGGGCTTCGACTGTCACTTTGATTGTGCCCGTGCTGGTATCGACGACCGGGCTAATCTTGGTCACACGCCCGGGGAGACGCTGGCCGCCTGCCGCATCCAGGACCAACTCTGCTGACTGGCCGAGACGGAGGCCCGCCACATCTTTTTCCGGCAGGAACACCCGAGCGACGAGCGGGGACATGTTGGCGACGGTGAACAGCTTCTCGCCGGGCTTGATGTGCCGGCCCTGCACGACGGCGCGATCCACGATGCGTCCGGCGAACGGCGCGAGAATCCTCGTGTAGCTGATCGACAGCGCCGCACTGTCGACGTCGGCCTGGGCGAGGTCGTTCGTGCTGCGCAAGCGCTCGAAGTCCTGCTGGCTGATCAGCTGATCCTGATGCGACCGCTGGGCCCTCTCGTACTCACGCTTCGAGGCCTCGGCCTTGAGGCGTGCCTGCTGGAGCGCGATCTTCTTGTCGGCATCGTCGATCTCTGCCAGCACCTGCCCCTTGGCGACGTTCGCGCCTTCGTCGACGAGCATCCGCACGACCAGACCGTCGGTCTTCGCCAGCACGTCGGCCTGCTGTTCGCTCTCGAGTGTCGATGACGCGCTCAGCGCGGCCGACACCGTGCCGCGTCGCGGCGCCTCGACCTGCACGGGCACAGCGACTTCCTGCCTGGCCGGCGCCGTGGCCGCTGCCGGAGTCTGGCCGTTGGCGGCTACCTTGCCGACGAGCATGAAGCCGCCGACCACGCCAATGATGACGACGACCAGGACGCCTCCGCCCAGTACATACCGTCTCACTCGCCGTTTGGTTTCGATCGTCATGGCGTGTCCTTCCAGCCGCGAAGCCTTTCGATTCATGAATTCGGCATCAAGTACGGGGTACTACGGCCCAGGGGGAGCGCTGGTTACAGAAGGTGACGGATCCGTCGGACAGATTGTTCCTTCCCGGACGCGGCAGCCGCGTTGGGGTGGCATCCGGCATCCAGAAAGGTGAACTGGCTGTCCGCCTCCGCGCGAAGCGCTATGGCGAGACCTCGACGAAGCTCAAGGAGCGAAGTCGGGGATTCCGGCGTACGCCGGAATGACGGATCGAGTTGGGGCACGGCATGCCGTGCCCCAACCGGCGCGAGCGCTCGGCGCCCCGTCGGATCCAGGGAACCGCACACCGCGGGCGGGGCGTCAGGACGCGTGGACGATGAACCGGCCGGACTGCGGCCGGTTGATCAGCAGGGCCTTCAGTTGCTTGAGTGGGCGAAGCGAGGGCCGGTGCTTGATGATCTGATGCTGGAAGCCGGCGGATCGCAACATCTGCTGCGCGCATTCGATCGTGGGAATGGCGCAGAACTCGTATTTCCCGCCGCCGGCGAGACTGTCTCCGGGAAAGAAGCTGATAAGAGGGTACCGCCCGTGCATCGCCGGAACGAGCACGTGCGTTTCGCAGACCAGGGTGCCGGCGGTGACGCGGCGCACGCAGTCGAGCACTTCAATCGGCGAGCGGAGATGATAGAGGACGCCCAGCATCAGGACCAGATCGAAGCGTCCGACGACGTCCGGATCCAGATCCTCTGCCGCCATCCGCAGGTGCTCGACCTTCGAGTTCAGCGCCGAATGCGCCAGGAGGAAACCATCCTTGCCGTGGTGATCCCAGGCGTAGGTGTCGATCGCGAGCACCCGCGCCGCGCCGCGCCGCTCGCATTCGAACGAGAAGAAGCCGTCCCAGGCTCCGATGTCCAGGACGCTCTTGCCGCGAAGGTCATCGGGCAGCGACAGAAAGCGCACTCGCCGTTTGTAGCGGAAGCGGACATGCCGCTCGGGCCGGGTGATGATGCCATGGCCGAGATCGATCGGGTGGCACCACTTGATCGACGCGGCGCGCGCTTTAAGATCTTCCGCCTCGTTCACGTGTGATCGTCCTCCGAGACAGAACCGTACCACACCTGAGACCTTCGCGATTAGCGCGGAGGCTCCCCTACCGGACGTCGCCGCTGGCCACCACGACCAGATTGGGAAGCGGTGCCGTGGTGATGATGTCGCGCAGTTGAGCGTCGAAGCGCGGCGAAGAGGCCAGAACAAACGTGGGCGCCCTGAGCAGGGGTTTGATCCGCTCGTACTCCTCCTGCGTCATCAGGCAGTACGCGGGAGAGCCGCCCGCAAAGAACTCGGATACCGTCGGCACGTCGAACATCTGGTCGACGTGCCGCTGGAGATAGAACACGACACTCGGTGTGGCCACGAGGTACGTGCCGATGCGGGAGCCCGGCGCCGCAACCTGCTGGATCGCCCGGGCCAGATGAGCCACGGGCTTATAGCGTTCGAAATCGGGCAGCGCCCAGAGGACCAGCATCCAATGGCCGACAATCACCGCCGCGCCGATCGCAGCGCACGCGGCCGTGGCGGACCGCCTGGCCAGCGCGACGAGCGCCACCACGGAGGCGATCGCCAGCACGACGCCTGTGGCCGTCGCCCCCTCCACGTGGATGCGGGCGCCAGCGCCGCCGGCCACCCACACGATCGCGCACCCCAACGCAAGCAGCACGATCCCAATCAGGCCCACGCTCCACGTGGTCACGGCAGTCAGCCGGGGCGACAACCCCTTCCTGAACATTCCGTCCAGCACGCCGCCGACCAGCGCCGCGGCCGCCACCACGCAAGGCAGGATGTACAGATCCTGCTGCGCCTTCGAGAGCGAGAAGAACGCGACAATGACGACGATCCACAGGCCCAGCAGCAGGCGGACGGTCTCCTGCCCGATCGGCAGCGTCACGCCGCCGTCGCCAGGATGATCGGAGCGGGCGCGCCACAGGCGCCTCCAAGGCACAAGGGCGAAGCCGGCCGGCAGCAGGAGCGACCACGGGAAATAGAGATCCGCGAAGAGGACCGGCAGATAGAACAGCGGCCCTCGGCTCGGCGCGCCGACGCCCTCGGCGTACCGGGCCAGATTCTCGCGCATCAGAAACGTTGCGATCGCGTCCCACCCATGCTGGGAGTACAGCAGCGCGTAGTACGGGACGACGATCAACGAGACCACGGCGACGCCGGTCGGCAGCATCATCCGCGTGATCGTCATCAATCGCCGTGACGTGATCAGGTAAACCAGGAACACCAGTGCCGGCAGGGCAATCGCGATGGGGCCCTTCGTGATCACGCCCAGGCCCGTCGCCACGTACATGGCGAGCAGCCACCGGCGCCGTCGCTGCGGCTGCGATTCGGCCAGCACGAAGAACAGCAGCGTCAGGCCCAGGAACATCGCCGTGTACACGTCGATGATGATGCGCCTGGAAAACAGCAGGAATCGCGGCGTGGCCGCGAGCGTCAGCGCGGCGACGAGACCCGCGCTGGTTGAACATGCCAATCGGCCCAGCACGAACGCGGCTGCGAGAATCACGAGCGCGCCGGCCGCGATTGGAACCCGCGCGGCGGTCAACGATACGCCGAAGATGCGGTAGGAGGCGGCGACGGCCCAGTACGAAAGCGGCGGCTTGTTGAGCCGCGGCTCGTAGTTGAAGGTGGGATTGACGTAGTCGCCCGCCTCGATCATCTCGCGGGGCGTCTCGGTGTAGAATGCCTCGTTGGCGTCGATGATCGACGTCGCGCCGAGATTCAGGACGTATGGCAGGATGGCCGCCGCAATCAGCAGTATCAGCGCCAGGCGCCTCGAACGCATGGCGTCATCGTACCACCGAAGGGTCACGCGCCAGGCCTCTGGCCGCGCCGCTCGCGCGCATCGGCCGAACCGGCACGGGCGCCCCGCCTCAGCCGAGCAAGGGTCTCAGGACATGACGCCGCCCCTTCGATCGGGCGAGCCTGAGCCGCTATTGGTTCCGATGACGCATTTCCTACTGGCGTAACTTCTCGGCCCGCTTGCTTGAGTACAGGCTAGGGGAGGGTGTCGTGGCAACAACAACTCAAGGGGATAACGCCACCATGGTTGATGCTCGTTGTTCGCCCAGCCGGCCGCGTGCAGGCGGCCAGGCCGGCCGGATTGGTGTCCTGGGCGTCGTCTGCCTGGCGCTGGTGCTGCCGGGTTGTTCGATCAAGAGAATGGCCATTAAGACGGTGGCCGACTCGCTTTCGGAAGGCACGTCGTCGTTTGCGACCGATGACGATCCCGAGTTGATCAAGGACGCGCTCCCCTTCGGTCTGAAGACGCTCGAGGGGCTGCTGGCCCAGCTCCCGACGCATCGGCCCCTGCTCCAATCGGTGGCGGCGGGCTTCACGTCGTACTCGGCGGCCTTCATCCAGCCGGAGATCCGCGGGCTCGAGGACGTCGACCTGGACCGCGCCCGCGAAGTGAAGGTCCGCGCACGCCGCATGTTCATCCGGGCACGCGACTACGGCCTCCGTGCGCTCGAGGTCGGCTATCCCAACCTCCGGCAGAAACTGATGCAGGACCCGAAAGCGGCACTCGCGAAGACCGTGAAGAAAGACGTGCCCGATCTCTACTGGACCGCGGCCGCGTGGGGCTCGGCGATCTCGCTCGGCAAGGACCAGATGGATCTGATCGCCGACGTCCCGATCGTGGACGCGTTGATCCACCGGGCGCTCGAGCTCGACGAGCGGTGGGACAACGGCTCGCTCACCGAATTCATGATCGCGTTCGAGAGCCGCGGCGACGCCCAGGGCGGCAGCCTGGAACGTGCGCGCACGTACTTCGGTCGGACGATGGAGTTGGCCCAGGGGAAGCGGATTTCACCCCTCGTCTCGCTGGCCGAGAACGTCTCGATCACGAACCAGAATCGCGCCGAGTTCGAGAAGTTGCTGGACGAGGCGCTCGCCTTTGACTCCGACAAGTATCCGGAGACGCGGCTCGTCAACCTGCTGGCGCAGAAACGGGCCCGCCAGCTCAAGGCGCTGGCCGGGTCGCTCTTCCTGGAGGAGAAGTAAATAATGAGACGCACCGCTCTGCTGCTATCCATTTGCGCCGCCACGCTTGCACTGGCGATTGTCGTTCCGGCGGGCGCGCAGGCTCCGACACAACTCAATATCAAGGTCGGCACGCTCGCGCCCGAAGGCACTCCGTGGTACGACGTGATCCAGGAGGTCGGCGCCAATTGGAAGAAGGCCTCCGGCGGCACGATCAGCCTCACGATCTTCGGCGGCGGCGTCCAGGGCGACGAGCCGGCCATGGTCAGCAAGATGCGAATCGGCCAGCTTCAGATGGGCGCGTTTACCTCGGTGGGGCTCGAGACGATCACCAAGGAGATGAGCGCGCTGTGGATTCCGCTCCTCTTCCGGAACTACGACGAGCTCGACTACGTGCGCGGCAAGATCGATGCGCGCCTGGAGAAGGCGCTTGGCGACAAGGGCTTCGTCGTCCTCAACTGGGGTGACGCGGGATGGGTCAAGTACTTCGCGAAGAAGCCCATTCCGAATCTCAAGGCGCTTCAGGAGCTGAAGCTGTTCACGTGGGCCGGCAACTCCGAGTCGGAGGAGATGTACAAAGACGCGGGATTCAAGATCGTCCCGCTCGCCGCGACCGACATTCTGATGAATCTGCAGCGCAACATGATCGAGGCGTTTCCGGCGCCCGCCACCGCGGCACTCGCCAACCAGTGGTTCGGTCTGGCCAAGAACATGATGGATATCAAGTTCGCGCCGATCGTTGGCGCCACCATCATCACGAAGGCGGCGTGGGACAAGATCGACCCGTCGCTCAGGCCGACGCTCCTCAAGCTTGCGCGAGAGACAGGCACCAAATTCACTCCCAAGATCCGCGGGCTCGAGACCGAGGCCATCGACGCGATGGTGAAGCGGGGGTTACAGATCCAGAAGTTGACGCCGCAGGCAGAGCAGGAATGGCAGCAGACGGCCGAGAAGTTCTATCCGAAGATCCGCGGCACGATCGTCCCCGCCGACCTGTTCGACGAAGTCAAGCGCCTCGTCATGGAGTACCGCGCGCAGAAGAAGCCGGAACCGGCCAAGAAGCTGGAGCCGGCGAAGACGCTGGAACCCGTGAAGAAGTAGGCGACCAGAGGAGCGACCTGTGACTACGCCGTCTTCAGCGCCGGCCGCCGTCGGGGCGCCGCGCCCTATGCTCGTATCGCGCGTGTTCCACGGTGTTGAGAACGGCGTCGGCATTCTCGCCATCCTCGCCATGGCGGTCCTGCCGATTGCCGAAATCGTCGGCCGCCATTTCTTCGGACAAGGTGTGTCGGGCTCGATCACGTGGGTGCAGCACCTGACCTTGTGGGTCGCCTTCGTCGGCGGCATCATCGCGGCCCGCGACCGGCGCCACCTCGCGCTGGCCACAACCACGTTCCTGCCCGCGACGGTCCGGACGTATGCCGATCTGGTCGCATCGGCGGTGGGCTGTTCTGTCGCCGCGGTCCTCGCGTGGGCGGCCTACAGCACCGTGGAGACACTGCGGCCGGACACGACCGTGTTGTCCGGGGGCGTCGCGATCTGGGTGATGTACACGATCATGCCGATCGGCTTTGCCCTCATCGCCATCCGACTGTGGTGGCAGTCGGGACTGCGGCCGCCGCACAACGAATTTGAGAGCGAACCGGCGATCGCGTATGCCCCAGCCGTGGCCTGGACGAGGCGCGCCATCGTCCTCGCGGTCGTGTTCGCCGCGTTCAGCCTGGCCTCGGTGCCCGAGGCATCGGTGGCAGCGTGGCGCTGGCCGCTGGTCGCCGTGGTCATTGGTGCGACGATCCTCGGCGCTCCCATCTTCGTCCTGCTCGGCGGTCTCGCCGTGGTGCTGTTCTACGCCGACGCGGGGACGTTTACGCCCGTGCGGGACGCCATCATGTCGGTGCCGACCGCCACGCTGCAGATCGCGAGCCAGGACACGCTGCCAACCATCCCGCTCTTCACGCTGGCCGGCACGCTGCTCGCGAGTGGTGGGACGCCGGAGCGACTGGTGCGCGTGTTCCGCGCCATGGCGGGGTGGCTGCCGGGCGGCACGGCTGTCGCCGCCGTCCTGGTGTGTGCGTTCTTTACGACGTTTACCGGGGCATCGGGTGTCACGATTCTGGCGCTCGGCAGCCTGTTGCTGCCGGTGCTGATGAGGGACCGCTACTCCGAGCGATTCTCGCTGGGCACGGTCACCGCCTCAGGCAGTATTGGCCTGCTCTTCCCGCCGAGCCTCCCCATCATCCTGTACGGTGTGCAAGCCCGCACGCCGGTCAACGAGATGTTCTACGCGTGCATCCTGCCGGGCCTGGTTCTGGTCGGTCTGGTGGCGGCGTACTGCATCCGCGAGGGCGTCGTCGAAGGGGCGACGTGGAAGCGAGTAGACCCGCGCGAGATCGTCGCGTCGCTGTGGGCGGCCAAGTGGGAGATCGCGCTGCCGGTCGTCGTGTTCGTCAGCCTGTTCGGCGGGTTCGCCACGACGGTCGAAGCCGCGGCGCTCACGGTGCTCTACACGCTGTTCATCAAGTGTGTCGTGTATCGGGACGTGAGCGTGCGACGCGAGTTGCCGAGGATCCTGACGGAATCCACGATTCTCGTGGGCGGCGTGCTCATGATCCTCTGCGTGGCGATGGGGTTCACCAACTACCTGATCAACGCCCAGATTCCGAAGATGGGCGCCGACTGGGTGACAGCTGGCATCGAACAACGGTGGGTGTTCCTGCTGATCTTGAACGGCTTCCTGCTGATCGTCGGATGTCTGATGGACATTTTTTCGGCGATCTTTGTGGTGGTGCCGCTGATCCTGCCCGTGGCGGCCCGCTTCCAGATCGATCCGCTCCACCTGGGCGCGATCTTCCTGATCAACCTCGAACTCGGCTACCTGACGCCGCCTGTCGGGATGAACCTGTTCCTTTCGTCGTTCCGGTTCAACAAGCCCATGCCCCAGATCATCCGCGCCGTGCTGCCGTTTATGTTGGTGCAGCTCGCGGCGGTGCTGCTCGTGACCTTCTTCCCGTGGCTGAGCGCGGGTTTCGCTCACTGGTGGGCGCAGTGACGCGGACCTGAAGGCTCTCGACGCCGCCGATGCTCGACTACCTTCCGACCGTAGGGCTCGCCGTCGTGATGGGCCTCACGCTGATCCTGCCCTTCTCCGTCAGGCGCGTGGAGCAGGAGTTGGAGGCCTTCCTTCTTGTGATGGGGCTCACCGCTGTCAGCCTGTCCAACGTGTGGAGCGTGCACCTGGTTCGAGAAGCCCTTGTCGAACCGCTGGCCATCACCGCCGCGGTGGCTGGCGTCGGCTGGCTGTTTCGCTCACTGCGCCCACATCTGAAGGGCTGGCTGGCGTTCCTGATCGCGAAGTTCGGACTGAGCGGGGCGGTGTTCACCATCGTTGTCGTACTCGGTCTCGGTTCCGGCGTGCTGACCGCGATCGTGGCGGCGACGATCCTGGCGGAACTGGTTACGCTCCTGAAGCTGGACAGGAAGTTCGAAATACAACTCACCGTGTACGCCTGCTACGCCATTGGTCTTGGCGCCGCCCTCACGCCGATAGGCGAACCGCTTGCCACCATTGTCGTGGCCAAACTCAAGGGCCCGCCCCATGACGCGGGGTTCTGGTACCTGATGCAGCACATAGGCCTGTGGGTGGCGCCAGGTGTGTTGGCGGCGGCTGCCTTAGCCGCGCGAGGGGCCGGAGCCGCTGTCGCAGGATCGAGGGGCCTGGCAGAAAGCGGCCACGAGACGGGCAGAGACATCCTGATGCGAGCACTTCGGGTGTATGCCTTCGTGATGGCCCTCATCTTCCTGGGTGCCGGCCTCAGGCCGCTGGCTGAGCGCTTCGTGGCCAGGATGCCGACCTGGGCGCTCTTCTGGGCCAATTCGGTCTCAGCCATCCTCGACAACGCCACGTTGGTGGCGGCGGAAGTGACGCCCGCCATGACAGATCGGCAGATTACGTTTGTGCTGATGGGCCTGTTGATTTCGGGAGGGATGCTCATCCCCGGCAACATCCCGAACATCATCTCGTCAGCCAAACTGGGCATCAAGTCGCGAGAATGGGCCAGGGCGGCCCTGCCGTTCGGCGCGTTGCTGATGCTGGTCTACTTCGTTCTGATGTCGCTGCTGGTGAAGTAAGGCGCACGCAGACCAGCCAAGGAAGGGTGATGGGTTGCCCGCGGGCGTCTTTCAAGCCGCAGATAGCTCCGGCGGCATCGTCACCGGAATCACCTGTCTGCCGTGACGCCGATAGACGAGGAAGTCGCTGTCAAGGGTCACGACTGCACTGCTATCGTCCAATTCGGTCATCCGTACTAAACACGCGTCAGCCAGCGACATCGGCACGTTGGCGTACTTCGTCATCAGCGTGGCGAGTGACTTTGCATGGGGTGACACCTGAAAGGCCACCACCAGCACACCGCGCTCAACCAGCTTCAGGACCGCGGCAGCGCCTCCGGGTGCATCCCGCAACAAGAAACAGGCTTCTGCCAGTACCGGTTCGCACGTGGAGATGGGCGGCTCGAGTTCACTCAACCGTGTCTTCGCCCACAGGTGAAAGCGATCCCGGCGGTTCAGGCTGGCCACCAGAGGTCCGGTGTCGATGAGCACCCGGGCCGTCACTTCCCAAACCCCTCCAGGCGCTTCTTGTTGTGCGACAAGTCGGCGGGTCCTTCGACCGAGCCAATCAGATCAGCGGCACGCGCCAGGCACGAGTCGGGATGGGCGGATCCCTCGTCCAGAAAACGCTCGAGCGCCTCGCGGATCAGGCCGGATCGGCTCGCGCCCCGACTCTCCGCCAGACGGGCGAGCCGCTGTTCGAGCACGTCCGGCACCTTCAACGACATGGTAGTCACGGCGGTCTTCTCCCGGGTATTACCAATACGTCATCACGGTATTACACCGTGCTGGCGACGTCAAGCCCGGCACGCGGTGGGTCATACATACGTATACTGTCTCCGCTTGGTCCGACCGTGAGCCGATCCGGCACTCGATTTCGCATGTTCTGACAGGATGGCGTGGCGATCGGGGCTGGCGTCGGCGCGGGAATTGGCCTAATCGTGGACCTGGTAATGTAGCAGGACCGGGCGGCGGTGTAATACTGAGGTCGACATGAGTAGACAGACGCTTCATCCCGTCTTCTTCGCGGCGCTCTTCTGCGTCGTGATTCCCGCGCTTGCCGCTGCCCAGGCGCCTTCGTCGAACGAGCAGGCCCAGCCGTCCAGTGTCCAGCGCGTCATCCGCGATCAGCTTGCAGGATCGATCAACGAACCCGGCCTGCAGAACACGCTGGAGGTGTCGTGGCTCAAGCCGCTGTCCCGTTCCAGCCATCCGCTGCTCGCCGACGCCCACTTGTCGGCGGGCCTGGTCAGCGTGACAACGCCGTCGGCGGCCAGACTGGGAGGATGGGTCGAGTACTCGCCGCTTTCCATCCTTGATGTGCGCGCCGGGATCGAGCCGGGGGTCTACTTCGGCGCGTTCAGTTCGCTGCTGAGCTTTGGCGCCTACTCCGATCCGTATGACCGGCAGACCCGAAACGCGCGCCACGACCTCAAGTCCGGGAAGGGGCTGCGGGCCTACGCCGAGCCGGCCGTGAAACTGAAAGTGGGACCGGTCGTGGCACGGGTCGGCGCAGAGTTCGAGCGATGGTCTTCGAGCGCGGCGGGGCCCCTGTTCTACGAGCCAACACGCGACACTCTGCTGAAGGCCGAAGGCGACTACATGATGACGCTGACCAGCGTCGCGATGTACCAGCGGGCGGCCGCGCCAGGCGGCCTGGTGGGGGCTGGGATCATCCATAACTTCACGCGCGTGTTCGACGCCCCAGCGGGCAACCGCAGCGAGCGTCTCGGCCTGATTGGGTTCCGCGAGTTCGGTTCGCCCCACCTGCGACTGCCGCACGTGCGCATCACGGCGGTCGCCTGGCGCTACCTGGAAGATCCGTCCAAACGCAACCAGTGGGGCGCCGCCCTCCTGATCGACTTCCGAACCGGAAAGTAACGACCAGGTCACGGCGAACAGGCTGAGTCGTCCGATGGGCCCGTGACGACGGGCCGAACATCAACTTCATCGTCATCTGGCGCTACAATGCGACGACTGGAATCTCATCCGGCTGCCCCGTTTCCGACTGGATCGCCACATGATGCACCGATGCGCGCGACAGACCCTGCTGCTGGCAGTCCTGGCCCTCACGCTCCTGCCCTCCCTGGGTGAACTCGACGCGCAGAGCCAGACGCCGCCACCCACCGCTCCGCCGGCAGCCGCCGCAACGCCAGCGACCATCCCTCGTTTCGCCCGAGAGGCCAACCCTATCTCGCTTTCGGGCGTCGCACGTCCCACCCGCTACATGGAGGCATCGGGCCGCAAGGCCGCACTTCTCGGGCGAGAGGATGGCAGCTTCGAAGCGTGGGTGTACCCGCTCAAGGTGCTGCAGGACTTCGGATTGTCGTTCGGCGTGCCTGCGTACAAGGACCCGATCGCGGGCGCCAGTCTGGCCAACTCGGTAGACATCCGTCCCGAGGCGTCGACCGTGCGGTATTCGCACGCGGCGTTTACGGTGGATGCGACCTGGCTTGTGCCGCTCAATGAGCAGGGCGCGCTCGTGCTGCTGGACGTCCGGACATCGGTGCGTCTGAGGCTGGCGGTCACATTCAGTGTCGATCTGAAACCAATGTGGCCGGCAGCCCTTCACGGACAGTACATCGCCTGGGACAACGCGCTGAAGGCGTACGTCGCCGGTGAGGGCAGCGGGACGCACGCCGCCCTCATCGGATCGCCGTTCGGCGTCAATCCGTCCGAGCAGCCGACGCCCAATCTGCCGGGCGCGCCTACGCAGTTCGCCATTGAGATCACACCGGAGACGGCGGCCAAAGGCCTCGTGCCGATCGTCATTGCCGCCAGCCCCGACGGGTTGGCTGCCGCCACAGCGACGTACAAGAAGCTGCTCGCAAACGCCGCTCCGCTCTACGCCGAATCCGAGCGGCACTATCGCAGGATCCGGGAGGAGCTCACCAGCATCAATACGCCGGACGATCGCCTTGATCTCGCGTTTGAATGGGGGAAGGTTGCCCTCGACAAGGGCTTCGTCTGCAATCCGCGCCTCGGGTGCGGCCTGATGGCCGGCCTCGGGCCCTCGGGCACGGGTGAGCGCCCGGGCGCCGGCTGGTTCTTCGGCGGTGATGCGTCCATTAATTCGTGGGCGATGACCGCCTACGGCGACTTCTCCACGGTCAAGCAGACACTCGAGTTCCTCCGCAAACGTCAGCGCGCCGACGGCAAGATGATGCATGCGCTATCGCAGGGCGGCGGCTACGTGAAGTGGTTCGAGGAGTACCCGTACGGCTACGCTCACGCCGATGCGACCCCGCTCTACATCACGGCGGTGCGCGACTACGTGAGGGCGAGCGGCGATGTGGCGCTGGCCAGGATCTTCTGGCCTTCGATCAAGCTGGCGTACGACTACTGCGTGTCGACCGACGAGGACGGCGATGGCCTGATGGACAACACGAAGGCCGGGCCCTCCGCAATGGAAACGGGGGCGCTTCGTCAGCGCGACATCTTGACCGATGCCTTTCTCGGTGCGGCGTGGACCGAAGCGGCCGATGCGGTTGCGGAGCTGGCCGGGATCACCGGCGATCCGTTTGTCTCCAAGGCCCGCGACGCCGCCATCAAGGCTCGGACGTCCCTCAATCTGCGCTTCCTCGACGACGAGCGCCGCCGCATCTACGTCGCGTACATGAAGGACGGCAAGGGCCGGGCCGAACCGACCGCCTGGACCGGCTTCGCACTGGGGCGCGGGGTGTTCGACAACCGGCGCGCGGCCGTCGAGGGCGCGCTCGACGAACTGGCTGGCGCCGGGATCGGCGCCGACTGGGGGGCACGGACGCTGTCGATCGACGGCGCGCTCTACGATGCCTCGAGCGACAACAACGGTGCGGTGTGGCCGTTCCTGTCAGGGTTTGCGGCGCTGGGACTGTACGCGAACAGCCGGCCCGACGCGGCGTGGGACTATCTGGACGGCACGGCGGATCTGGCGTTTCTCGAGTCGCGCGGGTACATGGCCGAACGCTTCTCTGGCGATCGCGCGCGATCGATGGACTCCGCGGTGCCGCATCAGCTCTCGGCGACGACCGGATTGGTCTCGACGCTGCTCCGCGGGCTGGTTGGCCTTGATGCGCTGCCGGCGCAGACGGTCGATGGGAAGGCGGTCGGCGAACGGCTTCTGATCGCGCCGCAGCTGCCGCCGGGCTGGGGCTATCTCCGCCTGCGCAATGTCCGCTGGCACGACATCACGGCGGACATTTCGGTGATCCGTGACGAGACGGGATACGCCGTGTCGGTGGTTCCCAAGGGCGGAGCGCTGCCGCTCGAGGTGTCCTTCACGCTGGAGCCTGGCGCCGAAATCGCGGCGCGCGGCCAGGGGGGCAAGTCCATCGCCTCGAGTGCCGACGTCTCCCGAGGCCCCCGCGGCTGGACGGTGCAGCTGGCCACCGGCCCGACGACGTATGCGGTGAACGTTCTGCCGGGCATTCAGGTGGTCCCGATTCAAGCGCCGATGCAGCTGGGCGATGAGGCGTCGCGCCTGCGCGTCATCGATGCGCGGCTCAATGGAAAGATCTACACGCTCCGCGTGGAAGGTCGCCGTGGGCGCAGCTATCGTGTGCGATTGTCCGCCCCGTTCGTGATTGAACGTATCGACGGCGCGCTCATCGACAGGTGGCAGGGCGCCACGAATCCGAACCTCGCGTCGGCGCGCATTCTTCAGATCGACATTCCCGCCGCCGACGCTGCCTCGGCTGGAGCCGCCAGCCGCCGGAGCGATTGGGCCACCCGGGACGTCGTCATCACGATTGGCGCGAGGCTGAGGTAGCGGGGAATCCTGTGTTTGACCCCCCGGAAAACGGCGTGCTACGCTCTGGATGAGCGCCGGATCCGGGAGAGGGAGATATTGGACGTTCCACCCGGAACGCGCAGCCGTTCTAGCGAAAGTGGCGGAACTGGCAGACGCACTGGACTTAGGATCCAGTAGCCGAAAGGCTGTGGGGGTTCGAATCCCCCCTTTCGCACCAGGCCCGTTCCAGCGTCATCGCCCCGTTGCGGCCCGGCCGGCCGCCTAATCTGTCCATGTCCGACACCGATACATAGAAGATGAAGACCGAGTTTGTCGAGGTGACCCAGACGCTGAAGCGTCTTGCCATTGAACTCCCGAGTGACGTTGTGGACGCCGAAATCGCGCGGGTCACCGCCGCGCTGGGCCGCCGCGCGAAGATTCCGGGGTTCCGCCCGGGCAAGGTGCCCACAAGCATCGTGTGGCAGCGGTTCAAGGATGACATCCTGCGCGAGGTGGCCCACGAACTGGTACCTGGCGCAATCGATCAGGCGCTGCGCGAACGCGATCTGGAACCGGTGGCGGTGCCCGAGGTCACTGATGTGGTCGTCAACGCGGGGCAGCCGCTGAGCTTCACGGCGACGTTCGAAACGGTGCCGTCGTTCGACCCGGGCGAGTACCGCGGCATTGGGTTGCGGAAGAAGGCGGCGGTCGTTGAAGAGGGAGCCATCGATGAGGCGCTGGAGCGTCTGCGTCAGCGTGCGGCGCGGTTTGAGCCGATTGAAGGCCGGGCGCTCGCGTTGCACGACTGGGCCAGCGTCGACCTCGCTCGCCAGGTGCCGGCGGGCGCGTCGGGCAAGCCCGGCCGGGAGAAGCACGACAACGTCACGATCGAGATCGGCGCACCGGCCAACCCCCCGGGGTTTGACGACGAGTTGACGGGGCTCGAGGTCGGCGCCCAGAAGACGTTCGTGATTCACTTCCCCGCCGACCACGCCGCGAAGGAACTGGCGGGCACGGAGGTCGAGTACACGGTCGCGCTCAAGAGCATCAAGGAGCGCGTCGTGCCGGCGCTCGACGACGACTTCGCGAAGGACCTGGGAAGCTTCGAGACGCTGGCGGACTTGCGTGAACGTGTGCGCCACGACCTGCAGCATGAAGCCGACCACGACTCAGACCGGGAGGTGCGCAGCGACCTGCTCGGCGATCTGGCCAAGCGGGTGCCGTTCGACGTGCCGGTCGCGCTGGTCGATCAGGAGCTGGATCGGCGGCTCGAAGAATTCGTCCGGCGGCTGGTGGACCAGAAGATCGATCCGAACAAGACCGGGATTGACTGGCAGGAATTCCGGAACGGCCAGCGCGAGTCCGCGATCGATGCGGTCAAGGCGACGATCGCGCTCGACGAGGTCGCCCGGCGCGAGACGGTCGCGGTCAGCGACGAGGACCTCGATCAGGAAGTGCAGCGCTACGCGGACAGCAGCGGCCGCTCGGCGGCGGCGGTGCGCGCGCATCTGGAGAAAGACGGCGGGCTCGGGCGCCTGCGGGGCGGGCTGCGGCGCGAGAAGACGGTTGAATTCCTGCTGGCCAACGCCAGCATCACGACGGTGTAGTCCTTCGATGCCCGGGTGCCGAAGGCCCTGGGCCCTAGCGGGGATTGACGATGAATCGCACTTCTGGAGATGAGCGCATGCAGCTGGTGCCCATGGTCGTCGAGCAGACGAACCGCGGCGAGCGGGCCTACGACATCTTCTCGCGGCTGCTGAAGGACAACATCATCTTCATCGGGACGCCGATCGACGACCAGATCGCGAACCTGACGATCGCCCAGATGCTGTTTCTGGAGGCGGAGGATCCCGAGAAGGACATCCTGCTCTACATCAACAGTCCTGGCGGCTCGATCACGGCTGGCCTGGCGATCTATGACACGATGCAGTTCATCCGTCCCGACGTCCAGACGTACTGCCTCGGGCAGGCGGCGTCGATGGCGTCGGTGCTGCTGGCGGGCGGGGCGAAGGGCAAGCGATTCTCGCTCCCGAACTCGCGCATCGTGATTCACCAGCCGCTGATGCAGGGGCTGGCCGGGCAGGCGACCGACATCGAGGCGACCGACATCGACATCGCCGCGCGGGAACTGCTGCGCATGCGGGAGAACCTGAACTCGATTCTGGTGCACCACACCGGGCAGCCGATGGAGCGCATCCAGCAGGACACGGAGCGCGACTACATCCTGCGGGCGGAGCAGGCGAAGGAATACGGTATCATTGACGACGTGATCCGAAAGCGCACCTGAGGCCGGCATGGTCAAGAAGAACGGCGAATCCGAAGTGCTCCGCTGCTCGTTCTGCAACAAGGATCAGAACGACGTCCGCAAGCTGATTGCGGGGCCGACGGTGTATATCTGCGACGAGTGCGTGGAAGTCTGCAACGACATCATCGCGGATGACAACCGCTACGAGCACAAGGGCGCTCCGCGGACCACGCTGCCGACTCCCCCGGAGATCAAGAAGTTCCTCGACGACTACGTCATCGGCCAGGAACGCACGAAGAAGAAGCTGGCGGTCGCCGTCTACAACCACTACAAGCGCATCGAGATCCAGAAAGTCGCGCGCACCAAGCACGACATCGAGCTCTCCAAGTCGAACATCCTGCTCATCGGCCCCACCGGCACGGGCAAGACGCTGATGGCGCAGACGCTGGCCAAGATGCTGTCGGTGCCGTTTGCCATCGTGGACGCGACGACGCTGACCGAAGCCGGCTACGTCGGGGAGGATGTGGAGAACATCATCCTCAAGCTGCTGCAGGCGGCCGGCGGCGACATCGAGAAGTGCCAGCAGGGCATCATCTACATCGACGAGATCGACAAGATTTCGCGCAAGGACGAGAATCCGTCGATCACGCGCGACGTGTCGGGCGAAGGCGTGCAGCAGGCGCTGCTGAAGATCCTCGAGGGCACGGTGGCGAACGTGCCCCCGCAAGGCGGCCGCAAGCACCCGCACCAGGAGTTCTACCAGGTCGACACGACCAATGTGCTGTTTATCTGCGGCGGGGCGTTCGTGGGCCTCGAGAAGGTAATCGAGCGGCGCATCGGCAAGAAGACCCTCGGCTTCAGGGCCGACGTCAAACCGCACGGCGGGCGCGATCTGGGCGGGACGCTCGAGCGCATCGAGCCGGAAGATCTCATCAAGTACGGGTTGATCCCGGAATTTGTCGGCCGGCTTCCGGTGGTCGGGACGCTGCACGAGCTGGACAAGGCGGCGCTGGTCCAGATCCTGACGCAGCCCAGAAACGCCATCACCAAGCAGTACCAGAAGCTGTTCGAGTACGAGAACGCCAAGCTGCGCTTCACCGAAGACGCCCTGGAGGCGATCGCCGAGGGCGCGATCCGGCGCAAGATGGGCGCCCGCGGCCTGCGGATGATCATCGAGGACTTGATGCTGGACCTGATGTACAGCCTTCCGGGCCAGAAGAAGGTGCGCGAGTGCGTCATCAGCCGGGAAGTGGTCGAGCAGAAGGCTCAGCCGATGATGCTCATGGAAAAGGCGGGATAGTGGAAATCTATGAAACGCTCCCCATCGTGCCATTGCGGGACCTTGTGGTCTTCCCGCACATGATGGTGCCATTCGTGATCGGCCGGCCGGCGTCCATCAAGGCGCTGGAGCACGCGCTCGAGAAGGACAAGCGGGTGTTCCTGGCGGCGCAGCACGACGCCCAGGTGGACGACCCGCAGCCCCAGGACATCTTCACGATGGGCTGTGTGGCCAACGTGGTGCAGAGCCTCAAGCTGCCCGACGGCAACGTGAAACTGCTGGTTGAGGGCGCCGACCGCGGCCGTGCCATCGAGTGGAAGGAAGACAAGGGCTTCTACCGCGTCGTCGTCAAGGTCCTGCCGCGCCACCGCGATGCGGCCGGCGACGTGGAAGGCGCGATGACCCGCGTGGTGTCGCTGTTCGAGCAGTACGTCAAGCTGTCGAACACGCTCCAGTACGATGCGATGATCGCGGCGGTGCGCGTCGATGACCCGGGCCGCCTGTCGGATACGATTGCGGCGCACCTGGCCGTCGGCGTCGACGAAAAGCAGAACCTGCTCGAGATGATCTCGCCGCTCGAACGGCTCAACCGGATCGCCGCCATCCTCGAAACCGAGGTGGACAAGCTCCAGGTCGACCGCCGAATCCAGACGCGGGTCAAGAAGCAGATGGAGAAGGCGCAGAAGGAGTACTACCTCAACGAGAAGATGAAGGCGATCCAGAAGGAACTGGGCCGCAAGGACGAAAAAGGCAACGAGGTCGACGAGCTCAAGAAGAAGATCGAGAAGTCGCGGATGCCGAAGGACGTCGAGGAGAAGGCGATCCAGGAACTGAAGCGCCTGGAATCGATGCCGCCGATGTCGGCCGAGGCGACCGTCTCGCGCAACTATCTCGACTGGCTCGTCGCGGTGCCGTGGCACAAGAAGTCGAAGGAGAGCCGCGATCTGAAGCGGTCGGAACAGATCCTGAACCAGGACCATTACGGGCTCGACAAGATCAAGGAGCGCATCCTCGAGTTCCTGGCCGTTCGCGCGCTGGTCAAGAAGCCCAAGGCCACCATCCTGACGCTGGCCGGCCCTCCCGGCGTCGGCAAGACGTCGCTGGCCAAGTCTGTGGCGCGCTCGATGAACCGGCAGTTCGTCCGGTTGTCGCTTGGCGGGGTCCGAGACGAGGCGGAGATTCGCGGCCATCGCCGCACGTACATCGGCGCGTTCCCTGGCCAGATCATCCAGATGATGAAGAAGGCCGGCACGCAGAACCCGGTCTTCCTGCTCGACGAAGTCGATAAGATGTCGATGGACTTCCGCGGCGATCCGTCGGCCGCCCTGCTGGAAGTGCTCGATCCGGAGCAGAACCACACGTTCCTCGATCACTACCTCGACGTGGAGTACGACCTGTCGAACGTGATGTTCATCTGCACCGCCAACGTGCTGCACACGGTGCCCCAGGCGCTGCGCGACCGGATGGAGACGCTGCACCTGCCCGGGTACACCGAACAGGAAAAGACCGAGATCGCCAAGCGGTTCCTCGTGCCAAAGACGCTTGAGGGCACCGGCCTGCTGCCGGCCAACGTCACCTTCACCGACGATGCCCTCAAGACGGTGATCCAGCGCTACACGCGGGAGGCGGGCGTCCGCAGCCTGGAACGCGAGATCCAATCCATCTGCCGCAAGGTCGCCCGGCGCGTCGTCGTCGAGGGCAAAGCGTACATCGAAGAGATTTCGCCGGAGAAGGTCACCCAGTTCCTCGGCGTGCCAAGGTTCCGGCCGACGATGGCCGAGGAGAAGAACGAAATCGGCCTCGCGACCGGTTTGGCGTGGACCGAAGTCGGCGGCGAGATCCTCGTCACGGAGGCGACGCTCATGTCCGGGCGCGGCCGCCTGACGCTCACCGGCAAGCTGGGCGACGTGATGCAGGAATCGGCGCAGGCGGCGCTGAGCTACGTGCGGTCGAAGGCGGAGGAGTTCGGCATCGACAAGGATTTCCACCGGCGCAGCGACGTGCACATCCACGTCCCGGAGGGTGCGATCCCGAAGGACGGGCCGTCGGCCGGCATCACAATGGCGACCTCGCTCGTGTCGATCCTGACCAGGGTGCCCGTGAGGCGTGACGTTGCAATGACCGGCGAGATCACGCTGCGGGGCAAGGTGCTGCCCATCGGGGGCGTCAAGGAAAAGGTGCTCGCGGCTCATCGCGCCGGGATTTTCACGATTATTCTGCCGAAGGACAACGAGAAGGACCTGGCGGATATTCCCAAAGACGTGCTGGACATCCTGAGTGTCTACCTCGTCGACACCATGGACGACGTATTGCGGATTGCGCTGGCCGGTCCCGTGCCCGGCCGTCCGCTGCCCGCCTCCGAGATCGAGCCCGTGAAGATTGGGCCTTCGGCCGGAGATGAGCGGGTGACGCATTAGTCGCCTTCGCCCTGAGCCTCTCGACAGTGCTCGGAGCTTCCTGAGCGCAGTCCAAGGCCCGTTGCCAAAGGGCGTCGGCGCTCAAGACCGGATCAGGCGCTGACGGCTGGCGAAGATTCAACCGATTCGCCAGAACGTCACCACGGGTGCATGGCCATATTGAGAATCACGGCGGCGGAGTTCGTGACCAGCGCCGCAAGCGCCGGCGATCTGCTGCAGACGAGCCTTGCGGAACTGGCGATCGCGGGTCGATCCAACGTCGGCAAGTCGACGCTGATCAACGTGCTGGCTGGCCGAACGCTGGCCAGGACCAGCGCGGCCCCGGGGAAGACCCGGCTGGCCAACTACTACCGGTTGCAGCCCTCGCGCGGCCCGGCGTTCCACCTGGTGGACCTGCCGGGCTACGGCTACGCGCGCGGGGCGCGAGACGGACAGACGTTTGACACGCTCGCCCGGGAGTACTTCTTCGGGGATGTCCAGGGCGCCTGGATCCGGCCGGCGATCGCCGGGGTGATCCTGCTCGTCGACGCCCGTCACCCGGGCCTGGACTCGGATGCTGAAGCCTTCAGGTGGTTCGGCGCGCAGGGATGCCCACTGCGCCTGGTCGCCACGAAGGCCGACAAGCTGTCGCGCGCCGAGCGGCAGCGGACAACGCACGCACTGACGCGGGCGTTTGGAACAAGCGCGCTGATGGTTTCAGCGCCAGGTGGCGAGGGCATCGATGAGCTGTGGACATGGATAGCGCAACAACTGGATCAGTGGACACTTCGCAAGCCGTAGACGTCGAGAAGATCGACCTCGCCTCACTGAAGGCCATGAACATCGCGGCGCTGACCGGCGTCGCCAAGCAACTCGATCTGCCGGGTGCGACTGGCATGCGCAAGCAGGATCTGATCTTCCAGATCCTCAGAGCGCGGAGCGAGCGCAATGGCCTGATGTTCTCCGAAGGCGTCCTCGAGACGTTGCCTGACGGCTACGGATTCCTCCGGGGGCCTGACTACAACTACCTGCCTGGCCCTGATGATGTGTATGTGTCGCCTTCCCAGATCCGGCGATTCGAACTGCAGACCGGCGATACCGTGTCGGGCCAGATTCGGCCGCCGCGCGAAGGGGAACGCTACTTTGCCCTCGTCAAGGTGGACGCGGTCAACTTCGATTCCCCGGAGCGCAAGAAGGAGAAGGTCTTCTTCGAGAACCTGACCCCGCTCTACCCCGAAGCGAAGTTCAATCTCGAACACAATCCCGAGGAGATGTGCACGCGGGTTATCGACCTGATGGCGCCAATTGGCAAGGGCCAGCGCGCGCTGATCGTGGCCCCGCCCCGCACGGGCAAGACCATGCTGCTGCAGGCGCTGGCCGGCAGCATCATGGCCAATCATCCGGAAGTGTTCCTGATCGTGCTGCTGATCGACGAGCGGCCCGAAGAAGTCACCGACATGCAGCGCTCGGTCCGGGGCGAGGTGGTGTCGTCAACGTTCGACGAGCCGCCGCAGCGCCACGTCCAGGTGGCGGAAATGGTCATCGAGAAGGCCAAGCGCCTCGTGGAGACCGGCCGTGACGTCGTCATCCTGCTCGACTCGATCACGCGGCTCGCGCGGGCGTACAACACCGTAGTGCCGGCGTCCGGCCGAATCCTGTCTGGCGGCGTCGACAGCAACGCCCTGCAGAAGCCCAAACGGTTCTTCGGCGCGGCGCGCAAGATCGAGGGCGGCGGCTCGCTGACCATCGTTGCCACCGCACTCATCGACACGGGCTCACGAATGGACGATGTGATCTTCGAGGAATTCAAGGGCACGGGCAACCTCGAGATTCTGCTCGACCGGCAGCTGTCAGACCGCCGCGTGTTCCCGGCCATTGACATCCGCAAGAGCGGCACGCGCAAGGAAGAACTGCTGATTGAGAAGGATATCCTCAGCAAGGTCTGGGTCCTCCGCAAGGTGCTCGATCCGCTCTCGGCCGTGGACGCGATGGAGTTGCTGCTCGGGAAGATGTCCAAGACCCGCACGAATGCGGAGTTTCTGGGAGCCATGAACCGCTAGCGGCGTGTCTGGGCACACGCCCGAAGGGTTGAAACACGTCGGGCGGTGAAGCGCCCCAAGACGCTCCACCGCCCGTGAACTTCGCCTGTTCAGTCGTCAGTGTTCAGCCAACGGCAAACCCGGCCTTACCCATCTTCTAACTCTCGAGTCGTCCGACTACCAGCTGACTCTGAACGCCAACTGCACGCGGCGGCCCGACAGCTGCGTGCCGGTGACCTCGAAGTTGGACGACGTGTTGTTGACCCCCTGCCCCTGTACTGGGGCAAAGATGTCCGTGTTGAACGCGTTGAATACCTCAGCGCGGAAGTCAAAGACCACGCGGCCTCTGATCGGGAACTGCTTCGCCAAGCTCATGTCGACGTTCCAGTACAGAGGCGACGTGATCACGAGGCTGCGCGTGCCGCAGGTTCCGTACGTCGTCGAAATCGATTCGATACAGGTTGCGCTCTGTGCCGGCGCGATGTACCGGCCAGTCGGCACGCCCTTGGAGTAGCCGGTTGGATCCGTCGCGCTGTAGCTGAAGGCCAGGACCGTGTTGTCGATCACGTCCTGGGGCAGCATCCACACCTTCCCGGCCGCGTCCACCCGGTACTTGTACATGCTCTGCAGGTCCTTCGCGGTCATGCCGACCAGGCGGACGTTGCCGAAGTCGATGAGCCGACCGCTCTGGATAGAGCCGAGGCCCTGCCACTGCCAACCGCCGAGGACGGCGTTGACCAGCGGGCTGGCATTGCTGAGGAACCGCTTGCCGCGACCGAACGGCAGCTCGTAGATCCAGTTAGCCTTGACCGCGTGCTCAATCCCACCGGAGCTCCCCGTCTGTCGGGTCGGAAGGCGATCCACGCGAAACGAGTAACGGCTCGATCCCCACGATCGGCCGAACGCGTAGCTCACGTTCACCTGCAGCCCCGAGGACATGCGGCGCCGGAGTTCGAGTTGCATCGCGTTGTACTTCGTGTACCCGCCGTTGCCGGTGACGTTGGCCGAACCCACGTCAGGATTGACCACCCAGAAGTTGCGAGGCAGTCCCGCAGCAATACCGTTGGCCTTCATCGTCGTGTTCCCGAGCCCGTAGCTCCCCGTGCCTGCCGCGGTGAAGGGGTTGGGGTTGGTGAGCGCGAGGTAGTTGTAGTAGTTCGAACTCGAGAAGTTCGACGACGTGTACTTGGTGGTGTCTGTCGCATTCGCCGCAGGCAACCCCTGGAAGAACGCCAAGTAGATCGGCAGCGGCGAGGTGCCAGGACCCGTGTACTTGAACGTGTTGCCCTTGCCGTTGGCGATGTTGTACTGCAGGTTCGCCTGCGCCAGCTTGAACTCATTGAGGAAGCCGTTGTCGATGATGTCCCGCTCGTTATAGTTGTACGCGGTCCATCCTTCCTTGCTGCGTGTGCCGATATAGCGCACCGACACCGATGTGGTCTTGCTGACCGCGCGCTGGTAGCCGACCGTGTAGGTCTGGGCGTACGGGATCTTGAGATTCGGATCGAAGATGTTGACCGAATTCGAGATCAACGCGTTGATGGGATACACGCGCGCAGCGGGAATCACGAGGGGGTTGGTCGGCGGGCCCAGGCGAGACGTCTGGGAGAACAACACCGGCATTCCGCTGAGCGTCTGGCCTGGCACGCCGTTCGGGTCGGTCAGGTTCCCGTTGCTGTAGTTGCGGTTTGTCGTCGTCGACACACCGGGATTGGAGCCGACCACGCCGGTGAAGGCGCTCACGCCAGGTCGCTCGAACGCGACGGAGTACCCGCCGCTAATCGACGAATCGCCGCTCTCACCCAGAAGCCGGCGCAGGAAGCCCTTGGACGCGCTCGGCGTCCAGTTGAAGCCGATGCTCGGCGCGATGTTCGCGTACTGGGTCTTGAACATCTCCTGACCCTTCTTCAACTCCTGGTAGCAGGGTGAAGCGGTCACGCACACTCGCGACGAACCCGGCGTGGAGCCGGCAACGCCGTTCAGCACGCCCGGCTGGAAGAGATAGCCCAGATTGGGCCCGGCCCCGACCGAGCTGGCAACAAAGCCCGGCGCGACGCCGGTGATGCCCCAGATGTCCGCCATCGTAGCGGTCGTGTAACTGTTGTTCAGGGCGCTCATCGGGAATTCCAGCGCGTATCGCACGCCGGCGTTGACCGTCAGGTTCGGCTTGACGCGCCACGAGTCCTGCGCGAACAGGTCCAACTGTCTCAACTGCGCGCGAGAATACCCTTTTCCAAGATACGAATACGCGTTGGTGTTTTCGTCGAGTCGAACGTTGCCGTTGATGGCACTGACTTCGCCGATGAGCAAGGCATACAGGGTCTGCGCTTTCGCGGCGTCGGTGCTGTTCAACGTGGTGGTGCCAAACACACCATTAAATCCGTCTCCCGGAACGGAGTTAATCGAGATGGCCGGGGCCAGGGTCTGCATCCATCCCCAATAGTCGATCTGGGTCCAGGTGCCTCCAAACGACACAGAGTGCTTGCCCTTGATCCAGGTGACGGTGTCGTCAAAACTCCGGACCGGGGCGTTGCGCGCCTGCTTGGTCGGGATGGCGCCGGGGTTGGCGGCGTTGGTGGGGATGCTGACGGTAAAGCCGTTTGTATTGGCAATCGGGCCGGTGAGCATGTCCTTCGTGTAGGTATCGAAGAACAGGACGTTGCCGCCGCTGCCGCCGTAGCGCGCTTCGTTGACGAGCGACTTGCCAAACACCGAACGCAACGAAGCGGAGTACTGGTAGCGCGTCGAGCTCTGGCCCATGGTGAGCGGGAACCCGGGGTACTGTTGCTCGTAGTGGTTGGTCGTGTCGGGGAAGCTGCTGTTAGTCGACGAGTTGGTAATCAGCGACAGACGATGGTTCTGCGTCAGGTTGTAATCCAACCGAATGGTCGGGAAACGATTGAGCACCGTAGAGTCCTGCTGGAACTTGATGGTCTGATACTGGGGGTCCATCGACCCGGTGGGCAAGACGATCTTGCAGGTCGGGCACGTGGTCGAGGCGTTCATGTCGGCCAGCAGCTTGGTCATGGTCGGATCGGCCGTGTAGGGTAGGCCCATCCTCGCGGCTTCCGTCCAGACGTTGTATTCGGTCGGATTGGCAGCGGTGCCCAACTGGAGAAAGCCCTGCAACATGCGGGGATTGAGCATCGTCCTCGAAAGATCGACCGCGCCCGGCGAGCGGTACTCTTCGTAGTTGACAAAAAAGAACAATTTATTGCGCAGGATCGGGCCGCCCAGTCGTCCGCCCGGCTGATACAGCGTGAGGGGAGTCTTCGTGACCCCGTCGCGAATGTTGAAGTACGTGTTCTGGTCGAGCGCATCGTTGCGGTAGTAGAAGTAGGTACTGCCGATGAACTTGTTACCGCCCGATCGAGTGGTAAATCGCATCTGGACCGCGCCCTGACCCGAGGAGTCTGCCGCGGCGCCAGCGCTCGAGAAGGTCATTTCTTCCATGGCGTCGAGTCGCGGGCTGACCAGTGCGAAGAAGCCGTCGGTCAGCTTGAGCGTGTTGTCCTGGACGTTGACGCCGTCGATCGTCATGTTGATCTGGCCCTGCGGCAACCCGTTGACGTTGGAGTTGCGCACCGAGCTGGCCACATCGACGCCCGGCATCGTGCCGACGAAGTTGGACAGGTCGCGGCTGTTGAGCGGCAGGTTGGTGATCTGCCTGACGTTGAGTGTGGTGGAAACAGCCGAGTTGACCGTCTGGACGATCTCGGCGCCGCCGGTGACAACCACGGTCTCTTCGATTTTGCCGACTTCGAGAATGGTGCGGACCGAAGCGGGAGTGCCGGCGTTCACGGGAACCTCGGGCACAACGTGGGTCTTGAAGCCCATGAGCGCGACGGTCACGCTATAGATGCCCGGGCTGACGCCAGGTACCGAGAAGGTGCCGTTGGCGGTAGTGACCGTCGTGTAGACGGTGCCCGTGGCGTTGTTCTTGACGGTGACGTCGGCGCCAGGCACGGCGGCGCCCGATGCGTCAACGACGGTGCCGTTGACCGATGTCGTCGTGCCGCTCTGCGCGTATGCGAGCGAACTCGCTGCGGCGAGCATCGCCAGCAGCACCACGATTCGAACCATCCAGGTCCTCGTATTGCCTTCGAACCTCATGCAACTCCTCCTCCAAGAAACCGATGTCGGTTCTGCGGTCGCCTCCCGCGACTGCCCAACCTGACATCTCGTGCCATCTATCCCGGAGGCGCAGACAGCGACGCCAACAGCCCCCCGGTTCCCCCCGCTATGGTCGTGAGTCTTCAGAACAATGAGAGAGACGCGCCCGAATATCCTGCCAACGTTACGCTATGCCGCCGCGTCAGTCAAGAACTCAACGGGGGGTAGAATGCCTGGATGATGTACCGGACATTCGGACGATTGGGCTGGCAGGTGGCCGAGGTGGGATTTGGCACCTGGGGCATGGGTGGATGGAGCGGATCCGACGACGGCCAGTCGCGCGCGGCGCTTCGGCGCGGGCTCGAGCAGGGCTGCAATTTCCTCGACACGGCGCTCGTGTACGGCAACGGTCGCAGTGAACGGTTGATTCGAGACGTCCTGACGGACTGGACGGGCCCCCGCCCGATCATTGCGACCAAGATTCCGCCGAAGAACGGGCGCTGGCCCGCCAGCCGATCCACGCCTCTCGACGCCGCGTTTCCGCCGGACTACATCCGCGAGGCCACCGAACGCAGCCTGACGAATCTCGGCGTCGACCAGGTCGATCTCCAGCAGTTCCACGTGTGGACCGACGCGTGGGCGGACGACGACCGATGGGTGCGAGCCGCGGCGGCATTGAAGGACGAGAAACTCGTCAGGGGCATCGGCATCAGCCTGAATCGCTGGGAGCCGACCAACGTCATCAAGGCCCTGCGAACCGGCATCGTGGACGCGGTGCAGGTGGTCTACAACATCTTCGATCAGGCTCCGGAGGACGAGCTGTTTCCGGTCTGCCGGGAACTCGACGTCGCCATCATTGCCCGTGTGCCGTTCGATGAAGGCAGCCTGACCGGCACGATGACGGAGCACGACACGTGGCCGGAGGGCGACTGGCGCAATCTGTATTTCACGCCCGCCAATCTGCGCAAGACGCTGGCTCGGGTCGACCGGCTCAAGACGGACATCCCGGCCGGTCTGGATCTGCCGGAGACGGCGCTGCGTTTTACGCTGCACGACCCGTTGGTCAGTACCGTCATCCCAGGGATGCGAACCGTGACGCACGTCGATCGCAATCTGGCGGCAGGAGACGGCCGACCGTTTCCTCCAGCGCTGCTCGCCGCGCTGCGGCAGCATCGATGGGATCGGACAACGGAGATCCCGTAGGAGCGCGAGAGGACGATTTCCTCCGCGGCCCCGCGGCACCAGGCAGTTGGGCCCTGCATGCTCGATGCTGGCGTTTTCTGCTGGCCCGCTGGTATACTCGATAGTTCCGGACGTCCCGAAGGAGCCAGTATGAAGGAAGGTATCCACCCGAAGGTCTACGAGGTCGAGGCGCGCTGCGCATGTGGCGCGACCTGGAAGACACGCTCCACCAAGCAGGAGCTGCACCTCGAAATCTGCTCAAGCTGCCACCCGTTCTTTACGGGCCGCCAGAAGATCCTGGACATCGAGGGCCGCGTCGAGCGCTTCACGAAGAAGTTCGGCGCCCAGACGGTCGAATCCCGCAAGAAGGCTGCCGCAGCAAAGGCCACCCCGACCAAGAAGGCCAGCAAAGAAGCGTCTGCCTGAGTCCTGCGCAGCAGGTGCTCCGTCGGATAGACGATTTGACGGGCTCAGTCGTGGGTGAGCGTCGCCTGGTCGGAACGCTCTTCCTGTCCGGTCTGCCGCTTCCTGTCCAGCCTCGCCAGCCGGTGCCGCAACGCGTCGATCTGGACCGGGTCGCGCTCGGATTCCAGCGCGTGCAGAACGAACGCCCGCGCGGCGTCGAGATCCCGGCTCCGGTGTTCGTGGTGAATCGCGAGCGCGCGTCGGGCTTCCTGCGCGAGCGGCTGTCCCGCGCCGGCGTCGAGCATGCCGTGCCAGGCTTCGGCCGCGGCGGCGTAGTGGCGTTGGCGGCGGCGATGCACGGCCAGATGATGGAGCGCTTCCGCGCGGACTGTGCGATCGACGGATCGCGTATCCCAGGGCCCGGGGTCCAGCCCTGCCGCCCGTGCGAAATGCGCCTCGGCTTCCCCGCTTCTCCCGAGGCGCTCGTAGATCTGCCCCATGGCCAGCGCCTCGTGTGGGGACGCGACCGCCTCGGTTCCGCCGTCCACCATCCGCATCCCGAGCGCTGTCAGCGCCGCGAGCGAGATCACGTCCAGCCGGTTGTGTTCGAACACCGGTTCCAGCGGTCGCAGGTCCCCGGTGCGCAGGTAGCTGAAGTAACGCGAGGGGATCTCTGATCCAGGCACGTCGCCAACGCGACGAACGCCCAGGATGGCTTCCTCAAGTGCGCCGAGCGAGCAACTCGACTGGTCGAGCGTGTCTCCCCTGTGGCCTTCGTGCCGGCCAGGACCCGAGCCGACGCGTCTCCTCCAGAGTCTCCGCGCCGGGTACAGCATGTCGAAATGCGGCATCTCGCCAAAAGGTGACGAGAGGCGATGGAACAGGTATCGGGTGTCGATGAGCGGCACGTCGAAGCTCCGCCCGTTGAACGTCACGAGGCCGCCGAACTGCTCAGCGAGCGCGGCGAGGCTGACGAGCAGTTCGTGTTCCGCGTGGTATCCGGCCAGAAAGTACTGAACGACGTGAAATCCCTCACTGTCCAGAGAGCCGCAGCCCGCAAGAAACGCGATGGTGCCTGCGCCGCCGCTCAAGCCCGTGGTTTCGAGATCGAAGAACAGCAGCGGACCCTGCGTCGGGACCGTTGGTCGTCTACGGTCGTCGACAAGGGATCGGCTGGCTCCGAACTGCAGATCTAGGGGGCGCTCGGGCCTGGGTCCGCCCGCCGCGCGCTCGTCGGCCGCTAGTACCGCGAGGGCTGGCAGACAGCGGCCGATGGTCTCCGCATAGTGCCCCAGGGTTTGCGTGCCGTGGTACCGCTCGAGATCGTAGTGCCGCTCCATCACCACGCAGCCGGTGGGAACCTCGGACCCGACCGGCACAGCCTCATCCAGCTCGTACCGCCGCGTAGACGAGGACTCGCCCGCAGGGAGGTCTTCGTCACCGACTGGGCGAACGAGGTCTCGCGCGGCGCCCGGCGTCGGACTGTTCCGCAAGAGATCCCTCAGTCGGGACGAAAGACGGGACGAGTCGCCTGGCATTCCCTACAGCTTCCCCAGAATCGCCAGGGCCACGTCCTTCGCTTTCGGGCCCGCGTCACCGAGCGGGCCCACGCACGATGGGCACCCCGACTCACACGGACAGCTCGCGATCAATTCGCGCGTCCGGGCGATCAGATCATCGTGCATCCGGTACAGCGGTTCGCTGAAGCCGATGCCGCCGGGGTAGTTGTCGTAGATGAACACGCGCGGCTCATCGCCGTCAGCGACCGACGACGACCACGAGGCGGCAGGCACCGCTGCCGGCTGAGCCTCCGCGTTCGGTTCGGTGGCCGGCCCGATCGACACGCCGATGTCGTGCCCGTCGCACATCAACAGCAACTGCGCGATCTGCCGCATGGCATACGACAGCCCGACGATGCCGTCGCGCCGGTCATCGGCGCTCCACCTCAACGTCGTCATCAGCTCGCGGGGCACGGTGAGCCAATACGCGGTTGTATGCATCTGGCGTTCCGGCAGGTCCAGCTCGCCCGAGCCCACGTTCTCGTTCGTGTAGAACTTGATCTTCTTAAAGCCGACGACGCGCGACACGACGTGAACGTCGCCATGAGCCGGCAGCGCCCGCGGGCGTTCGCCTGACGCGGTGAACACGTCGAGCACGGTGACGCGGCTGTACGTGATGGCGTCGGTGTAGTAGTCGCAGTCGATATGCCGCACGAAGGCCTTGCGCCCCACGAAGTCCAGCTCCTCCACCTGGAAGAGCCGGCCCTCGACGATGTAGATCGCCTTGGGATGGAGAATCTCGAGCGCCGTGTTGAAGTCGGTCTCGCCGATGACGCGCGTCGTGTCGGTCTTGTCGACGACGACGAAGTTGTCCGACGAGATCGAGCGGAGGCTGATGGCGTTGGCCGGATATGACTCGTTGGTCCAGTGCCACTGCCCCGCCGTCTCATCGCCCCCGGGCGGGCGGCTCAGGTGCACGAGGCCTCCCTCGGCGAGCACGCCGAGAATCTCCTGCAGATTCTCGTGCCCGAACGTCTCGGTCACGGTGAACGGCAGTTCGAATGCCGCGCACTTGACGTGGTCGACCAGAATCTGGAGGTTGTCGGGGTTGACCAGCGCGTGTTCCGGCGACGCATCGAAGAAGTACGACGGATGACGCACGACGAACTGATCGAGCGGCGCACTGCTCGCCACCATCACCGCGGCCGATCGGCTCGCCCGCCGCCCCGCGCGGCCGGCGCGCTGCCATGTCGAGGCAATCGTCCCGGGATAGCCCGCCAGCACGGCCACGTCGAGTGCGCCGATGTCGATGCCCAGCTCCAGGGCGTTGGTCGACACGACACCACGCACGGATCCGTCGCGGAGGCCCTTCTCGATCTCGCGGCGCCGCTGTGGCAGGTAGCCTCCCCGATAGCCGCGAATCACGTCGGACGCCCCTGGTTCGCCGTCGTGGGCCTCCTTCAGGTACCTCGTCAGGATCTCGGTCGAGAGTCGGCTTTGCGCGAAGACAATGACCTGCAGGCCCTTGTTCAGGAAGTCGAGCGCAACCGCCCTGGTCTGCGCGATGTACGAACGCCGGATGCCCAGCTGGCGGTTGACAATCGGTGGATTGACGAAGACGAAGTACTTCTCGCCGCGCGGCGCGCCGCTCTCATCGACCAGCGCGAAGGGCTGCTCGACCAGGGCTTCGGCCAGTCCCAACGGGTTGGCGATGGTGGCCGACGAGCAGATGAACGTCGGCGACGATCCGTAGTGCTGGCAGATGCGCCGCAATCGCCGCAGCACATTGCCGAGATGACTGCCGAACACCCCGCGGTAGGCGTGCAGTTCGTCAATCACGATGTAGCGCAGGTTCTCGAACAGCTTCGCCCACCGCGGATGGTGCGGCAGAATGCCCGAGTGCAGCATGTCGGGGTTGGTGAGCACCACGTGGGCGCGGCCCCGGATCGCGCGACGGGCGTCAGGCGGCGTGTCGCCGTCGTAGGTGAAGACGCCGACCTCGACATCGGCAGCCTTCGCGATTTCCTGCGACAGCCGATCCAGTTCCGCCAGCTGATCCTGCGCGAGCGCCTTGGTGGGAAACAGGTACATCGCCCGGCACGAGGGATCCGCCAGGATGCCGTTCATCACGGGCACGTTGTAGCAAAGTGTCTTGCCCGAGGCGGTCGGCGTCGTGACGACCACGTGGCGCCCGGCCAGCGCGTGTTCGATGGCCCGGGCCTGGTGCGTGTAGAGCTGCTCAATTCCCCGGCTCGCCAGCGCGGCCCGAAGACGCGGGTCGATGCCGGCCGGAAAATCCTCGTAGCGCGCCTCCTCCTCCGGCACCCGACGAACGGCGGTGATGAAGGCATCAGGGTTGTCAGGGCGGTCAACGGGCCATGGGCCTGGCACCACGGCCTGCAGGGCCCGCTCGAGGGCGTTGTCCCGGCGCGCTTCGCTCCGCCCGCTCAGGCCGGTCGTTTCAGAGGGAAGCGGCATGTCGGACATGGTACTAGGCCGCTGGAAATCGATCAAGAGGCGAAAGGCGAAGGTTGGGGCGAATATCCGCGAGAACCGGCGATTCTGAATCCTCCTGAAGATGTTTTCAGTTAGCCCCTGCCAAACAGCTCCCGGTTCTCGCCAACGGTCGACTCTGCCTTCGGCGCCCGCTTGTAGGTGATGCTGGTCTGTGCGGGTGGACGGTCGATGCTCTTCCCGGTCAGCAGGTTCTCCACCGTGAGGATCTGCAACCGTGCGTGCTTGCCCCACGGCGAGGAGTAGAAACCCGCGCTGGCGCATTCCTTCCGCATCGGCATCGTCGGCTCATCCATGCACAGCAGGACTCCGATCTCGGCCTTCTCGCGTTCCAGGACACCACGAAGATCGCGGAGTTGAGAAACGGTCACGTGTCCCGCCTTCACCGACAGGATGATCTGCTTCGTCTTCGACGTATCGCCTTCGTGGAAGTAGATGCGTCCATCGATGCCTTTGTCCGCGCCCCTCTTGCCTTCGACTGGTCTGGCGCCCACGAGCCCGAGCGCCCACCACTGGAACTGGTAGGGGTCATCGTGGGCGAGTTTCAGCGCGTCGGGAAGGGACACTGGCTCACCGATAACCTCGTATTTCGCCCGGGAGCCAAACGCATCTGCCAGCCGGTGGCGGATCAGGCTGATCGCCAGCGTCGTGATGTCGATCCCGATCCAGCGTCGCTGCAGCTTCTGCGCGGCGGCAATCGTCGTCCCGCATCCGCAGAATGGATCAAGCACGACGTCACCTTCGTTGCTGCTGGTGGCCACAATTCTCTCCAACAGCGCCACCGGCTTCTGTGTCGGGTAACCGAGCCTCTCGGCGGACAGGTTGTGCATGATTTTGACGTCGGTCCAGATGTCACCAAGTGGCACGCCGGGTAAGTCCTCGGGATACAACTTCAGCCGTGGCATCCCGCCTTTCTTCTTGGGCCAATGAATCCGTCCTGCCGCTTCGAGGCCGTCCATATGTTCCTGTGTCATGGCCCAGCAGCGAGAAGCCGGAGGCGTGATGCCCTTCCACGCGTAGATTTGCCCGCTCGACGCGCGGTCCATTCCTGCGGTCAAGTCACGTCGCGCGTAACGCCGACCTTCTGCATCGATTTGGTCAAAAAACGTGTCGAGATACTCCTGGTCGTACGGCAGGTACTGTTGGTTCCACGTCCACTTGTCTCCTCTGGTATAGAACAGCAAGCGGTCTTGAATGATGCCGTAGCGTTGAAGGACATTCGCGTGGGACGAGGTACGCTTCCAGACGACTTCGTTTCTGAACTGCTGCGGTCCAAAGACCGCGTCCAGTAACATCTTCAAGTAGTGCGCTGAGGTCGGGTCGCAGTGGAGATAGAGGCTGCCTCTGGGCTTCAGCACACGCCTCAGCTCCACGAGTCTGGGCGCCATCATGGCGAGGTAGGCCATCATGTTGCTGTCACCCAGGAACGTCCGGAACGCCTGCATCGCCTCGGACACCTTCCCCCCGGATTCGACAACCTCTTGACAGGCCCGTGCCGCGCTGTCGTCCCACTTCCACGTATCTTCGAACGCCTTGATCTGCGACGCCGCTTGGATGCCGTCCCGCTCAGCGAATAGCACGTTATAGCTGGCGTTCGAATTGAACGGGGGATCGAGGTAGACGAGATCCACACTCTCGTCGTCGATGTGGCGGCGGAGTACGTCCAGGTTGTCGCCGTAGTACAGCTTGTTCATTCTGCCGGGATTATACCGTCGTCATCAGCCGGGACGGGTGTGGGGTTGCCAAAGACATACTGACCAGAGAGAGCGTCACGCTTCGACTCAGTGACTTCGAGGTGGGCCGACCGACGTGCGCCCGGGGTTTAGAACAGCGACCGTGACTGGCACCCGTCGACAACGATGCTCGCCCCGCTTACCCAGCTGGCCTTCGCCGAAGCGAGGAACGCGACGACCGCGCCGACCTCCTCGGGCGTCCCGAAGCGGCCAAATGGCAGCTCGCGCTCGACGAACTCGGCAATCCCGGCGGGGTCGCTCTGCTGCCGCTTCCACCACGATCCGCCGGGGAACATCGTCGACCCTGGCGCGATGCTGTTGACGCGGATATTGTCGCGCGCCAACTGCTGCGCGAGCGACTTGGCGAGGCTGATCTCGGCGGCCTTCACGGCGTTGTACGTCATCCGGCCGCCGGTCTCGCGGCCGAAGATCGACGCGATCATCAGGATGACGCCGCCGCCGCGCCGACGCAGATGCGGCACGACGGCTCTCGACGCCCGAATGGCCGGGAACATGGTCTGATCGAACGCTTCACGCCAGTCGTCGTCCGTGGTGGCCAGCAGGTCCCCGCCGCGCGCCAGCCCCACGTTGTTCACCAGGATGTCGATCCCGCCGAAGTGAGTCACCGTGCCATCGACGATCGTCGCGACGCCCTGCGGCGTCGCCACGTCGGCCTGGATCGCATGGACGCGCGCCGCGTCCCCGCACCGCAGGCGCAACTGCCGGGCGGCGGTCTCGAGCGGATCGGCGCTCCTCGCGCACAGCGTGACGCGGCAGCCCTCGATCGCCAGCGCCGTCGCGCTCGCGAGGCCCAGACCCCGGCTCGATCCGGTGACGATAGCGACTTTGCCGGTCAGTTCAAGATCCATGGGTGCTCGCCCAGCCTAACGACGCACGAGAACGCGCGGGAGAACGGCTTCCTCCGCGGCGATGCCCTACGCGCACCCGCTGGTCGACCCGCAGTTGGCGCATTTGTAGCAGCTGCCGCTGCGCACCATGATGGCCCCGCACAGATTGCACGGGGGCGCGTCCTCCTGATTCTGGATGGTCGACATGACGGTGGCCCGCGTGCCGGTTGCGATCTCGGCGGGGGCGCCGAGGACGACCAGCTTCAGTTGCTCGCCCTCCGTGCTCTTCGACGGGTTCTGTGCGCCCGGCTCAGGCGTGTTCACACCCGCCCGGAACTGGGCTTCGGCGGACAGGAATTTCGTGGCCAGCCAGCGGAACACGTAATCGACGATCGACTTGGCGAAGCGCACCTGCGGGTTTTTCGTCATGCCCGACGGCTCGAACCGCATGTGGCTGAACTTGTCCACGAGCACCGGCAGCGGCACGCCGTATTGCAGCGCGTAGGAAATGGCCTGGGCGAAGGCGTCCGCAAATCCGGAAATCGTCGATCCTTCCTTGGCCATGACGAGGAACAGTTCGCCGGGCATGCCGTCGTCGTAGAGGCCGACGGTGATGTAGCCCTCGTGTCCCTGAATATCGAACTTGTGCGTGATGGCCTGGCGCTCTTCGGCCAGTTTTCGCCGCACGATGTGGGGTGCGGACTTGGCCGCGACCGCGGCGGCGGGCGTCTGAGTCTTGTCCTTCGACGTGGTGAGCGGCTGAGTGCGCTTGCTGCCGTCGCGGTAGATCGCGATGGCCTTCACGCCCATCCGCCACGACTCGAGATACGCCTGGGCGATGTCCTCGGTGGTCGCCTCTTTCGGCACGTTCACCGTCTTGGAGATGGCTCCGGAGATGAAGGGCTGGACGGCGCCCATCATCCTGATGTGGCCCATGTAGTGGATCGAGCGCTGTCCCTTGGCCGGCTTGAAGGCGCAGTCGAACACCGACAGGTCCTTCTCTTTGAGGTACGGCGCGCCCTCGATGGTCTCGTTCCTGTCGATGTGGTCGATGATGGCCTTGACCTGGGCATCGGTGTACCCGAGATGGGTGAGCGCAGCCGGCACCGTCCCGTTGACGATCTTCATCGAGCCGCCGCCGACGAGGTTCTTGTACTTGACGAGCGCGATGTCGGGTTCGATGCCCGTGGTATCGCAGTCCATCATGAAGCCGATGGTCCCGGTCGGCGCGAGCACCGTGGCCTGGGCGTTGCGGTACCCGAACTCCTCGCCGATCTCGATCGCGTCATCCCAGGCGGCTTGGGCCGCATCGAAGATGTCGTTCGGGACGAGCGCAGACGCGACATCGCGCAACGCGTCGCGGTGCTTGCGCATGACGCGCAGGAAGGGCTCGCGGTTGGGCTCGTACCCGGTGAAGGGGCCGCCGGTGTCACGGCTGATGCGGGCGGACTGGGCGTACCCTTCTCCGGTCATCAGCGCGGTGATCGCCGCCGCGTACGCGCGGCCCCCATCGCTGTCATACGGCACGCCGCGCGACATCAGCAGGGCGCCGAGATTGGCGTAGCCCAGGCCCAGCGGACGGTAGTCGACGCTGTTGCGCTCGATGGCTTTGGTCGGGTAACTGGCGTTGCCCACGATGATGTCCTGGGCGGTGGTGAACGTCCGCACCGCCGCCCTGAAGGCCACGACGTCGAACTCTTCCCGCCGGTCGACGAACTTCATCAGATTGATCGACGCCAGGTTGCACGCCGAGTCGTTGAGGAACATGTACTCCGAACACGGGTTCGACGCATTGATGCGGCCGGCGGCCGGGCAGGTGTGCCACTGGTTGATCGTCGTGTCGAACTGCATCCCCGGATCGCCGCAGATGTGGGTGGCGTCAGCGATCATCTGCATCAGGTCGCGCGCCTTGTAGGTGCCCATGATCGTGTCGGGGTTGGTCACGGCCCGCGTGTGCCACGGCCCGTCATCCACCACCGCGCGCATGAACTCGTCGGTCGCACGCACGCTGTTGTTGGAATTCTGGAAGAACACCGACGCGTAGGCCGGTCCGGTGAACGACCCGTCGTAGCCCGCGTCAATCAGCGCCCAGGCCTTGCGCTCCTCTTCGACCTTGCAGGTGATGAAGTCCACGATGTCCGGGTGCTCGGCGTTCAGGATGACCATCTTCGCCGCGCGGCGGGTCTTGCCGCCGGACTTGATCACGCCGGCAAAGGCGTCGTAGCCCTTCATGAAGGACACCGGCCCCGATGCCGTGCCCCCGCCTGCGACGACCTCGCGCGACGATCGCAGCGACGACAGGTTCGTCCCGGTCCCGGATCCGAACTTGAACAGCATGCCTTCGGTCTTCGCGAGCGTCAGGATCGAGTCGAGCGTGTCGTCCACCGAATTGATGAAGCAGGCCGACATCTGAGGGTGCTTCTCGATGCCGCAGTTGAACCAGACCGGGCTGTTGAAACTGCCCTTCTGATACACCAGCAGGTGCTTCAGGTCGTCGCTGAAGGCCTGGAGGGCCTCCTCGGTCGCAAAGTACTTCTGCGCGCGGGCCCACCCGGTGATCGTGTCGACCACGCGCCCGATCAACTGCCGGACGCTCGATTCGCGCTCGCTGGCACCCACTCTCCCGCGGAAGTACTTCGACACGACGATGTTGGTGGACTGCTGCGACCAGGACTTCGGCATCTCGACGCCGCGCTGCTCGAACACGGTCTCGCCGCGGTCGTTGGTGATCACCGCATCGCGGGTGTCCCACACGATCTCGTCGAACGGATCGCGCCCGGGCGCCGTGAAGAACCTCGAGTACTCCATCCCCGGCGCCGGCGTCGCGTCATGCCGCGTGACGTCGCTCCGCGGATCAACCCCTTCGGAGCCCACCGCCCTGGTGTCCTGCGCCCCTTGCTGCATACATCCTCCGACCATGCAACGTGACCCTGGCCCCGACAGGCCCGTTGCCTACGACACTCAACCGGTGGTTGGTGACTGCGGCACGGAGTCGCCACCTGCGACATCCGATAACCGCGTGACCAGAATGGCCAGCCCGCCCTTCGATCGGTTTCCCTTCATCACGTGCGACCACCTGCAGCCCGCTCGGGCTGCTGACGTCCCGGGAACCCATGCCGATCCTCGGTACGAACACGCCGTTCTGCCCTGATCTTACACTGGCGAGAAGCTGGGAGATTCTCGCGCACCCGCTCCGATGTCGAGCGGACAATATGCGCTGTGCCGGCCGATCTTGTCAAGCACAATTACACCACATATAGTGCCCGTTGTTTAGGTTAGACGCAATATACTGTGGATTGTGGCGCATTTTCATTTATTTCGCCATTTATTCGCTTTTCTGGTCCTTCCATAAGGTATATGGCGCTCGCCGCGGCACTTCCATGGCGGTCGGCCGTCGCCAGCCGGGCGATGCCAGGTCTGGCCGTGGCGCCACCGCATGATAGAGTCACTGGATTGTGCAGGAGCCTGTTTCGGCCTCGGATCCCCTCGTTCCCGCCGCTCAGCCCGTGACGTCACCGTGGCGGGCCGCGCGGGCTGCCGCGCTGGCTGAGGTCGTGCTGACATCAGGGTATCCCACGCAGGTGTCGATCGGGCTGCTCCTGGTCTGGGCCGGCATGGATCCACGCGTTCCAGATGGCCGCCTCTCGATGCCGTTCGTGGTGACGCTGTGGCTGGTGGATTCAGTCGTGCTGGTTGGCCTCATCGTCGCCCTGCTCCGGCTGCGCGGCGAGCGCCTCGGCGCGTTGCTGTTCGGTACCCGGTCATGGCTGCGTGAGGCGGGGCTGGGTCTGGCGCTGGTGCCAGTGGTCTTCGGACTGGTGATCGGGATGCTGGCGGTCGTGCGCTATTTCTGGCCGGGCCTGCACAATGTGGCGGTCAATCCGTTCGAAGATCTGATAGGGTCGGGCCGTGATGCTGCCATTCTCGCCGCAGTCGCCGTGCTGAGCGGCGGCATCAAGGAAGAACTTCAGCGGGCCTTCGTGCTGCGCCGCTTCGAGCGCTATCTCGGCGGTGCGCGCGTCGGGCTTGTCGTCTTCAGCGTGGCCTTCGGCGCGGGACACTTCATTCAGGGATGGGACGTGGGCGTCGTCACGACGCTGCTCGGCCTGTTCTGGGGCATTCTCTTCCTCAAGCGCGGAAGCTTCACCGCCTCCGCCGTCAGTCATTCTGGCTTCAATGTGGCGCAGATTATCCAGTTCGTGGTCGTCGGATCGTAGCGCCAGAGGGATCGCGCTCCTTCTGCTGGTCGCCGCCCTGTCGGCGCCGGCCGTCACGACGAGGCTCTATGCCGCCGATGAGATCGAGGCGTTCTCGTTTCTCCGATCGCTCTGGTTCGATCACGACGTGTCGTTTGACAACGAGTACCGCCACTTCTACGACAGCCGCGTCATCACCGACAAAGGTTTCCGGCGGACGTTTCTCGAGTTGACCACGGAAACCGGGCTGCGCCTCAACTTCAGCACGATCGGCTGCGCGCTGCTGTGGGCGCCGTTCTATGCCGTCGCCGATGCCGGCGTTCGCGTCGCCCGCGCGATGGGGCACGCGGTCGAGGCAGACGGATACTCGAGGCCGTACGTCGCGGCAGTGTGCTACGGATCGGCCTTCTACGGAGTGATGGCGCTGGTGCTGGGGTTTGCCATCGCCAGGCGCCTGCTGCGGCTGGGCGGGATCGCGGATGCGGGATCGGCGGCCGCCGCCACCTGGGCGGTGTGGCTCGGAACACCGCTGCTGTTCTACATGTACGTCGCGCCGGCGTTTACGCACGCGGTCTCCGCGTGTTCGGCTGCGGTGTTCGTCTGGGCCTGGCTGAGAGTGCGGGAGCGCTGGTCGCCACGCGGCCTGGCCATGCTCGGAGTGCTGGCCGCGATCATGGCCATGGTCCGCGAGCAGGATGCCTTTCTTGCGTTGGGACCCGGACTCGATTTCGCGTGGTCGCTGCGCCGGCGTCCCGCCCCCCGGCTGCTCGCGTCAGCGCTCGCCTTCACCGGCGCATTCGCCCTCACGTTCCTTCCTCAAGCCGCGGCGTACCTGGCGCTCAACGGACGGCTGGGCCCGTCGCGACTGGTCAGCCGGAAGATGAGCTGGACCGCGCCGCACGCGCTCGACGTACTGCTGTCGCCACTCAATGGCTACGTGGCCTGGACGCCGCTGGTGCTGCTGGCGATGACGGGCTGGGTGATGATGCTCACCTGGCGCCGCTCCGGCACAGGCACGGATCAGGATGCGCATCGGCTGCGCTGGCTCGGCCTCTGTGTGGCGGTGATGGCGCTCTCGCAGATCTACATCGCCGGATCGGTCGAGAGCTGGACGGTCGCCGGGGCGTTTGGCCAGCGCCGTTTCGTCGTGCTGACGGTGCTGCTCGTGGTCGGCGTGGCGTTCGTGCTCTCCCGGGCGCCGACGCGGCTCGCGCGGGTCGCACTTTCACTCGTCGTGGTGGCTGGCGTCTGGTGGAACCTCGGACTGATGGTCCAGTTCGGCGCCGGCTGGATGGACCGCCAGCATCTCGATCTGCGAAAGAACGCCTACAATACCTTTGTCACCGTGCCGCAACGACTGCCGGAGATCAGCTATCGCTATCTGTTCGAGCGGCAGAGCTTCTATCGGAACGCCACGGTGCCAGACGGAACGCGCTGACACACAAGACGGGGTCCATTGCGCATTCGGTACTTCGCGGACATTCGCTTCCCGCTGGAGCGCGCCAATGGCGTGCAGACGATGGAGACGTGTCACGCGCTGGCACGCCGGGGCCACAGCGTGCACCTGGTTGTCCGGCCCGATCGGATGACACCCGGGCGCGACCCGCTCGCGTACTACGGCCTGCCGCCGATCGGGGCGCTGCGCATCGAACAGGTCGCGACTCCGCGCCAGATTCAGGCGCGGCGCCTGGCGTACCTCGCGCTCGCGCTCCGACGCACCTGCTGTTCGCGCACGACGGACGTCGTGCTGACCCGCGACCTGGGTCTGGCGGCACTGATTCTCGCGCTCCCCGCGCGCTGGCGTCCGCCAGCCGTATATGAGTCGCACGGCTTCGCCCCTGCCGTCAGCGCCGAGATGCACACGCTCCACGCGGACGCGCCACGGTCCGGGCACGCGAAGCGCCGCCGCCTCGACGCCCGCGAGCGCCGCGTGTGGCGCCGGGCCGACGCGTATGTCGCGATTACCGCCGGGCTCGCGCGCGAACTGGAGCAGCGCTTTGGGCAACGTCCCAGGCTGGCCGTCATCCCGGACGGCACGCGTCTGCCCGCCGGAGGCTTCGCGGTCGAACCCGCGCGGCGCGCTCCCGATGCTGCACCCGTCGTCTGCTACGCGGGTCACCTGTACCCGTGGAAGGGACTCGACGTGCTGGTCGGCGCACTCGGCCAGTTGGCCGGCGTGCGTTTGCTCGTTGTCGGCGGCCTCGAGGGCGAACGTGACCTCGCCAGAGTGAGAACGCTGGCCGAACAGGTCGCGCCCGGTCGCGTGGAGTTTGCGGGTATGGTCGAACCGCCGCGTGTCGCAGCCCTTCTCCAGAAGGCCGACGTGCTGGTGATTCCAAATCTGCCAAGCCGGATATCTGCCGCCTATACCTCTCCGCTCAAGCTCTTCGAGTACATGGCTTCCGGACGCCCGCTGGTGGCGTCCGATCTGCCGGCGCTCAGAGAAGTGCTCCGCCCCGACGACAACGCGGTCCTGGTCGCTCCGGGCAGCATCGACGCCCTCGCCGCAGGCATCCGCCGCGTGCTCGAAGACGCCGCGTTCGGGGCGAGACTGGCGGCGACGGCGCGCCGGGACGCCGCCGAGTACACGTGGGACAAGCGGGCCGAGCGGCTGGAGGCGGCCCTGGCGTCGGCGGTGGAGACACGGGCGTGATTTCATCGCGATTGCTGACCCTGGTCCGGTGCCCCGATTGCGGCGGCACACTCACCGGTCAGCCCGAACTGGTGTGCACGGCGTGCGGCCGCCGATGCGCGACATCAGCCGAGTATCTGGTGCTGCACCCCGGGGTGAGCTATGCCGAACAGACCAAGTACCTCGACGAGGCGCTCCACGATGACGCACGGCACGAACACGTGTCGCCGCCGCTGTTGTCGGCGAAGATCCGCAATGACATGCTCCGCCAGTTCCTCTCTCCGGGGCCATCCGATACGGTGATTGACCTCGGGTGCGGCAGCGGCAAGGTGCTCGTCTGGAACGCCGGCACAGGCGCGTACCAGGTGGGCATCGATGTCAGCCCGTACTTCGCGCGGGAGGCGTCGGCGGAGATCGATCTGGTGCTCGGTGATTTGCGCCGGCTGCCGTTTGCCGCCGGCGCGTTCTCCAAGGGCTACGCCCTCGACGTGTTCGAGCACATGTCGCGCGAGACGCTGGTCGACGTGCTTCGCGAAGCAGCCCGCGTGCTGACGCCTGACGGCGCGTTATTCGTTTACAGTCACGTCCGGAAGAACTCCCGGCTGGCACGCGGTCTCAAGGCGGTCAACGCGCTGGCCCGCTGGTTCGAGCGGCGCGGCTTGATGGATCTGTCGCGGGAGCGGCTTCGAAAATCCGATCACCTCAATCCCCTGGTGGACATCCCCGACCTCGAGGCGATGGCCGCGTCCGCCGGGTTCCGGATCGTGCGCATCAGGTACTACACGCCGGCTGTCGGGGCGGTGGTCGAGAACATCGTGATGAGACTGGTCGAGCACTGGCTCTCCAGGCGAGCGTCTCAGCGTGCGGCCTCAACCGGCCACGCGATCGCAGCGGCCGAAGCCTCCCGTCAGGCGCGGTCTGACGCCAGGGCGCACGTGGATGGCCGGGGTCTGCCCTACGCGGCCCTGCGCCTGGCCACGTGGGCGATGAAACTCGACGTCCTCCTCTTTGGCCGCGTCCGCTCGGGCCCGTTCTTTGCCCTTCTGGCGAAGGATGGCGCGAGCGGCGAAGATCGGCGCTCATGAAGATCCTGTACGTGGCGCTCGACCAGCGCGTGCCTGGCACCACGGGCGGGTCGGTCCATGTGCAGTCGGTGGCCGCCGGCCTGGCGGCCCTCGGTCACGACGTTGATGTGCTCACCACACCAGGCAGCGGCCCGTTCCCAACCGGCCGGGCTAAGTGGCATGCGATGTCCCCGCCGCTCGGGATGCGCCACCTGCGCGCCCTGCGCGCCGACGCGGTCGCCCGGATGGCCCGCCGCGTAACCGCCGACGTCGTCATCGAGCGCTACCACAACTTCGGCGGTGAAGGCATCCGAGCGGCCGACGCCGTAGGGGCGCTGGCCGTGCTCGAAGTCAATGCCCCGGTCATCGATTACCCGGGATCGCCCAAAGCGTGGCTCGATCGTCTTCTTGTCGTCGAGCCGATGCGCCGATGGCGCGACTGGCAGTGCCGGCACGCCGATCTGCTCATCACGCCGACCGCCGCCATCGTTCCCGCGTTCGTGGAGCCGGATCGCATCGTGGAGATCGAGTGGGGCGCCGACACAGATGCGTTCAAGCCGGGCGCCGAGGGCCCGTTGCCGTTCACCAGAGAACCGGGTTCCGTCGTTGCGGTATTCGCCGGAGCGTTTCGTCGGTGGCACGGAGCCATCGATCTGGTCCGTGCCGCCCGCGCCTTGCGCGAGCGCGGACAGCGCGGTCTTCAGGTTGTGCTGATCGGGGACGGCCCCGAATGGTCGCGCGTCAAGGAAGCCGCTTCTCAGGTGCCGGGGATTGTGCTGACCGGCGCGATTGCGCACGATCAGATGCCGGCGTGTCTGGCTGCCGCCGACATCGGCGTCGCTCCATTCGATCTCGAGACGCATCCGCCGCTTCAGCTCGCGTTCTACTGGTCACCGCTCAAGGTGTTCGAGTACATGGCAGCGGGCCTTCCCGTGGTGGCACCGGCGATTCCCCGCCTCGCCAGCATCGTGAGGTCAGATCACGAAGGTGTGCTCTACAATCCCCGTGAGCCCGGCGGTCTGGCCGGAGCGCTCGAGCGCCTGGTCGAAGACGCCGGGTTGCGGCAGACGCAGGGGCGCGCCGCCCGCGAGCGCGTGGCGGCTTTGTACAGCTGGAAGGCCCATTGCCGGCGACTCGACGAGGCGTTGATCTCGGCGCTCGACGCCCGTCTGGCGTCGGGCCACCCGCCACGGGGCAGGCACACGTCCTGATGCGCATCCTCATCGCGACCGACGCGTTTCCTCCCCGCTGCGGCGGCAGCGGCTGGAGCACGTACGAGCTGGCGCGTGGATTGCGCCGGCGCGGCCACGATCTGGCCATCGTCCAGCCGCGCCCAGGGCAGGCGGCCAGCGGCACACGCGAATACGACGGGTTCCGGATCGAGGAGATGGCCGCGGCCGCGCCCGCCGTGCCGTTTCTCAGGAACGTCTTCAAGAACGAGCGGCTGTGGGCGCGACTCGCCGAGCGCATCGGGGAAGTGGCGCGAGCCTTCCGCGCCGACATCATCCACGCGCAGCACGTCCTGACCGCTCCAGCCGCAGTGGTGGCCGGACAGGCGGCGGGGATCCCTGTCGTGTGCACCGTGCGCGACTACTGGCCCGTCTGCTACTGGGCGACGCTGATTCACGATCCGCGCGCGGCCACGCTCTGCCCGGCCTGTTCGCCGGGCATGATGACGCGGTGCGTGCGACCACGCGCCGGAGCGATGTGGCCGGCGGCCCTGCCGTTCATTCCGTACATGCGCGGCAACCTCCGGCGCAAGCAACGGTCCCTGGCGCGTGCCGACGCCATCGTCGCGGTCGGTTCGAAGATGGGACGGGATCTGGCGGCACGGTCCGATCGGTTGCGGCACGCCCGCATCGAAGTGATTCCGAACGCGGTGGACATCAACGGCCTGCGGGCCGCGGCTGCCGGCGCGGCCGCGCCGCTTGGAGAGCCATACGCCGTGTTTGTCGGCAAACTCGAGCTGAACAAGGGGGCGGCGTTCCTGCTGCCGGCTGTCGAGCGGGCGCATCTGCCCTGGCCGCTGGTGGTGGTGGGCGACGGGGCGCTGCGCGGACAGATCGAGGCCGAGGCCCGGCGGCTCGGGCGGGACGTGCGAGTCACCGGGTGGCTTGGGCGTGACGAGGCGCTGGCGTGGCTGGCGCATGCGTCTCTACTGGTGTTTCCGTCCTACGGCCCCGAGTCGTTGAGTCGCGTCCTGCTCGAGGCGTGCGCGCTCGGCGTGCCGGTCGCGGCGATGGCGACCGGCGGCACGCCCGACATCATCGAGCACAACGTCACCGGTCTACTCTCGGCCACGCCCGACGAACTGGGCGACCATGTGGCGCGCCTCGTCAGCGACAGGACGCTGGCCGATCGGCTGGCGGCCGACGCGCGTGACCACATCGAACGGCTCTTCGACGCCTCGAGCGTCGCGGCGCGCACCGAGGCGCTCTACGCGGACGTCCTCGCAGCGAGAGGCCCGCGTGTCTGACCGCGCCACGTTCCCGGAGGGACTGAGGGTCGCCGTGCTGAGCCGGTCGGTCTTTCCCCTGCACGGCGTGGGCGGCCTCGAGCGGCATGTGTACGATCTGGTGGCCGCACTGGCCAGGCGCGATGTTCGCATCACGCTCATCACGCGCGAAGGCCGGGATCCGGTCTCTCTCGGCGCGCTCGACGATCCGAGAGTCACCATCCGGACGATTCCGTATCGGACGTTTCCTGGAGCCAATCGCCGGGGCACCACGATTCTCGACCGATCGACGGCGTATCCGTTGTTCGGCTACCGGGCAGGCAGGGCAGCAGCTGCCCTCGTCGATGCTCGTCAGGTCGATCTCGTGTACGGCCTTGGCGCCAGCACGCTCGGCTACGCGATCGCGCGCAGCCGGCGAAGGCTAGAGACCCGGCCGTTCGTCTTCAATCCACAGGGGCTGGAGGAATTCGGCGGCATGGACGGTTCGTACGGCGGCCGGCGCGCCAAGCGGATCGGCTACGCGCCGTTGCGCTGCGCCGTCCGGATCTGCTCGAACGCGGCCGACCGCGTCATCGCCACGGACCGGGCGATCGAACCCGCCATCGCCCGTCACCTCGGCGTCGGTCCCGATCGGATGCGCCTGGTCCCCAACGCGATCGATCTCGCCGGCTGCGAGGCGCAGGCGACATCTGGCGATGGAGAACAGATTCGGGCCCGATACGGCATTCTCCCCGAGGAGACCGTGTTGCTCAGCGTCGGACGGATTGAACGCAACAAGGGCTTTCACGTGCTTGTCGATGCCCTGGCCGCAATGCGGGATCTGCCGTGGCGCTGGGTGCTCGTGGGCGACGGGCCGCTTCGTGTGGAGCTCGAAGAACGCGTACGCGGAGCGGGGCTGGCGGATCGAATGCTGCTGCTCGGGCGGCTCGACGACCGTGCGCTTCACGCGTGGTACGAAGCGGCCACGCTCTTTGTCCATCCCACGCTCTACGAGGGCAGCTCGATCGTGACGCTCGAGGCGATGGCGCACCGCCGAGCCGTGGTCGCCAGCCGCGCCGGCGGACTGCCAGACAAAGTGCGGGACGGACACACCGGCTGGCTCGTACCGCCGGGGAATGCGCAGGCTCTGGCCACGACGTTGCGCGTGGCACTGGCAGAGCCGGGGCGTCTGTCTGAAATGGGTCTGGCCGGACGAGCCCTGGTTGACGCAGAATTCTCCTGGACCACCGTGACCGACCGCCTGCTGGCGGTCTTCTCCGAACTGCTGTACGAGACGAGGTCGTCGTGACCGAACGAGAGTGGCGAGAAGCGTCCGACATCAAGCCGTCCGCGCTGGCCCTGGTGCTGGTGGTGGCCATCGGGTTCGCGCTCCGGGTGTGGAACATCGGCTCTGGCGTGCCGTTCGCGGTCGGCATCGACGAGCCCGCGATCATGTCGACGGTCGTGCGCATCCTGAAGTCAGGCGACTTCAATCCCCACTTCTTCGAATACCCGACGGGCGTCGTCTACTTTCAACTGGGCGTCGCCGTCGTCCAGTTCCTGCATGGGGCGATGCGCCATGCCTGGTACGCCGTCGAGCAGGTCGGTATGGCGGATTTCTATCTGTGGGGCCGGATCGCCACGGCCACTCTGGGGACGGCCACGATTCTGCTCCTGCACCAGGTGGGAATGCGCTGGGGAGCGCGCCATGCGTTGTTGGCCGCCGGATTGTTCGCCGTGATGCCGCTCCAGGTGCGCGAAGCGCATTTTGCGCTGACCGACACGCCGCTGGTTTTCTGTGTCACGCTCACGCTGCTGCTGTCGCTGCGCGCGCTGGAGAAGCCAACGACGCTCGCCTTCGTCCTGGCGGGGGCCGCGGCGGGCCTCTCGGCTGGCGTGAAGTACAACGGCCTCTACGCGGCGATCCTGCCGCTGACAGCGGCGCTGATGGCGCAGGCGACGCGCCAGCGTTCACTCACCAACGTCGTGCTGGTCGCCGGTTCGTCGGTGGCCGCCTTCTTTGTCACGACGCCGTACGCCATTCTCGATCTGCCGAATTTCCTCAACGGATTTGGGACGCAAACGCGGGCGTTCGTACCCAGGCAGCCTGGCGGCAAGTCCACGGCCGTCATCTATGCCGAGCACCTCGTGGCGAATCTCGGCTGGCCGGCGTTCCTGCTGGCGATCGCCGGATTGGTGTTGAGCGTGGTGCGCATGTTCCGTGGCCCTGTTCATGCGCGGTGGGTGATGCTGGTGGCGTTCCCGGTGCTCTTCTTCAATCTCATTACGGGATGGAGTTTCCTCTTCGCGCGGTACGCGCTGCCGATCGTGCCTTTCATGTGCCTGTGGGCGGCCATCGCCACCATCTCCGGCGTGAGCCTGCTGCGCCGGTTCGACATCCCGCGCGTGGTTCGCACGACACTGATCGTGGGACTGACCGTCGCGGCGCTGCTTCCGCCGTCGGTGAAGTCGGTGCGGTGGGTACGAGGATTCGGCACGAAGACGACGCAGGCGCTCGCCTACCAGTGGCTGACTCACAACGTGTGGTTTCAGTCGAAGGTCGTGTCAGAGGCCAGGGGACTGGATCTGCCGCCTGAGCGCTACAAGTTCACTGCGGTCAGGTCGCTGGCGGACCGCGACCCGGCCACCTTTCTCGCGGACGGCACCGAGTGGATCGTGTTGTCGTCGGACGCGTGGGGCGGTTCGGCCCAAGCGGGTGGAGTGCGGCCGGCGCCCGCGGCCTACGCCGGGCTTGAGGCTGGCAGCACCGAGGTCAAGGTCATCGAACCGACGCCTGCGAACCCCGGGCCCGTCATCCGCATTCGGAAGGTGTCGAGATAGGATTCAACGGGCGGGCAGGTACAGTTCGTTCACGTCGGCCCTTCGGCGAAGGCGGGCGAGCCAGGCGTCGATCGCCTGGGCGCGGCGGACTTCCTGAAGGCTTTCCTGCACGAGATCCCTGGCTTCCTCCAGTGTGAGCTGGCGCCCGTCGCGCATGAATCGAGTCGGGTTGGCTGAGTAGTGGAGCCGCAGTTCCTCGTCGGTCCCTGGCAGGATCGACTCAAACCGCGTTCGCAGGTATTGCTGCACGCGGACGGTATCGCGCACAAACCGCCTCGCGCCGTCTTCGTCAAGCCCGAGCGAGGACAGCGCCGCCGCCACGCCTTTTCCGCCCGCAAGCTTCTTGCGAATCTCCGAGAACACGGGATCGGCCGCGGCCACATCGGCGTCGGGCGTCTCGTACCGATTGATCTCGTCGAGCACCAGTTGGCGATCGACCAGCCACTGCATCGCGACGGTCACCGGATCGCCGGCATCACGGGTTTCCACCAGACCGAACAGGATGGCGGTGCGCGCGTCAGACAGCGTGATCACTGTACCGGACACGACGGCGATGACACGGTCCAGCAGTTCGCTCGCGCGGACCTCCGCGATTCCGGCCACCAGCACCAGCCCGACCGCGAACGCGCGCGCACGACGGTTCATGTCCATCTCCGACTCAGAAGGCCTGACCGATGCTGATGTGGAGCGCCAGACGGTGCTCAGAAAACGTCCCGAACGATTGAAGCGCGCCCAGTTTGAATCCGACGTCCACCCGCAGAGGCCCGACCAGCGACTTGTAGCGGATGCCAAACCCGGCAGAACTTCGCAGATGCGTCAGACTGAGGTCGGTCACCTCGCTGAACACGTTGCCACAATCAACGAACGCCGCCACACCAAGATCACGCCACAGCGCCATCCGCAATTCGCTGTTCAGAATGATCTCCGCGTGCCCCCCCTTCGGCGTGCCGTCCCGGTCGAACGTGTCGGGCCGTCCGAGTCGATCGAGCTGGAACCCGCGCACCGTCGTGTCGCCGCCGGCAAAGAACCGTTCATTGGCGGGCAGGTCACGGACACTCTGGTACGTCGGTTGGCCATCGGAGTCCAGGACAGGCTGGCCGCCCGCGTCGAGCACCTTGACCGTGCGGCGAAAGCCGGTCCCCAGCCCCAGCCGGGCGCCAGCGGCCAAGACGATGCGTCGGCTGGTGGGCAGTTGCCGGTAGATGAAGGCCTGGCCGAACAGTTTCGCGAACCCGACCTCGGATCCGATCTGCCGCAGGGCCAGGTCTCCGCTGGCGCTCACCAGCTTCCCTTTTCCGGGATCGAGCGCATCGTCGCGCGTGTCGCGCACCGCGGACGCCGACAGGATCGACAATCGCACCTGCGGGAACAGGCGGTCGATAAGCGGTCGGTCGATCGCGTTGATCTGGTCGTCGAAAATCTCATTGCGCTCGAATGAGTACTGGCCGAGCAGACTCCAGCCGCTGGCCAGCCGTTCGCCGATGTCGATCCGCGCCGAGCGGCGCCTATAGCGGAAACTGGTGCGGCTGGCCTTTTCCAGCACGGCCGAGACCTGCAGATCGGCCCGCGTATTGAGGAACCGTGGCTCCCGGTACGAGCCGATGACGCGGTACTCGAGGTTGGTGGCCGTGATGGTGACCGGGGTCGCCAGCGGGTCCGCCGCGGTGATCGTGCCGTGCCGCCTGAATGACACGCGGCTGAACAGGTTGACTGATCGGTTCTTGCCCCAGAGATTCCGGCGGCCGATCTCGACGAAGGCGCGGGGCGCGAATTCGTTGGTCTCGACTTTCTGGAACTCGACGCCGCCGCCATAGCCCAGCGTCATGGCCGCTGACTCCTCGACTGTCACCAGAACGTCACTCCGCCCTTCCTGACCGTGCTGCAGTTCCGAAATGGTGACGCGCCGGAAGAGGCCGAGAGCCGCCAGTTTCCGCTGGCTCTGTCTGACGCGTTCGTCGCCGAGTGGTTCGCCGGGCCGAATCTCGAGCTCGCGTCTGATGGTGGCCTCGCTCACGCGCTGGTTGCCCACCACGAGGATTCGATCGACGATGACTTTGGGCCCCTCCTGGATGACGAATCGGACGGGAACGTCAGCACCCGTGTCGGCCGGCGGTGGATCGACACGGACATGGGCCCGCCGGAATCCCTGATTGAGGTACTCGGTCTCCAGCCGGTCACGGTCCTCATCGATCACCGGTTGGTAGTAGGGCCCACCCTCGCGCAGCGTCAGGACCGCGCGCAGGGCGGTCTCGGACAGTTGATCTCGCCCCGCGAACGTGATGCTCCGCACGGTTCGACACGGCCCTTCGTTGACGGCCACCGTGATCGTGACGGCGCGTTCGCCTGCAGTCGATCCCGAAACGACAAGGCTCGGGTTGATGCCGACGCTCGCATACCCTAGCTGCCGGTACACAGTCTTCAGAGCCTCCAAATCAGCGTCGAGCTGTCCCCTGACAAACGGCTGCCCCCGCACGATCTTGATGAACGGCTTCAGGACACTCTGCGCCACGGCCGCGGTGCCCGTAATCGTGACGTCCTCAGCCACGCGATACAGCGGCCCGCGTCTGATGGTGAATTCGACCTTCAACCGGTCGTTCGACTCGCTCACCGTGACCTTCGCCGAGGCGTCCCCGTACCCGCGAGCCTTCCAGTACTCCTTGATGCGCCCCTCCGAGTCTTCGAGCAGATCCTGGTCGACCAAGGCCTCGCGCTCGATGGGGACCAGTTCGGCCTGCACGGCCGGCGGCAGCGGGTCGCCGGCAAACACCAGCGACACGAGCAGGCCTCTCGTCACGGTGACGGCCAGATCCACTGCGTCCCGACTGCTGTTGATGTTGGAGTCCGAGACGACCTTGGCTTGGAAGTAGCCTGCCTTCCGCAGGCCGGCGGCGTAGGCGTCGAGTTGGCGCTTCAGAGCGGCGGGCTGGTACTCGGCCCCCTCCCGGAGGTTCAGTTGCTGGCGCAGCGCGTCCACCACGTCGGCCGGAGAACCACTGAACCGGACTGTCCTGAGGCGGGCCCTGGCCCCGGCGGTAACCTCGAACACGAGGTCTCCGGCGCCTGCCTCGACATCACCGAAAGGCACTGGCTTCACCACCGCCCGCAGGTACCCCTCGCCCGCGTAGAAGTCCTCGAGCGTCCGTGCGATATCGATGCCTCGCCCCACAGGTGGGGTCGCACCGAATCGCTCGGTGACGACGCCGAGCAAGGTCGTTTCCGAGAGGCCCAGCGATCCCCGGAAGACGATCCGCTGGAGATCGCGCAGCGGGAACAGCGTGACATCCACGCGCACGCCGGCGCCATCGGCGGTGGCCTCGACCCGGACATCGAGATAGCGCCGCATCCCCATGATGTGGGTAATCGTGTCGCGGACCGCCTTCATCGAGAGCGGATCGCCGCGATGAATATCCAGCAGGGCGTTCAGCTGTTCGTCCTCGACCGCGCGGCCTGCCAGGACGATGCGAACATCTGACACGGGGAGACCCACCCAATGCGACACGTCCTGTGCCTGGGCGCGCGAAACCGGCGTGACCGAGAGCGCGAGCGCCAGGGCGGCGGTCCAGCCGACGCGGCAGGCCATCACCGGAACACCCGTCGCACGCGCACGTCGAGCGCGTAGGTCTTGTCTTCGTTCTGGGTGAGAATCCACGACAGCCGGTCCGACTGGTCGTATTCGAGCATGATGACCTGGTCGCGCGCCGACGCCGTCAGGCTGCGGGAGTACGTCACGTACGCGCGGTCGGAGATGCGCTTGCCCACCGTGAGGCGCGCGCCGGGCGCGAACCGCGTGGTCTGCTGCGCCGGATCCGCCAGCATCGGCGTGATCTGGAACGTATCGACACCGAAGGTCTGCTCCACGACCTTCTGGACGTTCGAGGAAATCCGCCCCGCGAGCATCCGCGCCGCGCGCGACTGGATCAACGTCTGCTGCGCGGCATTCGGCGCCTGCAGGGCCCGCAGTTCCGCATCCTGCGTCGGCCGAGCTTCACCGAGCAGCATCGACAGAATGTCAACTTCGGGCAGTGGCGGATCCGACGACATTTCGTAGTCGAACCGCTGCATGTGGCCGCGCACCCTGAGCGTGACGCGGTAGGTCTGTCCGGGCGCCCGCGCGCTGGTCTCGGCCTCCACGTCAAAGTACGGATCAAGCTTGCCGGGATTGACGAAATCGAACGTGCCGCGCGTCACCAGGTAGCGGCGGCCCTCAAACCACACGTCGCCGCGTTCGATCTCGGCGCCGCCGTAGACGAGCGGGCGGTCGAGCGTGCCGCGAAGCGTCAGATCCGCGCTCGACGTGATCCGCCCGAGATTGTTGTTGATCTCGAGCGAGGAACGGGCCACCAGCTGGATGTTGAATCGCAGGGGGAACGCCGTCCCGGCGGATGCGCCTGACGAAGGCGCCGCGCCGCCGGCCAGGTTCAGCTCGCCCTCAAGGTCTATGCGTTTCGTATACGAGGCACGACGAACCGTGACGATGCCGCTGAGTAACGGGTCGCCGATGCTGCCGCGCAACGCCAGGTCGGCATCGACCAGCGACCGCAATCCGTCCGGATACCGCAACTCCATCGATTCGCCGCTGGCCGTCACATCCAGTACGGAGGGCCACAGTCCGTTCAGCAGGATACGGCCGGCGAACTTCACGTTTCCGCCGCCCACCTTCGCGACGACCTCGTCAAACCGGATGCTGTTGCCGGCGAACGTGATCGGGCCGTTGAGATTCTCGATGGCATGCGGCAGGAACATATTTCGAAGCCGCCCGTTGTCGAGAATCGCGCTGCCGCCGATCTGGGGGTGATCGATGTCTCCCGTCACATCGGCGGTGAGTTCGGCGCGTCCCGATCCTCTGATGTTCCCGGAGAACATCTGCAGGATGCCAAGATTGGCGTCGCCTCTGGCGTGGATCCCGATCTGGCGTCGTGCGAAGTCCACGGTCCCGGACACGCCAAGCCGGGTCTCGTCGCCGGTCAGGTTGAACTGGTGGACCTGGACCGTGCTCTGACCGACGCCGATGTCGATGACGCCGTCGTTCCGGAGCGAGTAGTCGAAGAGGCTCAGATCGACCTTGTCGACGACCGCGCGCGCGACAATCCCGTCGAGGTTCCCGAGCGTGCCGCTGATGCGAACGGTGCCGCTCACAATCGCCCTGGCAAACGGCGACAGGTTCGCCGCAAAGAGCCGCGCGTACGGATCCAGGGACGTGTCGGTGACCCTCAGCGTGATGTCGCCCGGATAACTGAAGGATCGGCGGTTCACCGTGCCGGCCATTGAGGCCCCGAGCCGCGTCGAGCCCGCCTGCAACTCGAAGTTGACATTGTCGCCGCGCATGCCGATCTTGCCGGTCACGAGGTCGGCGAGCCCCTCGTCGCCGACGTACAGGTCGCGAATGTGGCCGGTGACGTCGTACTCCATGTTGAGGAACACGCCGCTTCCGCCGGCCTTGAAGTCGATCAGGCCGGTCGGCGGCGCCAACGGAAAGCGCAACGCGTCGACGGTGTCGACCGGAATCTGGCGCCCCTCCGCGCTGAACGAATACGAGCCGGCCCAGGTGATGTGGGCGGCGCCGGTGATGAGCCCGGTCCCCTTCCGGAGCTCGAGGCCGTCGAACCGGGCGCCAGCACCTTCGAAGCGAATGGCGGAGGTGGCACTGTCGAATCTCTCGCCGTACGTCTCGGCCGACGAGACATCGGCGCGGCCGAAGCCGAAGGGCTCCAAGTACGCGCCGTAGAGGTGGAATTCGCCCGAGAGCCCTCCGTTCATCGGATACTCATCGAGTTCGAAGAAATGCCGCACGTCAATCAACGGCCACTTGTGGGTCGTGAACCGCGCGTTGATCTGCTCGCCTCCGTCCGGACGCGGGAACCCGAGCGAGAACCGCCCCTCGATGCGCATCTCGGCAATGCCCTTGCGAATCACCGCGTCGGCGATGTCGGCATAAGAGTTCTCGTAGATCACGTGGCTCTGCGCGGTGCCCCACTCGACGTCCCAGGCGCGCATCCGGCGCCCGGCCATCATGCCCTCGATCCGCGGCTTCCAGATGGCATTCAGCAGAACACCGTCAAACGTCCCCACCCCGCCGACTTCGATCGGCCTGGTCTTCGAGCCGAACGCCGTCAGGATGCCGGACAGCAGGGAATCACTCTCCTGCCAGTCCGAACTGGTCACGTGGAAGGGAAGGATCGAACGCAGCCCGTAGGCGGTTCGACCCCTGAACTCGACGTAGCTCGCGCGGGTCGCCAGATGGCTTGGCGCCAGATCGACCCATTCGGGCCCGAACGTGTAGTGGACTTCGCCGCCGAACGGCACGTGCCCGAGCGGGGGAAACGGATCGCCGTACACGTGGGCGAACGAGGGCTCAGGCAGCACCGCGGGAAGGGCCCGGCCCCGGAGCGTCACGCGCGGCGGCGCCTCAACGGTCACGTCGCCGAATCCGGAGTGCCCGGAGTACTTCCCGATCGCCCACTCCATCAGATTTCGTCCCGTCGCGCGGCCCGCGAACCGAATCCCGTCAAACTCCATCGCGTCGGAGAACTCCTCGAGATCGACGCCCTCATAGATCGTATCGAGTCGCGCCGTGCCGGGCGTCTTCTGCCCAAGCGGATCCATCACGTACGTCAGGGCCATGGACCCGCCGTAGAAGCGCGAATGGAACTGGGACACATCCAGACGCCATGGCGTCCATACCAGCGCCCCGGTGACATCGAGAAAGTGGTACCGGTTGAGGGCGCTGTCGGCGCTCGAAAAGGTCCCGGCCACCTCGTGTCCACCCTTGAACAGGCGGAACGTTCCCTTGAACTGCATCACACCCGACAAGGTGAATTGATCGTGCGCCCAGAAGATCTCGCGCACGTGGGGCATCGGGATGGTCGACCGCAGAATCGCGAAGCGCATCTCGGGCCAGCGGGCCACGTTGACAACGCCCGTGCACAGCGTCTCCGCGCCGTACGTGTTCAATTCAACCCGATCGAACAGAATCTTGCCGCCGTCGATCCTGAACCACGTATTCATCGCCGCCGACATGGGCTCGTACTGGCCGATGGTGATGACGCTCCCCGACGATCGCGACGTCCCGCGATACCCCGCGAGATTCATCACCGTGATGTCGAGGTTGCGGGCCACGGTGCTCCAGTTCCGGTGATCGTCGTAGGTGAACTGGCCCCGATATGCATGCACGTAACTGGCAGACACGCGGATCGGGCTGGGGCTCCCGCGGGGCGTGGTCGACCTGAGCCGCGGCAGGTTGTTGCGATCACCAGGCCACGTTTCGACCGCCGCCCGCCAGTCCGAGATCTCCGCGCTCTCGATGATCAACTGGCGGCGCAGCAGCGACCACAACGGCATCGACACGACGATCTCCCGCGCTTCGAAAAACGGCGCGTCTGTCCGCGAGAGGCCTTCGATAACGATGTCGTGCCCGACGAACCGACCGCCGAAGAGGCGAATCGACAGCGTTCCGATGTGCACCGGGCGCTGCAACGTGGTGGTGGCGGCCGATTCGATCCACTGGCGCATCCCCGGCCCGAGCTCGACGCTGAAGCTGGTGACGATGCCGGCGGCGACGAGGGCGAGCGCGAGCACGGCGGCTCGTCTGGAGTGTCGCCATACGCCGCGTGCGAGGTCTCGCAGTCTCATGTCCACGCAGGACCTACTCGACGACAACGAGCAGGCGGCCAGCCTCGACCGAGGTTCCCTCGGTGACCGCCACATTGATGACGCGGCCATCCTTTGGCGAACGCAGTTCGTTCTCCATCTTCATGGCCTCGACCACGACCAATCCCTGCCGCGCCTTGACCTGATCGCCCGGCTTCACCAGCACCCTGATGACTTTGCCTGGCATCGGGGCAACGACTTGCTGGGTCCCGACGGCCTGGGCCGCCTGCGCGCCGCGCCCACCGAATCGGCCCGCTCCCGTGAGCCGCCGCGTGATGGCAATCCCGCTCGCCAGATGCACGGCGAGATCGCCATCTGGTCCGGATGCCGCCACACCGACCTCCCGGCTGGCGTGCCCGCGTTCGGGGAAGATCAGCGAATAGGTGGCTCTGTCGACCACTGCCACGTCCGCCAGCCACGTTTCTCCGTCGCTGGTCACGTGATACGTCCCGTCCTTTATCTCCACCAGGACGGTGCGGGTTCGGCCGCCGATGTCGATCTGCAGTGTCATCGCGTGCTCCGGCACGAATGCGGTCAGCGAAGCCCCTGAGTACGGGCGTGCCGCATCCAGCGGCTCTCCTGCGCCGGAGGGGGGCCCGCGGATGCTTCGGCAGATGTCTTCTGGGTCATCGCGTGCACGGCGGCAGTCACGATCGCCAGGTGCTCGTCCTCGGGAGGCACCTGCTGGAACGGCTGCCCGTTGCGACAGGCCAGCGCGCGATCGATGAACGTCGTGTCGAACTGGCCGGCCAGAAAGTCGGGATCGGCCAGCAACCACCGGAAAAACGGAATCGTGGTCTTGATGCCGCGCACGTCGTATTCGCGGAGCGCCCGGGCCATCCGCGCGATCGCGGTGGGCCGATCGCCCGCCCAGGCCGACAGCTTCGCGATCAGCGGGTCATAGTAGACCGGCACGTCCGCCCCGGCGACGGCCCCGCTGTCGTCGCGGCGGATGCCGGGCCCTGCCGGCACGCGCAACGCGGTCACGCGGCCGGGGGACGGCAGGAAATCGTGATCCGGGTCCTCTGCGTAGATGCGGCATTCAATCGCATGCCCGTGAGGCGTCAGCACGCTGTCGGGATCCAGGTCGAGACGCTCGCCACGCGCAATGCGAAGCTGCCAGTGCACCAGATCGGTCAGCGTCACCAGCTCGGTGATCGGGTGTTCGACCTGCAGCCGCGTGTTCATCTCGAGGAAGAAGAATTCGCCGCTCTGATCCAGCAGGAATTCGATGGTTCCGGCATTCGTGTAGCCGACGCCGCGGGCCACCGCGGCCGCGGCCGCCGCCAGCGACGCGCGCGTCTGGGGGGTGACCTGGAGCGAGGGCGACTCTTCGACCACCTTCTGATGGCGGCGCTGGATCGAGCACTCGCGCTCCACGAACGGCACGACGGTGCCATAGTGGTCGCCGAGCAGCTGGATCTCGATGTGGCGGGGCCGAGTGACTTGTCGCTCAACGTACACGGCCGGATCGCCGAACGCCGACAGCGCCTCGGATCGCGCGGCTCGCAGCGCGCTGGCCAGTTCGGCGGGTTCGGCCACCGTGCGCATGCCCTTGCCGCCGCCGCCCGATACGGCCTTGATGAGGATGGGATAGCCGATCTCCGCGGCGAGGCGCGCCACCTCCGCATCGGGCACGTCGGGGCCCAGCGGGGTCCTGGTCCCCGGCACGACGGGCACGCCGGCCGCGATCGCCGCGGCGCGTGCCGCCGTCTTGCTGCCCATCAGATCGATTGCCTCCGGCGTCGGGCCGACGAAGATCAGTCCCGCATCGCGGCACGCTCTGGCGAAATCCGGATTCTCCGCAAGAAATCCATAGCCGGGATGCACGGCGTCGGCCCCCGAACGGCGCGCGACGTCGATGATCTTGTCGATGCGCAGGTAACTCTCGCGCGGCGGGTTCGGCCCGATGGCGTACGCCTCGTCGGCCTGCCGCACGTGCTGAGCGGCGCGATCGCACTCCGAGTAGACGGCCACCGTCTTCAGGCCCATCTCGCGGCAGCCACGGATGATGCGGACAGCGATTTCGCCGCGATTGGCGACGAGGACTTTCGTCAGCGGTGCAGACATGCCGTAGGTATTCTATGGCGAAATCACTCCGGGAGTGATTTCGCTACAACGGGATGTTGCCGTGCTTCTTGGGCGGGTTCCTGTCACGCTTGTGCGCGCAGGCCTCGAGCGCCGAGATGATCTTGCGGCGCGTCGTCCGCGGCTGAATCACCTCGTCGACGAATCCGCGGGCGGCGGAGATGTAGGGGTTGGCAAACGCGTCGCGGAATTCGGCCGTCTTCTCCGCGCGGCGGGCCGGCGCATCCGCCGAACGCTCCAGTTCGCGGCGGTAGAGGATGTTCACCGCGCCCTCGGGCCCCATCACCGCAATCTCCGCCATCGGCCAGGCATAGTTGAAGTCGGTGCGAATGTGCTTGCTCGACATCACGCAGTACGCGCCGCCGTACGCCTTACGGATGATGATCGTCACCTTCGGCACCGTCGCCTCGGCGAACGCATAGAGCAGCTTGGCGCCGTGGCGGATGATGCCGCCGAATTCCTGCACCGTGCCCGGGAGGAAACCGGGCACATCTTCCAGCGTCACCAGGGGTATGTTGAATGCGTCGCAGAAGCGCACGAACCGCGCGCCCTTGACCGAGGCGTCGATGTCGAGCGTGCCGGCCAGATGCGCGGGCTGGTTGGCGACAACCCCGACCGAACGCCCTCCCATTCTCGCAAACCCGACCACGATGTTCTGGGCGAAATACCGGTGCACTTCGAGAAAGTACCCGTCATCGACGATCGTGTGGATGACGTCCAGCATGTCGTAGGGCTGGTACGGCGACGCCGGCACCAGCGTATCGAGCGAGTCGTCCTCCCGCGTCGGGGAATCCGTCACGGGACCGCGGGGTGCATCATCCAGGTTGTTGGCGGGCAGGAACCCGAGCAGCTCCCGTATGAGCGCGATGCACTCGCGATCGTTCTCCACGGCAAAATGCGCGACGCCGCTCTTCTCGTTGTGCGTCATCGCGCCGCCCAGCTCTTCCTTGGTGACGTCCTCGTGGGTCACCGTCTTGATGACATCCGGCCCGGTCACGAACATGTAACTCGTGCCCTTGACCATGACGTTGAAATCGGTGATGGCGGGCGAGTACACCGCGCCGCCGGCGCACGGGCCCATGATGGCCGAAATCTGAGGCACGACTCCCGACGCCAGTGTGTTGCGCAGGAAGATGTCGGCGTAGCCGCCAAGCGACACCACGCCCTCCTGGATCCTGGCGCCGCCCGAGTCGTTCAGCCCGACGATGGGCGCGCCCATCCGGACGGCCAGGTCCATCACCTTGCAGATCTTCGCCGCGTTGGTTTCCGACAGCGATCCCCCGAACACGGTGAAGTCCTGCGCGAAGGCATAGACCGAACGCCCCTCGATCTTTCCGTGACCCGAGACGACGCCGTCGCCGGGAATGATCTGCTCCTGCATCCCGAAGTCCCGGCAGCGGTGGGTCACCAGCTTGTCGAGCTCTTCGAACGTCCCCGGGTCGAACAGCTCCATCACCCGCTCGCGCGCCGTCAGCTTTCCGGCGTCGTGCTGCCGCCTCAGCCGCTCCTCGCCGCCGCCAAGTTCAGCCTGCCGCTCGAGCTCCGCCAGCTTCTTGAGGGACTCCTTCACGCTGTCGCTCCTTCTGCCGACTAGTCTCGGTTTCTGATCGGATTGGTCAGCTCGCCGACGCCCTCGACTTTGATCGTGACGGTGTCTCCGTCCACGAGCGGCCCGATGCCGGACGGCGTGCCCGTGGAGATCACGTCACCGGGCAGCAGCGTCATGATCGCGCTGATGTACTCGATCAGTTCGGCTGCCGAAAACACCAGCTGATTCGTACGCGAACTCTGGCGCCTGACGCCGTTGACCCAGCCTTCGACAGCCAGATCGGCCGGATCGAGCCCCACTGCGATCGACGGCCCCAGCGCAGCAAACGTGTCGAACCCCTTGACGTGCGAATACTGGTAGCCGCGGTTCTGCATGTCGCGCGCGGTCACGTCGTTCGAACACGTGAGACCGAAGATGTACGCCCCGGCGTCGGCGGCGCTGACGCGCGTGGCCCGCCGCCCGATCACGATGCCCATCTCCGCCTCGTGATCGACGCGCCCGACACCGGGCGGCAACTGGATTGGGTCGCCCGGTCCAATCACCGCGGTCGACGGCTTGAGAAACAGCATCGGCTCTTTGGGCAGCGGCTTGCCCTGCTCGGCGGCGTGGTCCCTGTAGTTCAGGCCGATCGCGACGATCTTGCTCGGGGCGATCGGGGCAATCAGCCGCACCGCCGGCGAAAACGCACCGGACTCGCCCTCGGCAACCCGATCCCCAAGGGTATAGCGGCCGAACAGATCACCGACGACCAGTCTCAGTGTGCCGTCCCGCTCAATGGCGTGCCGGCGCTCGCCGTTCCACAGAATCCCGTAAATTCGATCCATCGGTCAGATCCTCGCTGTTGAGCCTATCTCGCGGTTTCTTCGGTCTTGTTCGACATCGCGCTCTGATTGGGCGGTGACGCCCTGTCGATCGCCACGACGGCGTAGACGTAGCGGACACCGGCCGTGACGCTGGTATCGCGATACGTGGTCTCGGTGATAGGCGCCTTGAACAGGGCGGTGAACGGCCCGTCCGGCGTCGCACTGCGCAGGACCAGGTACCCTGCCAGATCCGGGGCATCCACGCCGGTCCAGATCAGGCTGATCGCGCCCGTGCTGGCGACGGCGGCCAACGCAGTCGGGGCGGGCGGCGGAACGCGGTCGGCCGGCGTCACACACGCGATCGGGGACGGGGCGCTTTCGGCGATCGCGGGAGTGGCCAGAGGCGCGACTCCGGCCGGCGGCGCAGTCAGCGCGGTCCCGGTCGTCACTTGCGTGGTCGCGCCAACGGTGTTGACCGTGCGCACCTGGTAACAGCGCTCGACGCCGAACTCGATCTTGTCGTCGACAAAACTCGGGACGCTCAGAGGCTTGAGGTTGAGCGGCAGCGGCAACTCGGCAGGACGACTCCCACCGGTCTCGGCCGACGAGGACGACCGGCTCACCGCGTAGATGTTGTACAACGGCAGCACGGGCAGCAGCATGCCGCGAGGCGCAGCGGGCAACAGGGGCGCCGCGCCCGGCCGCTCGATGGCGGCGGCGGCGCCCACGGGTGGATCCCAGGAAATCTCAAGGACCTTCCCATTCACTGCGAGCCGGGGCCGTCCGGGCGGCGGCGGCAGCGCGTCGAACGCAACCGCGAATCGGGGAGAGGGATTGCCGCGCTCGCCGCTGCGATTGACCGCGTACGCCAGATAGAAACGCCGCAGTCTGGCCTCGAGCACCGGTCCGCCAACCGGCAATTCCAGCCGTGAACCCTGTGACGGGTCACTGGTCGTCACCGTCGACGTCTTGATCAGTCTCCTGGGGATCGGCGTCGGCGCCATCGTTTCCGGCGTCAGCACCTCCGTGATTGTGATGACGGCCCCCTGGTCGACGCCCGGCTCGGGCGGTTTCTCTTTCGCCGGCTTCTTCGTGGCAGCGGGTTTTTCCGTTACGTCGCGATCGGCCTCAGGATCGGGCGGCCTCCGCACGAGCACCTCGGACACCAGCGTCAGGTCGCGGACCTCGAGCCCCTCGATCTCCTTGAGCGCGGTGTACGCGTACACCTCGACGCGGCTGATGTCGGCCGGCTTCGTGTTGTCGGTATTGCCGGAGGGAACGGTCAAGCGGAGATACACGGTGTCGCCAGATCGGCGCGCCGTAAAATCCGAGAGCGGAGCCGGCGTCTTGACGATCGGGGCCAGCGGCGGCCCCTTCTTGCCGCACGCCGCGGGCACCAACCCGACCAGCAGCAGGATGAGCGCAGCCTCGGCCCGGAGCCAGCCGGCCGCCGTCACCATGGGGCGGGACGCGAGGACATCTGGCAGCATCAACGTCGGCTTCACAGGATGTACCGGCTCAGATCCTCGTTCTTCACGATGTCCCCAAGCATGTGGTCCACATAATCGGCATCAATCGTAATCGATTTCTCCACGCGATCGGGCCCCTCGAACGAAATGACGTCGAGCAGCTTTTCCATCACAGTGTGCAGCCGGCGGGCCCCGATATTCTCGGTCCGCTCGTTGACCATGGCCGCCAGGGCCGCGATGCGCTCGATCGCGCCATCGGTAAAGGCCAGTGTCAGCCCTTCGGTGGCCATCAACGCCACGTACTGGGTGATGAGCGCATGGCGCGGCTCACGCAGGATCCGGACGAACTCATCCCGGCCGAGGGGTTCGAGTTCCACGCGAATCGGGAACCGACCCTGCAGCTCCGGAATCAGGTCGGATGGTTTCGACACATGGAACGCGCCAGCCGCAATGAACAGGATGTGATCGGTCCGCACGATGCCGTGCTTGGTGTTGACGGTGGTGCCCTCGACAATCGGGAGGATGTCGCGCTGCACGCCCTCGCGGCTGACATCCGGACCGTGGCCGCCCTCGCGCCCGGCGATCTTGTCGATCTCGTCGACGAAAATGATGCCGCCCTGCTCGACCCGTTCGATGGCCGTGCGCGCCACGGTCTCCATGTCCACCAGTTTCTGCTGCTCTTCCTGGATCAGGTGGACCCGGGCATCCGGCACCTTCATGCTGCTGCTTCCCTTGCGTCCCTGGAACAGACCGGGCAGCATGTCCTTGAGATTGAGGCCGATCTCCTCCATTGACGATCCGCCCACCACCTGCATCATCGGCAGGCTCTGCTCGCGCAACTCCAGTTCGACGGTACGCTCGTCGAGCTTGCCCTCCCGCAGTTGCGCCCGCAGCCATTCGCGCGTCTGGCCCGCGTGTTCGTGTCTCGCCGCCTCGTCGTCTGCGGACGCCGGGGGCCGAGGCGGCAGCAGCAGATCCAGCAGTCGTTCCTCGGCACGCTCTTCGGCCATCGCCTGCACGTCGCGGTAGCGCTCGTCGCGCACCATGCCGACCGCGATCTCGACCAGGTCGCGAATCATCGACTCGACGTCGCGGCCGACGTAGCCCACTTCGGTGAACCGCGAGGCCTCGACCTTGAGAAACGGTGACTGCGCCAGCCGCGCGAGGCGCCGCGCGATTTCGGTCTTGCCCACGCCGGTCGGGCCGATCATGAGGATGTTCTTCGGCATCACCTCATCAGCCAGATCCTTCGGCAGATGCTGTCGTCTGAGCCTGTTTCGAAGGGCAATCGCGACGGCGCGTTTGGCCTGGTGCTGCCCGACGACGAACTTGTCGAGTTCGGCGACGATCTGGCGGGGGGTCATAGCCGACCCGAAGGGCGTGAGCGACGACGGATGGATGGGCATGGGGCTAGGCGCTCGGCTCAGGCTGCTGCGAAGTGATGGCCAACTCTTCGATCGTGAACCGGGTATTCGTGTAGATGCAGATCTCGGCGGTCAGCCCCATCGCGATCTCCGCGATCGTCCGGGCGTCAAACGCCGTGTTGCGCGCGAGGGCCCGTGCTGCCGCCACCGCATACATCCCGCCCGCGCCGATACCCACAATGCCGTCGTCCGGTTCGATCAAATCGCCGGTGCCCGAGAGCAGGAACGTCGATTTCTGGTCCGCGACCGCCAGCATCGCCTCGAGGCGCCGGAGCGCCCGATCGGTCCGCCAGTCCTTCGCCAGCTCAACGGCCGACCGTTCGAGGTTGCCGCGATACTGATCGAGCTTGGCTTCGAAACGCGAGAACAACGCGAACGAATCGGCGGCCGAACCGGCAAATCCCGCCAGTACCCGGTCGTTGTAGAGGCGGCGGATCTTCCGCGCGCCATGCTTGACGACGGTCGCTCCAAGCGTCACCTGGCCGTCGCTCGCCATCACCACGCGGTCCAAGTGACGGACCGTCAGAATCGTCGTCGCGTGAATCATCATGGGGTCAGATCCAGGACATTACCTTCTCTGGCATTTTGGATCGACCGCAGGCCAAAACGCCATGGCTGTATGCGTAAATCGGAGGATGTTGTGCTGTCGATCCGACCCGACCAGTTGTCGTGACCTCGTTGACTGTCAGGAATACCGGACAACCGACGCGTCAACCTGCCACCGGAACTGGACAAGCAGACGGCGAAGGCGTAGATTTTGGAGGGATCCAGTCGAGCCTGCCTGGCAATGGACTTGCTTAAGCTGTTGCAGGCGACGGTGGATCGTGTCCCTCCGCGGTCCGTTTCGGCAAAGGAGCGCATCATGACTCGGTTCAACTCCGGCGTCATCATCCTGGCGGGTACGGCTCTGCTACTTACCGTCCCATCGGGCTGGGCGTTCGCTCAGGCTAGACCCACCGAACAGGCTAGACCCACCGAACAGGCCAGACCCACCGAACAGAGCAGCCCCAGGGAATCTGGACCGGTCGCCCGAGGCGCCGAGCGCGGCCCGTCGACGCCGGGCCCATCCAGCGCGGGCGCCGGGGCAGCCGTCCCAAATAGCGGAGGGATGCCATCATCGTCCGGCGGGTCGGTTGGGAGCAGCGGCAGTCCCGCCTCGTATGGCGGGTCGGCGAACTATCGCGACTCCCGGCGTCGCGACAGCGCGGGTGACCCCCGCTCGGCTAATGCTCCGACCACCGAGGCCTCGCCGTGGTATTCCCGGCCGCGCGGGAACAGTCCGGTCACGGGCACGGCGACGGTAAGGACGACGCCGGCTGGTGGCACCGGCACCCAGTTGCCTGGCGGATCCTATAGCAATCCCTGGTATGGGCCGTACTACGGTTCGTACCCGGGCTATTACGGATCGGGTGGCTACTACGGAAACTACGGTTGGGGAATGTTCGGCCTCGGCACGTCGTACTTCTTCGACCCGTTCTGGATGAGCTACGGAGGATACCCTGGCTATGGCTATGGCAGTGGCTACGGCTATGGCAGTGGCTATGGCAGTGGCTACGGCGACGTGTACGGTGGCGGGTATGGCTGGAGTACGCCCAGCGGATTCGCGCCTTCGACGCGCATGATGGGCAGTATCAGGCTCAAGGTCAAGCCGAACCAGGCCGCCGTGTACGTCGACGGCTACTACTCCGGACGAGTGGATGATTTTGATGGCGTCTTCCAGAAGTTGCGGCTCGAGCCCGGGCCCCACAAGATCGAGATTTCGGCGCAAGGGTTCCAGTCGATTTCGTTCGACGTGAACATCCGCGTCGGAGAGAACATCAACTACCAGGGCGTGCTCGAGACCATCAGATAGCAGACACTTCGTGCTCCGACTGGTCGCCGCGCTTTCGGCCGTTTATGACCTCCTCGTCGGGGCCGCCCTGCTCGCGGGGCGGCCTCTTCTTGTACAGCTGTTCGGCGTGCCGGCTCCGGTTCCGCCGATTCATGCGGATCTGAATGGGCTCTTTACGCTGGCCATCGGGATCGGGTACCTGCTGCCCTATCGCGACCCGGAGCGGTATCGCGCGTATCTGTGGCTGATGGGACCCGGCCTGAAGGGTGCCGGGGCGACGCTCTTCGTGCTGGACTATCTGTGGCGCGGATCGCCGGCGTCGTTCCTGCTATTCGCGGTGGGTGATGGCTCGCTCGCTCTACTGACGCTCTGGGCGCTGGTCCGATCTCACTCTTTCCGTCTGCCCCAGAACAGGTAGTAGACAGGAATCCCAGCCAGGATAATCAGGGCGCCCCACAAGGAAGGGCCGGGCCGTCCCATAATCGCCGCCACCATGATGGCCAGCGAGGCAAGCACGAAGATGGCCGGTGCAACCGGGTAGCCCCACGCTTTGAACGGCCGCGGCTCGTTCGGGTAACGCCGGCGCAGCACGAACACCACGCTCACCGCAACGGCCGAGAACAGCAGCACGGCAAATCCGGTGTACTCCGCCAACTGGTCCTTGGTGTTGGTAAGAATCAGCAGCGAACTCCACAGCGTCTGGGCGACGATCGCGACCCACGGCGTGTGGAACCGCGGGTGGATTTTTGCCGCCGCGGGAAAGAACGCCCCGTCGCGCGCCATGGCGAAATATACGCGCGGCCCGGCAATTGTCATCGCGCTCAAGCTGCCCAACAACACGACGACGGCGAGTCCACCCAGCACCTGCGCCGCCAGCGGGCCGAGCAGCCGGTCGGCCGCCACCATGGCGATCTCTCCCTGCAAACCGCCGATCTCGCCAATCGGCACGGCGTAGATGTAAAGGAAGTTCAACCCGAGATACAGCAGTACGACGGCCACCGTTCCCAGGGCGAGCGCCTTCGGCACATTGCGCCCAGGGTCTCGAATTTCCTCGGCGACGTACGACGCGGCATTCCATCCGCTGTAGGAGAACATCACAATGATGAACGCCAGCGACCAGTTGAAGGACGCACCCGCGGGCGCGGCCGCCTGCAGGTTGGCGAAACTGCCGCGGCCCACGCCGATCCCGATCGCGACAAACAGCGCCAGCGCCCCCACCTTCACGACGGCCAGCGTGTTCTGCACCAGTCGTCCGGGCCCGAGGCCGCGAATGTGAATCAGCGCGAGCCCGAAGATGATGGCCAGCGCCACGGCCGTGCGCGGCGACAGCACGATCGGCATGCCAGGAACCGGAATGATGAAGACTGGCGTCGCATCACTCGCGACAGGCAGGAATCTGCCGAGGTAGTCGGCGGCCCCCAGCGCGCCGGCGGCGATGGCGCCCGCAAAGCCCGCGACAAACGACGTCCAGCCCGTCAGAAACGCTGCCAGGCGGCCGTACCCTTCGCGCAGATAGACATATTCGCCGCCTGATCGGGGCCGCAGCGTGCCCAGTTCGGCGTAGGCCATCGCACCGGCAAACGCCAGCAGCCCGCCGCCGAGCCAGACGGCCAGAAACAGGAGAGGATGCGGCACCAGTTGTGCGATGATCCCGGGTGTAATGAAGATGCCGACGCCGATCACGTTCGAGATGACGATGGCGGCGGCATCGAAGGGACCGAGTCGGCGATCAAGCGTTTGTGGGTTGGTCGATGTCTGAGACACGCCCGCATTATATATGGTGGCACGCCTTGTCCCGGCGCTCTGCTTGATGGTGTCGCTGATGGCTGCACCGACTCCGCCAGCCGACAGCACGCAACGCCCTGGCGTTCAGGACGACTTCACCCGCGAGCGACTGGCCATGGTGGCCGAGCAGATCGCCGGCCGCGGCGTCGACGACCCGCGAGTGCTCGCGGCGATGCGCGAGGTGCCGCGGCACCTGTTTGTCGCGGAGCGAGATCGCGCCAACGCGTACATCGACGCGCCGCTCGGCATCGACCACGGCCAGACGATCTCCCAGCCGTACATCGTTGCCTTGATGACGAAACTGGCCCGCCCGCGCCAGACCGACCGGGCACTCGAAATCGGGACCGGATCAGGCTACCAGGCCGCCGTGCTGTCCATGCTGGTCGATCGGGTGTTCAGCCTCGAGATCGTCGCGGCGCTGGCCGACACGGCGCGGGATCGGCTGGCCGCACTGGGATATCGGAATGTCACCGTCCGTCAGGGCGACGGCTACCTCGGATGGCCGGGCGAGGCCCCCTTCGACATCATCCTCGTGACCGCGGCGCCGGACGATGTCCCGCCCGCACTGGTGTCACAACTGCGCCCGGGCGGGCGACTGGTGATTCCGGTCGGACGCGCGGGAGCGGTTCAGGATCTCGTGGTGATTGAGAAGGACGCGGCGGGTGCGATCACGCGCCGCAGCGTGATTCCCGTGCGCTTTGTACCGTTGGTGAAGAAGAGGTAGTCAGTGCGTCAGCAGTTGTCGCTTGACCTGCTGTTCGGTGAGCTTGATGAACTGACCCGCGCCGTACTTCGCGAAGATCTGAACGGTCGCGTCCTTGAAATCCTTGTGCATCAGCATCTGCGCGCGCGGCTGCAGGCCGGAAAAGCCCCAGTTGCCCCGCACCGTCAGGGGCTTGCTCGTCGCGTTCGGACCAAGTGCGTCCTGTCCATGCAGCACGATCAGCGCCGATCCGAGTTCCTCTGATTCGCCTTTGAAGCGGAAGACCGAGAACACCTGCAGCGAACCGATTGCCGACGCGCTCGTGTTGGACACCGTGAACGACGCGCTCGGGACGAGCTTGTTCATTCCGTTGGTGACGCCGACATCGAACCAGCCTGTCGTGAGGTTGCCGACCTTGATCACGCTGGCCACATCGATGGCGGCCGGGGCGCACCCGGCAAGCAGGGCCATGGGCACCAGGATCAACGCCAAGGCTGGTCGTCTTCTCAATCGCATAGGATCCCTTTCGTCCGTCCGGCTCGCGCTCTTTCATTTTAGGCACCAGGCGGACGCGAAAGGTTCCACTATATCAATACTCGCGAACCTCGACCCGCTTGCGGGCTTCGTCGCGAGTGATCCGGCCGGCGTGCAGCGCGGCCAGGTCGGCACCCTTCATGCGAATGAAGATGGTCACCGCATCGCCCTGGTCGTCGGCCCCGATCCCTCGTGCGTTGTTGTCGCGCGCGGCCACGGTCAGCGATTCCTCCGCACCGACCGGGAGGGCCTGGCTGTAGTCCAGCATCACCTCGATGAGCGCGTCCTTGACGGCGGTCGTATAGGCCTCGCCCGGGTCCGCCATCATCTCGGTGGCCGGATCCGCGACGGTCGACGAGACCGCGACGCCGCCCGTCGTCTGCGACCTCGCCACTGCCGCGCCTGCCCCCGCCTGCACGGTGGGATCGTCCGGCTTCGAGTACGGGGAGACCTGTATCTCGAGACGCCGGATGGCCTGTTCGAGCTCCTTGCGTTGCGTCGGGTCGGACACGCCCTTGATAAAGTTCCTGATCGCCTGAACGGCCGTGCTGGCGCCGCCCGAGTCGCGGTCGAGCATCCGCCAGGTCCAGACCACACTCTGCCGCATAGCGGGGACGTCCACGACGAAGAACACGCCGTAGCCATCCAGACGGAACCCGCGTGCCCGCGCGGTGCCGCCGATCAGCAGCATCTCGGGCGCGACCGACCGCCACTGCCGGGTCATCACCGCCGCCCCGCGCTGCACGGCCGTCTCGAGCACGCTTTCCATCACCGCGATCTGGTACCGCACCTTCTCCTGCGGATCGGCCTTTGCGATCGCCGCCGGAGCCAGCGGCGCGCGGATCGGTGCCTGCTGTGCCAGCACCGGGACGGCCGCGAGCACGCCCCACGCGATCGCCATCAATCCACCGCACCATTGTCGAGCACTCACGTCGGTCCTCCCTGGAGCCCTGTCGCCTGCCGGGCTCTGTCTTACTGCTGCTTCTGCGAGACCCGCACCAGGTAGTTGAGCAGTTCGCGCTGTTGCGCGACGGCGGCGCCGGTTCGGCCCTCGAGCGCGCCCATCCCGTCAACCACCCGCGTCATATCCGTGCGGCGCTGCATGTCGAAATCGCGCATCACCTGCGAAATCCGCACCGCCATTTCGCGCTGCTGCCGCGTTTCGCTCGCGTCGATCAACTGCTGCACGCGCGCCATGAACTCCTGATTGCCCATCGGCCGTCTGCCGGCCGCGTTGGCGGCCTGCCGCACACCCGGGTCGGTTCCGCCGGCATCGGCCGGCCGCAGGTCGCTCCGCAATTTCTGCTCGAGAGCGACCAGTTCCGCTCGCCACGGCGCGTCGGCCGCCGTCGATGCCTGCTGCGCGCCAGACTGGGCGGCACCCGCGGCCTGCGCGGACGCCTGCCTGCTCCAGCCGGCTCGCACGGTCCAGCCCTGCTGGTCGTAGCGAACCTCCAGCCCCGAGATCCCGACGGCCACACCCACGATCAGCGAGGCGGCCGCCAACTGGGCCCACGCGGGCAGCTGGGGCATCGCCAGCCACGCGAAACGCCTGGGCCTGGATTCCGGCCCACGCACGATGCGGAAGTCGAGCATCGTCTCTGGCGGAGTCCACTCTGCCAGGCCGCCGCGCACGGCCCTCATCGCGGCCACTTCCGTGGCGCAGGCCTCGCACTGGGCGACGTGAGCGGCAAACGCCTGCCGTTCGAGGGAATCGCCATCTTCGTAAAGGTACGACATCAGCACGTCGACATCGCCGCAGAACTGTCGGTCACTCATGATCGTCCACCCATCCCTGCCACCACGCCGTTTCGCTCGAGTTCCCGCCGCAGCACGATCAACCCCTGGTACAAACGCGTCTTGACCGTGCTCAACGGACATCCCTGCAGTTCGGCGATTTCCTGAAATGTCAGGTCGTGATACTCCTTCAGCAGAATCGTCGAGCGCTGCTCTTCCGGCAGCATCTGCATCGCCCTGGCTACGTGCCGGCCGACATCCTTGCGCCCGATCACATCTTCGATGGACTCGGACGGCGCGGCGTGGGCTGCCGCCAGATCGGAGACGTCCACGCCTTCCGGCACCTGCACGAATGGAGCGCGCCGCTGGCGGCGCATCCAGTCGCGGCAGAGATTCAGCGTGATCCGATAGAGCCACGACGAGAATTTCGCCTGGCCTTTGAAGCCGGGCAGCGCACGGAACGCCCGGAGGAACGCCTCCTGGCACACGTCCCGCGCATCTTCCTCGCGGCCGATCTGGCGGTACGCCAGGGCGTAGATCGGCCGCTCCCAGCGAACAATCAGCTGGTTGAAGCTCTCCGAGTCGCCCGCGACGCTGCGCGCGACCAGTTCCTCGTCAGTTACCGTCATGTCTGGCGATCGCGTCTTCGGTTCCCTGAACCTGCCTCCGGCCGGGCCATCGTTCCCGTTCACCCAGTTAGACGCAGGACCGCGGCCAGTGGTCTGGCGGCAGGGGTGTCCGTGTCTGTGGTTGAATTATAGGCCTCGGCGGTTCCTCCCGAGGAATATGGCGGTGACACTTGCGGTGAAACTTGCACCGGCTCCGTCCGTCAAACGGTGATAGAGTACGCGCCGACGACGCCCATGGATGACGTTTTCCTCACCACCGAAGAAGTTCTCGAGTACCTTCAGGTCAACCTGAGGACGGTCTACCGTCTGATCAAGGCCGGAAAGATCCCGGCTGTGCGAGTCGGGCGCCAGTGGAGGTTCCGGAAAACGGACATCGATCGCTGGCTCACCACTCAGGCCACGGCGTTTCCTGTCACTGATCCGTCGGCAGCGGGCGCCTCGGCCACGGAAGCCGGGCCTCTATCGACGCGACGCCGGCGCGTGCTGGTGGTGGACGACGAAGCCACGATCCGCGAGCTCTTGACCCGGACGCTGCTGCTGGCGGAATACGATGTCGAGGAAGCGCCAGATGGCCGCGCTGCGCTCGCCCTGATGCGGACCACCGCGTTCGATCTGCTCATCACGGATCTCAAGATGCCCGGCGTGGACGGCCTGGCGCTGATTCGCGACGCGCACCGGCTCGCGCCGACGATGCCGGCCATCGTCATCACGGGGCATTCCACCGAGGCCAGCGCGATTGATGCCGCCAATGTCGGGGTGGCCGGCTATCCCACGAAGCCGTTCCGGATCGCCAGGGTCCTCGCCACCGTCGCCAAGGCGCTCGGCGAGTAGGCTACCGGCCAGCCGAGCTCGCTTCCCAATTCTGCGCGACTCCTACCAGAACTGTCGCAGAGCGTCGCTCGAACCCTCGGCGGCGTGTCGCTAAATCAGACAGTCCGGGTGTCAACTTTTCGAACACAGTGTCCCGATTTGCAGAAATCCTTCGACAAACAACCGATCGGTGTGCCGGCCCCAATGATGGCATCGCACTTGCTCTGTGTGGTGTCGTGAATGACCCACTAATACCCTTCATGACATGTAGACGACGTTCGTGTCAGCTGGGCGCGGGTCGCTAGAGAGCCATGAACATGTCGAACCTCAGTCGGCCTCATCCAACGGTTCAGACGTTTCTGAAGCCATCAGACGTGCTGGCCCGGCTTCGGGTGAACGCTCGAACGCTGTATCGGCTGATGAGCGAAGGGACGCTCCCGGCGGTCAGGATTGGCCGTCAGTGGCGGATTCGCCAAAGCGATCTTGACCTCTGGCTTCGCCGGCAGACGCATGATGTCGGCGCCACCACCTCAACGGGACTAGCCACGCGCACGCAAGGCCAAGCTCCCGCAACCCATGTCACCGCGTGCCAGCCGCTCGATCACGAGGGCTCGATCGAAGGAGACCGAAAATGAAGATGAAGTTGTTCGTCCTCGGCATCACGATTGGCGCGATCGGGCTGGTGCAGCCCCTTGGGGCCGTCGACACCACTCACAACGTCGCGATTGCCGCGACGGTGACGGTCACGGCCAAGCTGAGCGTCAGCGCGGCCACGCTGACGTTCCCCAACTCCGATCCCGACACGGTGCCGAGTATCGCGGCGACCGAAGGTGCGGTGAACATCACAGCAAGCGCGAAGACGAGTACGGGCTCAGCCGTGACGCTGACGCTGCTGGCTGATGGCGACCTCACCAACGGCACGGACTCGATCGCGATTTCCAACATGACGTGGACCGCCGGCGGCGCCGATTTCGCGGCCGGCACCATGAGCAGGACTACAGCCCAGTCCGTGGCGTCGTGGACCAGTTCCGGAAGGCGCACCGGCACGCAGAGCTTCGCGCTGGCCAACAGCTGGTCGTACCCGACCGGCAGCTACTCGGCCACGGCCACCTACACCCTCACTGCGCCGTAGGACCTCGGATCGGGATATCCTACGCAGGACCACATCCGGCGGACGGTCGCTCCCGTCCGCCGGCTGCAGACCATGAACATCCGATTGACGTCATTCGCAGCCGCTCTCCTGGCTGCCTCGCTCGCTCAACCGCTGACGGCGGCCACCTCGGCCGGCAACGTCAACGTGTCGGTCACCGTGTCGGCACGGGCGAAGCTGGAGCTGACCCGGTCCACGGTGACCTTCGCCAACGCCGATCCCGATGTCGCGCTCACGATTCCGGCCAGCGAGGGCACAATTTCGATCACCGCGAAGGCCAAGACCGCGGCGGGCGCGGCGGTCACGCTGACGGTCATCGCGGCCAGCGACCTGACGAGCGGCGGCGATTCAATTGCGGTCACCAATGTGACCTGGACGGTCAGCGGGGCGGGGTTCACCCCGGGCACGTTGAACAAGACGACGGCCCAGACGGTGGCGTCGTGGACAGGCTCCGGCAACCGGGCCGGGACCCAGTCGTACGCGCTGACCAACAGCTGGTCGTATCCGACCGGCACGTTCTCGACAACAGCCACATATACGTTGACGGCCCCGTAGTCGCCGCGGTATCGCCCTATGCACCGTTTCAAGATGCGTCGACTTATCGGGGCGTGCCTGGCGGCCGGCGTGGCGCTGGTGATGGCGCCCGGCGTCAATGCCCAGACACTGACGTTGGGTGTCGACCAGGGATCGATTTCATTCGCGGACGCTGATCCGGATGCGACCCCCAGCATCCAAGCCGCCGCTGTTACCGTCACCTACAGGGTGCAAGGCAACTCGGGGGGAAACTGGAGGATCACGATCATGTCATCGACCGATCTGACCAGCGGCATAGCGAGTATCCCGATCAGTCAAGTGACGTGGACGGCCACGCCGGCACCTCCCTTTCAAGCGGGCACGATGAGTACTGCGGTCGAGCAGACGATGGCTTCGGGTACCGGGAATGCCAACCCGACAAAGACCGGAACCGTGATCTTCCGTCTCGCGAACTCGTGGAGCTACAACGTCGGCAACTATTCAGCCACGTTCACGTTCACCCTGTCGGCGCCATAAGGACGAGAACTGCATGCGTCGGTTGTTCGGAGTCATCGTCGTGTTCGTGTTCGTGCTGGCGCCGGCGGCTCCCCTGCTGCGGGCCGCCAGTCGAACCGATACGATGTCGGTCAGCGCCACCGTCGCGGCGCGAGCCAAGCTGACGCTGTCCTACGCGTCGATGGCGTTTCCGGACGCGGATCCCGACGCTGTGCCGCTCGTGCCAGCCGGTGGTGGCGCCTTGATTATCACCGCGAAGGCCAGGACGACACCAGGCAGCACGGTGACGCTCGTGGTTCTCGCGAGCGACGATCTGCGTTCTGGCCTCGATACCATCCCGGCGGGCAATCTGACGTGGACGGCGACGGGCGGCGGTTTTTCCGGCGGCACCATGAACAAGACGACGGCCCAGACCGTGGGATCGTGGGCCAACTCGGGGTTCTGGAGCGGCACGCAGAGCTACGCCCTGGTGAATTCGTGGAACTTCTCAACCGGGACGTACACGACAACGTTGAATTACACGCTGACCGCTCCCTGATGCGGCAGACGTCCAGCCGGGAGATCATGCATGACACGAAGGGCCATTTGATGAACAGGGCACATGTGCAGATGGACCTCCTGAAGGGACTCAGGCAGGCCCGTCGCCGGGCCGTTCATGCAGCCGCAGCGATGCTGTTGCTGATCGCGCCGCCGGCCGCGTTCGCGCAGGAGTCGCTCTCGATTGAAGTCACTCCCCTGCGCGTCGAGCTCAAGATGGGTGTCGGCGCCACGCATACCCAGGTGGTCACGCTGCGCAACGACGCGAAGAAGGCCGCAAGGATCAGGGCGCGCGTTGACGACTGGTATCTCTCGAGAGACGGGACGCCGCAGTTCAAGCCGGCCGATCCGTCCGACCCGTTTTCGGCGGCCTCGTGGGTTCGCGTCAACCCGCCTGAGCAGCTTGCGGCGGCCGGCGCGACGGCCCTCGTTCGCTTCAGCACGACCGTCCCCGCCGGCACGAAAGAGGGCGGCTACCGGTGCGCGGTGATGTTCGAGTTCGCTCCGCCGGACGCCGATCCGGTAGCCCGCTCCCGAGACGTGATGTTCCGGGGCCGCGTGGCGACGCTGCTCTACGTAACGGTTGGCACCCCGGTGCCGAGCGTCGACCTGACCGACTTGCAGATTCGCACGCCCAAAGATGGCGCGCCGGCGGTCGTCGCGACGCTCACCAACACGAGCCGCACGCACGTGCGAACCAAGGGCACGCTGGCGTTCTACGATGCGGCCGGCAGGCTCGTCCGCCAGGTGGCGATCCCGAATGTCCCGGTGCTGCCCGCGAGCGAACGCGAGGTGAGCATCCCGAGTTCGGGAGAGGGCCAGACGCCGCTGCCTCCCGGCAAGTACCGCGTCGAGGTGAAGATTGACGTGGGTCAACCGGCGCTGATCGTCGGTGAGACCACGATGGAGATCGCCGCGAAGCTATGAGGCCGGCCGTGTGGATCGGCGCCCTGCTTGTTGCGGCGACGGCGTTGCCGGTTCGCGCGCAGCAACCATCGGTTCAGATTGCGGCAGCCGTCCAGGCGACTACCGGCGACGAGCTGCGCCTCGGCGGCCAGCACCGGCTCGAGCCTGATCTCGGCATCCGGCTGTTCGATCCTGGCTTTCGTTTTGGCAATCTGTACGCCGATCTGAATGTGACGCGACGAGACGACCGCGTCGTCATCGGACGAGGGATGGTGCGTTTCGAGGGCTGGCGCGCCGCCGGCCTGACCTGGTCGGTTGACGGCGGCGACACGTGGAGCGCCCCCGCCGTCCAGGATTTCGGGTTCTCAAATCTCTTCGCCCCCCCGGTCACAGTGCAGGGCCTGTCGGTTCGGGGATCCAGCGCTCGCACCACCGTGCTGTTCACCGCGGGACGCGTCACCGCACAGCGGAACATCTTCGGCACCGACGTGGAAGCCATCGGGCAGCAGCTGTATCAGGCGTCAGCGTCCCACCGGGCCAGCGAACGCCTGGATGTGTACGCGCACGCTGTGCACGTCCGAAGCGGCCCGATGCGACTGTACACGGCATTCACGGATCGGAGCACCGATCTGGGCGGCGGCGTCCGGTACCGGCCGAACGCGTCGCTTCAGCTGGTCGCCGATGGGGGCATCACGGCGTTCCGGCGACGCGGCGTGACACTGACCGAGTACGCGCCGACGGCATTGGCGGGCGCCATCTGGGCGCTTCCGCGCGGGTGGCTTCAGATCAATGCTCAGCGCTACTCGCTTGGCCACTACGCGGTCTCGAGCTTCCCATACAACGATCGGTCGGGAGTGTTTGTCGCGGGCGAGGCCGATGTCTCCATGTCGGCGAAGCTGTTTGGCGGCGCCGAATACGCGAGAAGCAATCTCAACCCGGACGCATCGTCAGGGGCGGCGGTCAGCGTGCCCTCGGGCACGTTCTCGCGCGCGTACGGCGGCGTCCGGTTCAGTCTTGCCGGATCGTCGATGCTCACGGTTCGAATTGAAGGCGGGGGCCGCGAGATTCGGCCGTCACGATTCAGCGCAGGATTCGAAAGCGACACGGGCGTCATCACAACCGAATGGCACGGTCGCTTCCAGGCCGCCAGCCTGTTTGCGCGCTACGAACGCCGATCCAATGTCGATCCGAACGACTCCGGCGTCAGCTCTACACAACACGAAGCCTCCGGCCAGCTGTACGTCAATCTTCGCAGCAGCAGGCAGCTGTTCGTGCTCGGCTCATGGTCGCGCCGGGCGGACGGATCCGGCGACGGCGAGACGCTCTGGCACGTCGGCGGAGGGGGTCAACTGCCGGTCGGCCCACTCTATCTGCGCCTGGAGGGCACGGTCGGGCGAACACACGACTGGAGTCTCCAGACCGTGTCGAACCGCCAGTCCCTGGCAGTCGGCCTCGGCGGGCCGGTGGCGGACCAGACGTATCTGTCGATTGACTGTTATGTCGACCACTCGCCGTACGCCTTGGGCAACGGCGTCAACCCGTGGATGACACGGACGATGATCCGCCTGACGCGGTCGCTTCCGTTCGGGGGCGCGCGCTCGTCCCAGTCGGCGGGACGCTTGTCGCACGGCGGTCCCCAGGGCGTCATCAGCGGGATCGTGTTCGCCGACTGGAACGGCAACAACACCATGGACGCCGATGAACCTCCGGTCAGCGGCGTGACGGTCTCGCTCGGCGCGATGGCGGCGATCGAGACGGGCCGTGACGGACGATTCGCGTTCGCCGGCGTGCCGGTTGGCGAACAGTCCGTCTCGCTCGACATGGCGAGCGTGCCGGCCGACTATGACGCCCCAGCCGACGAGCGGCAGACCGTGGTCGTCGCGCGCAACCGGGACGTCACGGTTCGCTTCGCGCTGTTCCCGCTCGGCGCGGTCGACGGTGTGGTCTTCCAGGATGTCGACAATGACGGTACGTTGTCGGGTGCGGACACCCCGATCGAACGGGCGGTGCTCGTGCTCGATGACGGGGCTCGCACCGAGCTGGTGCGGGACGGGCGATTCCGGTTCGAGAGCGTGCGGATGGGGTCGCACACGATTAGCCTGCTGGTCGCATCGCTGCCCGATGGGGCCCAGTTGGCGGGCGCCCCGGCGGTCACCGTCGAATTGAGCAGGGACCACGTGCCGGAACGGCTGGTGTTTCTCGTGAAACTCGACAAGCGGCCTGAGGTGAGAAAAGTGTTCCCGCCAAAGAAGAAAGGGATCTAGGGCAGACTGATCACGAAACGCAGCGGCACGGCCATGCCGGTGGCCGCCGCCGAACCGCGAAGCGTGAAGATCAGTTGACCGGTGCGGACGCCACTTCCCACCCAGCGGCCGGCAACCTCGGGTACGTCAGGCCGCAGCACTCCGTCGCGCGCGCCGAATCCAACCCCCTCGAACTCGATCACCGACTCGCCGGTCGCAGGCCCGGGCAGAGCCGTCAGATCCGCCTGCGCTTCAACGGTCAGCACGACTTCGCCATCGCTCCGCGTTCGCGCGGCGGCGCGGTAGTCAATCGTCCCGATCACGACCGCGTCGGCGCCCGAACCCGTCTGCGGCCCGATGCGCAGCACCGAACTGGACACTCGAAGCGAAGTCGAGGCCGACACGTCGCTCTTGAACCGGACGAGCGTCGTCGCGCCCTCGGACGCGTGGATCGGGCACGTCAGCGCCCCGCCCGCCAGCGCCGCCGCTGTCACCACCGTACGGAGAAGAGCAGAACAGGCACTCATCGTTCTCCATGATGTTACGGCCGGGCGTGCTGGCCGGCAATGCCATTGGCGACACGGGCGCGGATGACTTTAGATGACACAGTGTGCCCCCCGTGCAGTCCATCTCGTTTGATAGGGCCCTTTGGCGGAGGGAGAAACAAGAAAAAGAAGCAGTCAGTACCGACTACCACTCTCTGCGGTCAGCACGTCGAGGCAAAGCGCTCCGGTATAGTAGAGTGTTATCCTGATCGAGCGGCGACAGTTGGCGCCTCCAATTCATGATTCAGCTCTCATCCCTGACAAAAGCGTTTGGCGACCGCGTTCTGCTGCAGGACGTCACGTGGCAGGTGTCCGACGGCGAACGCGTCGGCCTGTGCGGCCCGAACGGTGCCGGCAAGACGACGGTGCTCCGGATGCTGGCCGGCCTCGATGAGCCTGATGCGGGCGGCATCGTCAAGCCGTCAGGCACGCGTGTCGGGTACCTTCCGCAGGACGGCCTGACGCACGAAGGCCTCACGCTCTACGCGGAAGCCGCCTTGGCATTCAAGGGGCTGCTCGACGCGAAGTCCGAGATGCAGACACTCGAGGATCGGCTGGCGGACCCGGCCGTGCCGGTCTCCGAGCACGACGAGATTCTGCATCGCTACAGTCATCTCCAGGATCTGTTTCGCCTCCACGACGGCTACGCGATCGATCTGAAGATCGACACCGTGCTCCGGGGCCTCGGGTTCCGGCCGGCCGACTACGACCGCTCCACGCGCGCCTTCTCGGGCGGATGGCAGATGCGTATTGCACTCGCCAAGCTGTTGCTCGAGCGACCCGAACTGCTGCTGCTCGATGAACCGACCAATCATCTCGACCTCGACGCGCGCAACTGGCTCGAGGGGTACCTGAACGATTATCCTTACGCGGTCATCCTCGTCTCGCACGATCGGTACTTTCTCGACGCCGTCGTCGATCGGATCGCCGACATCAATCTGCGCACGCTGACCGACTACCCCGGCAACTACTCCCACTACCTTGCCGAACGCGACGCCCGGATGGAACGACTGCGCGACGCCAAGCGCCGGCAGGATGACGAGGTGGCGCGAATCAAGATGTTCATCGATCGGTTCCGGTACCAGGCGACCAAGGCCGCCCAGGTGCAGAGCCGCATCAAGCTGCTCGAGAAGGTCACGCCGGTCGAGGTGCCGCCGGAGCGGAAGCGCGTGCGTTTTCATTTTCCGACGTGCGAGAAGAGCGGGCGGATGGTATTCGATCTGAAGGAGGTCGCCAAGGCCTACGGGACGACCTCGGTCTTCACCGGCGCAAACCTGCACATCGAGCGCGGCGATCGCATCGCGCTTCTCGGACCCAACGGCGCCGGAAAATCGACGCTGATGCGCATGCTTTCAGGTGTCGAGCCCCCCGACGCGGGCGAACGGACGCTGGGTCATCAGGTGGTGATGCAGTACTTCGCGCAGGACGAGGCGACACGGCTCGATCCGGATCTGACGGTCTACGAGACGCTGTCGTCAGGATCCCCGTTGCATATGGTGCCGATGATTCGCGACATTCTTGGCGGCTTCCTGTTCTCGGGCGACGATGTGTACAAGCGGGTGGGCGTGCTGTCGGGCGGCGAACGGACGAGGCTGGCCGTGGCGCGCATGCTGCTGCTGCCGTCCAACACGTTGTTGCTCGACGAGCCCACCAACCACCTCGATCTCGATTCGAAGGACGTGCTGCTCGATGCCCTGATGGATTACGGCGGCACGCTCATCGTTGTCTCGCACGATCGATACTTCATCGACGGGCTGGCGACCAAAGTCGTGGAGATTGGCGACGGCCGGGCCCTGCTCTACCCTGGCACCTACGAGGAATTCCATTGGAGCCGGACGCATGCAGGACAGCCGCCGGCACTTCCGGATCCGCTCGACATCGGACGCAGGCCCGCCTCGAAGGCCCCGGCGCCATCGCGCGCGTTGCCTGCGACGACTCCCGCGGTCCGCGGCGAGAAGAGGCCCGCGCCATCGAAACATCCGGCACCCGCGGCCGCCCCCGATCGGGCGGCCGAGTACGAGGCGAGGAAGAGAGCGGATGCCGAGGCACGAAAGCGGGCACGGGCGCGCAAGGCGCTGCGCGATCGGATCGCCGAACTCGAGAGCCGCATCAGTAATCGCGAGAGCCGGATCAAGGACATCGAGGCCTTGATGGCTGCACCCGGCTTCTACGACAACCGTGATACGTCCAAACCGATCATCGACGAGCACCAGAAACTGATGTGGGACGTCGGCAACCTGATGAGCCAGTGGGAAGCTCTGCAGAGCCACGCGTCGGAAGACGGTGGGAGTGAAGGTAGTCAGTAGTCAGTAGATAGGGAGACTCTCCTTGCTCATCGCTTCTTGCTCGTTGCGTTTCCTACCGACCACTGACTACTGGCTACCCTCTGCGCCTGGCCGCTCACTGGCACCCGCGAGTTGTCGTCGCAGCCAGCGGCGCCGTTCGTCGCTGACGAACGCCGACTCGATGCCATTCTTCGTCAATTGAAGCCGCCACGCACCGTCCAGTCCCGGTGCGGAAGCCACCATGTCACACGTCTCCGCCACCGTGAAGGGACCGAACATCAGCGGGTCGTCGGTGCCGACAGAGACGAGCAGCTGTTCGTCGAGAAACAGCGGGAGCGGATGCTGCGCAAGCGGCACGAAGCCCAGGCGATCGTTTGACACCGGGCAGCACTCGATCGCGATGCCGCGCTCGCGCACGAGCTGTCGTGCATCGCGCGAGGCCGCCAGCGATGTGCCGTGACCGATCCGTCTGGCGCCGAGCGCCTCGATGGCCTCGACAATCAACGCGGGAGGCGCTCCGACGTACGCGGGCGGTCTCCCCTGTTCGCCAGCGTGCACGGTGAGGGGCACGCCGGCCTCGCGCGCGGGCCCGAGCGCCTCCTGAAAGCGGCGCGGAGGAAACGGTGTTTCCGGAAAGCCGGCGATGTCGAGGCCGACCGGGCGATCCGACTGATGCAGCCTGGCTGCAAGATCGGCAATAGCGGGAGCCTGCCGGCCAGCCGGACCGAGGCCGGCTGCGCCAAGTCCCTTCTGACGGCTGAAGGACAGCAGGAATGTCCCGCTCGCCCCGCGTTCGCGCCAGGCGCGCTCGACGCCGTGAACGAGCGCGGCACCGATGTCCTCGATTGAAGCGTTGACGAACTCCTGGTAACTGAAGGGCGATCCTCGCAGCTCGGTGTGCAGGCTGCCGCGATCGGCGCCATCCACGATTTGATCGAACGCGGCCTCTTCCAGATCCTCGAGCGTGCGGAGCACCGACAGCGGCAGGCCGAACGAATCAACGAACCGCCCAAAGCCGTCGGGGCCGCCGAAGCCTGCCGCGATCCCGCGGTAGTAGCGCCGGATGGATTCGGGATCCTGGGGATCGACACCGGGGACGATTTCGCCCGATCGGACACGAACCTCCGAGAGACCATGCCGCGCGGCCAGCCGCGCGATGGTCTCGGGTGTCAGCCCCGCCTCGAAGTGACGGTGCAGGTCAACGGTCGGAATGCTATCCGTCTCGCGCCGCGTGTCCGCGCCGCCCGAGCCAGCGGCGTTAGTCCTTCGATTCATGAACTCGTCAATCGAGGCCATTCCTCACGACGCCGTGCTGAGCGAGTGTGGTTGCCCGGTCCCCTCGCAGGAACACACGACGGTCTTCGCGAGTCGAAGCACGTCAGTGCGCGGCATGCTTCCTGAGGGGTGTTTCGTTCCAGAGACGCGTCATCAACAACGCCCCAATGACGGAGAACGGGATGATCATGTAGGTCCACATCCCCCAACCGTGCTTGTCGAGCGCCCAGCCAAGCGCAAACCCGGTCAACCCGGACGCGATGTACTGGACGCCGTCACAGATGCCGGCTACCGTTGCCGCGGCCTTGGTGCCTCCGAAATCCATCGCCGATGTCGCCGAAAGCATCCCATGCACGCCGAAGATCCACATGCAGGTAAACGGAATCAACAGGGCGGCCATCAGCGGCGAGGTCGCCTGGCCAAGCGCGACCAGCGCCCCGATCTGTCCGATGTAGAAGATGAAGGCGACCGGCGGCCGCCGAGATTGGAACAGATTGTCGGAGAGGTAGCCGCACAGCAGGCCGCCAGCGATCCCGCCAACCGTGATGCCCAGTGAGGCGATGGCGAAGACGTCCAACGGAATGCCAGTCGAGGTCAGCGAGAACGCGTCGATCATCACCTGCGGCCACGGCATCGTGACCGACATCGTGCCAGGCGCAACCTTGTGCACTTCCTTGAGAAAGGGCACGAACCAGAGCATCACGCCCTGCCGCACGAAGCCGGTGCAGAACTCGGCGGCGATGATCGTCAGGATGATGGGATTGGTGAACACGCGGCGAACCAGATAGCCGAAGTCGACGGGTTTGTTCTTGTCCGCGTCTCCCGAGGTGGCATCACCGGTCCCAAAATCCGGGTAGCCGGCCTCCGACGGCTTGTCTTTCACGAGGAAGGCGTCGACCATGAACATCACTGCCAGGAGGCCCGACGGGATCAGGAACACCCAGTACCATTCCATATGCGACAGGATCCACCCGCCAAACGTAAACGCGAGGAGATACCCGGAGGAGATCATGATCCCAAAGATGCCGCCGAAGACCCCGCGTTCTTTGACGTGGAACCACGGCGCATTGACCTTGACGACCGAAAGAGCCCCGAACGACTGGAAGTACATGTTCACTGCGTAGAGCAGCGACATGCCGACAATGATTTTGGTCTGCCAGCCGTTTAGAAACAGGAGGCCGATGATCAGGTTGAGCGCGCAGGCGCCGGCCGCGCCAATCAGGATCGACTTCTTCCCGCCGATCCGATCGGCCAGCGGCCCGTTGAACGCCACCGCCAGCGCGTACGTCCAGAAGCCGGCCGTCGCGATGATCCCGAAGTCCGCCTTCGACAGGTGGAACTTGTCCATCATCGTGGTCGACGAGACGTTGAGGTTGTACCGCCCCATGTAGTAGGTGGCGTACGTGATGCCGAGCGGGAACCAGTTGCTGAAGCGGCGGTGCCGGTACTCGGCGGAGTGGTTCATCGGGTTTCGCATGCGTCACCTTGTGCGGAGAAGATCCCTGAGCCGCCCGAGCGCCAGCGCGTAGCGCTCGCCCAGCACGCCAGGATCGGACGATTCGGGCTCATTGGGCATGGAGACGAACGGCACGCGCACACCTGCGAGGTCGATCCGACCGTCGGGCCGGCCGCCCGTCAGTTCGTCCCAGTCGTTGTGGCGGAAGAACCCGAACATGTCGCGATCAGGCACCTTGTGGAACAGGATCGATTCTTCCTGCCCCTTCCGGTATCGCGCGGAGTTCCTGCGATACGACTCGTCGAACGACACGTTGATGTAGAGAATCGCCGCGCGACGGAGAATCGCCGGGAGGAAACGCTCCAGGCTCTCGCGGAATCCATCCGACTGGCCTCGGGCGAATTCAATGAGCAGCGTGCCGCGCTCGTAGAACGAGGGATTGGCCAGGTACTTCGCCGTAATCGTGTCGTTGAACCGGTTGACGAGCGAGCCGCGGAACTTCGGCTGCGTGATGTTGTAGCCTTCCGCCGTTCGCTCGGAGACCAGCCGGGCAACGCCTTGGCCGTCCCGCTCGTCGTCCTCGAGACACGCGCTCCACAGCCAGGGGAAATCATCGATCTCTTCGAAGCGGCCGATGCCGAAGCGGGCGGCCCGATCCTCGTCGCCCACCTTCTTCATGAAGTCGATGAACTCGCTCTTGCCTCCGGCCGGCCGGCCCAGGACGAAGAGATGTTCGAAGATCGCGGCGTGAGTAGCGCTCATGTCCGGGCGCTCCGCAACTCCCAGAGACGCGTGAGCGCCCCGGCGTAGCGCTCCTCGAGCACGACAGAGTCGGTCGATTCGGGCTCGTTGTTCATCGACACGAACGGCACGGCCAGGCCGTTGACGTCAATCAGGCCTGACGACTTGCGGCTGGTGAGCGACTCCCAATCGTTGATGTCGTAGAAGAAGTCGTAGGTCTCGCGGGGCACCATGTGCGCCAGAATCGAGTGCTTCAGCTTCTCCTGGTAGCGGGCGACATTGCGGCGCCACGATTCCTCGCGCGACACCTGGATGTACAAGATGGCAGCCGGCTCCAGAATCCGCCGGTCCAGCATCCCGAGCGCCTTGCCAAAGCCGTCGCGGCCGCCCCGTGAGAACTCGATGAGCACGGTCGCGTCGCGATCCGACTCCGCGTTGTCCAGATACTGTTTCGTGATGACGTCGTTGAACTTCTGTATGCACCAATCAAAGAGCCCGGCACCCTTCGGGGCCATGCCCGGATTGCCCGGCATGTACTCCTGCGTGTAGAGGCGGTCCTGACCGGCTTTTGCGCGCGCGTCGTCGTCCTGGAACTTCTCCCAGAGCCAGGGGAAGTCGTCCACTTCCTCCAAGCGGCCGATGTGCAGCCGGCGACGCCTCACGTCCTCCGGCGTGTGCTTCAGGAAGTCGATGAACTCCGACTTGCCGCACGCCGGACGCCCCAGGATCAGCAGATGTTTAAAGATGCCGCTCATAGCGCTCAGTTCACAACCCGCGGCCGGTCACCAGGTAGACCGCGAAGCTCCCGAGCCAGTGTCCGCCCTCGTAGCGTTCGCCGGTGACGGCCTTGAGGCCCGCCGCGCGGTGGCTCAGCGCCGCCGCCTGCAGAGAGGCGCGCCGCGCGTCGGCTGGGGCGAGGCCAGAGACGATGCCATCGAGCATCCACGCCCGGCTGAGATTCAAGCCATCCAGATGCGCCAGCTTCGGATCGCCGGGATCGGTCACGACGGCTGGCTCGAGCCACGCCGTGGATCCGGTCACAGGAATCATCGGCAGGAAGGCCTGGAGCCAGGCCCCGTATTGTGATCGCGGCAGCACGCGGCGCATCAGGTCGGCCTCGGCCAGGCACGGCGAGAGGAAGTCCTGGCCGGACGGCTCGTAGCTGAACGGGCAATTGCGGTCCTTGCCGTAGTAGTCCCCGATGCGCAAGGTGAGCAGATCGATCATCTGCAGGTCGTTCGCCGTGCGCGCCCAGTCGAGGATCAATCCGAAGGAGAACGCCGTCTGGTCGTGTTCGCCGATCCTGATCGGCCGGGACAGCTTCGGCAGCCACTCCCTGAGCCTGGCGGCAGCGGCGTGTTCGAGCGGCCTGATTGTGGCGGCCCACGCTTTCGCCTGCGGCGTGTCCCACTCACGCAACTCGGCCGCCAGCTGCAACAGCCACGCCAGGCCATAGGGACGCTCAAAACTGGTCCGCCCGGCGCCGTTGAGGTACTGCACTTCGCCTGCGATGTTCGCGGCGGTCAGGCTGGCGGCGAGAGCCTGGCGCGCCGGCTCGGCAAATGGCGCCGCGGGAAAGGTGCGAGCCAGCCGCGCGAGCAGCCAGTGGCCATGCACTGACGAATGCCAGTCGTAGCATCCGTAGAAGGCGGGCGTCAGCTGGTGGGGCGCCCGCACGTCGGCCTCGCTGTTCAGCACGTGCGCGATCTTGCTGGGATACTCCTGGTGCACGCACGCGAGGGCGAGGTTGGCGAAGCGCGCCGCGGAGGCCGCGGTGAAATCACCGCGGGCCGCCGTCCGCTCGACCGCCGATCGCTGGGCCGCCACGGGCACGTTCGCCGCGATCGGCGCAATCGCGAGCGCGCATCCCATTCCGAGGGTCACAACATACCGATTCGAGATCATGGCATTGGCCTCCCCTCATCCCGCTTGCCGCGCCGAAGCCGGCGTCTCGCGGGTCCGGCGAAGGCGGGAATCCCGAACCCCGAACAGGTCCTCATCTCAGCTTGACGGTCGCAATGGAAATCAGCGCGAGGATCAGCGAGACGATCCACAGCCGGATCACGACCTTCGTTTCGGCCAGCCCAGTATGCTGCATCTGATGGTGCAGCGGCGCCCGGTAGAACAGGCGCCGGCCCAGCCACTTGATGCCGACCTTGTCCTGCACCTGCGAGGTGACCGCTTCGGCGATGAACAGGCCGCCGAGAATCAGAAAGAGGGCTTCCTGCTTGACGACCACCGACAGGGTCGCCAGGCAGCCGCCGATGGCGAGCGAGCCGGCGTCTCCCATGAAGATCTGCGCCGGATAAGCGTTGTACCAGAGGAACCCGATCCCGGCGCCGGCAAATGCCGCACACACCACGATCAACTCGCCGGCTCCCGGCAGCAGCGGAAAGAACAGGTAGTGCGCCCAGATGGCATTCCCCATGATGTAGGCGAACACCCCGAGCGCCGACACCGCCAGCACGGACGGCACGATGGCCAGGCCGTCGAGTCCATCGGTGATGTTGACGGCGTTGCCGACCAGCACGACAAAGAAGAACGCGATGGGCAGGTAGACCCACAACGAGTTGAAGAGCGCCGCCTTCACAAACGGCACGTAGAACGCTCCGGCCTCCCTCGCGGGCAGCGGCGACCAGGGGCTGGCGAGAAACGCCACGAACAGTCCGGCGAACGCACCCTGCAGCAGCAGTTTCCGTCCCTCGCTCATCCCGCGATTGCCCGATCGCGCCCGCCACTTCGCCACGTCGTCGCTCAGGCCGATCAGCGCGAACCACACCATGCCGGCCAGCACGCTCCACACATAGCGGTTCGTCGGATCGCACCAGGCCAGCGACGCGGCCAGCACGCTGCCGACCATCACCGCCCCACCCATCACCGGTGTGCCGGCCTTGTCGAACGCCGACGGCACGCCCGTTTCGCGCACCTGATCGACGAGTCCCCGGCGGTGGAGGTACCAGATGAAGCGCGGCATGATGGCGAGCACCAGGACGAAGGCCGTCATGGAGGCGGCGATGGCGCGCACCGACAGGTAGTCGAGCAACCTCAGGATCGACCAGGCCCGGTAACCGCCTGCCAGCAGATGTCCGAGCAGGTGAATCATGTGCCGGAGCTCCTTTGTCGTGCGATGGCGTCGACCACGCCCGCGTAGGAACTGCGAATGGTGAACTCTGGCCTGAAATCCGTGGCCGTCAGCACAAACCCGCGAACCTGGCGTTCGAGTTCGGCGAGATCGCCGGCGCGTCCGCGTTCGACCAGCGACCGCAGTCCGCGCAAGCCGGCCGCCCGAACGACCCAGTACCGGAAGCGTTGCAGCTCCAGCAGCGCCGGCAGCGCATCGTCTTGCCCGCCCACAGTGCCGAGCGCGTCGGCAGCGGTGGCCGCAACTTCCAGCCACGAATCCCGCAACAGGTTGATGAGCGATGCCGTTAGCCGGCGCCGCGCCTCATCGCCAAGAGCTCTGTCGAGTGCAGCCGCCGTTCGCGCGGCCTCGCTCCGGACTTCATAGTACGGATCGGTGAAGGCCGCCGCCAGGACGTCTTCGACGGCGGGCGTGACCACGCCGAGTCGCGCCAGGCATGTGAGCGCGTTGCGCCGGATGAAGCCGACCTGTTCGAAATCGCCGCCGACCAGCCGCTTGTACCACGCGGCCGGACGGCGGTCGCGGAGCAGGGCAACAACCAGCGGGAGTTTCTCGCGCGCCTGCAGCAGGCCGATGAGCTTGACCCCCAGGTTGCGGCTCTCCCACGACGAACTGGCAAGCCGGGAGGCCGCGCGGCTCACGTAGTAGGCTCGGTCATCGGCTGATGGGATCTCGCGCTCGATTCGGTACTCGTGCCCGCGGGCGCCGAGCGCGCGCTCGAGTGTGGCGACCAGCGCCGCGTCTGACAGCAGGCTGACGCCGGGCTCGACCCGCCAGGCTCCCTGTGCCCCCCCGGATGTCGCGTCGATCGGCTCGCCGGCGACCACGCGCCGGATTAGATCGCGCGCGTCCTGCTGCACGAATCCCCGAACGCCTTCGGCCATCCGGCGCAGGCGCACGGGTTCGATGACGTCGAGAATCGTGGAGGCGAGCAGACGGCCATCCAGTTCCTCGACCAGCGAGCCGTTGCGCTCGCAGGTCTCCTCGTACAGCACGACTGCCCCGCCGGTCCTGGCGAGCGCCCGCGCGTTCATCACCTGGTGATCGCCCGACAGGTTCGCCTTCGGCACCACGATCGCGGGAAGCCCGAGTGAGGCGATCTCGTTCAAGGTGCCCGCCCCCGCACGCACGACGACCAGATCGGACAGCGCATACACGCGCTCGATCTCGTGGAAGAAAGGTCGCGCCACGTAGAACGACTCGATCTGGCGGCGCTGTTCTTCGCTGTACCGCGCGCGCAGACGCTCGGCCGTCGCCTGGGCCGCGTCATAGCGGCTGCCGGATTTCCTCAGGCCGGTGCCGTGGATGATGAAGAGCCTGTCGCGGTGCGGCAACAGGGACTCCAGCGCGTCGACGACGGCGTGATTGATGGTGCGTGCCCCTTGCGAGCCGCCGAAGGCGAACACCACCGTCCGGCCGGCCGGGACGGCGAAGTCCAGCGACTGGCGGGCCGCGTCGCGTTCGATCCCCTGGAGGCGCCGCCTGAGCGGGTACCCGGCCACGATGCCATTGACCGGGAATGAGGCAAGCGTCTCGGGGAACGACACGAAGACACGATCGGCGAGGCGGCCGACCATCAGATTGAGCCGCCCCGGTGCGGCGTTCTGCTCGTGCACGTAGATCCCCGCCCGGCAGAGGCCCGCCCGCTTCAGCAGCGACGCGGCAATCATCACGGGCGCCGACGCAAACCCGCCCGTGCCGACAATGACGTCGGGCCGGAAACGCCGGACCAGCACAAGCGCCTTGAAGGTGCCCAGCGCGAGGTCGGCCACAAAGCGCAGCCAATGCAGGGACGGGCGAGCGCCCGGATAGGCCGACGCGCGAACGTACCGAATCGGGATGCCTTCGCGTGGAACGACTTCGGACTCGGCGCGGCCGCGCACGCCGACGTAGAGGTAGGCCGTGCGCTCATCACCAAGCGCCCGTCCGATTGCCAGTGCCGGGTTCACGTGCCCGGCTGTGCCGCCCCCGGTCAGGAGGATGCGCGAAAAGGCCGTCATCGCGTGCGGGTCAAGGGTATCACGCGGCGTCGTCCCGCGTGCTATTCTGCGCGTTACCGATCCGGTTGATGCTGGTGGAGGTGAGTCGTGCCGATGTCCCGCGTTCCGACGATTGCTGCGCTGCTGGTGATGCTGTCCTGGACCGTGATCGCGCAGGCGCCACAGGCCGCGCAAACGCCCGCCAAGGCGAAGCCCGCCGCGGCAACAGTCCCGCCGGTCAAGACACAACCGGCCCCCGCCGGCACCATGGCCATGCCGCCAACAGGCGCACCCGTAGCGGGGTCACCACCGCCTTCGTTCTCTGATCTGTTTCCCGGCCTCGAGTTCCGGAACATCGGACCGTTCCGTGGCGGCCGCTCCGTCGCAGTGACGGGCGTACGCGGGAAGCCGCTCATGTACTACTTCGGAGGCACGGGCAGCGGCGTCTGGAAGACGATAGACGGCGGCGCGACCTGGGCGAACGTGTCGGACAAGTTCTTCAAGACGGGTTCGGTCGGCGCGATCGCGGTGGCCGATTCCGATCCGAACGTGCTGTATGTCGGCATGGGCGAGACGGCGATTCGCGGCAGCACGAGCTCGCATGGCGATGGGGTCTACAAGTCGACCGATGCCGGCGCGACATGGACCAATGTGGGGCTCTCCGACACAAGACAGATCGCGCGCGTCAGGATCAATCCGCAGAATCCCGACATCGTGCTGGTCGCGGCCCAGGGCCACATCTGGGGTCCGAACCGCGCGCGAGGAATCTTCCGCACGCTCGATGGCGGAAAGACATGGACGCACGTGCTCTATGTCGACGACAAGACCGGCGCGTCCGATCTGATGATGGACCCAACCAATCCGCGCATTCTCTACGCCGCGTTCTGGCAGGTCTACCGGAAGTCCTGGACGATGCAGAGCGGCGGTCCCGGGGGCGGACTCTATAAGTCGATCGACGGCGGCGACACATGGAAGAAGCTCACTGCGGGCCTTCCCGAAGGCATTGTCGGCAAGGTGACGGTCACGGTGTCGCAATCGCGGCCCTCGCGCGTCTGGGCGATGATCGAAGCCGACAAAGGCGGCCTCTATCGGAGCGACGACGGGGGCGACAAGTGGACGCTCGTCAACGGTTCGCACCGGATTCGTCAGCGGGCGTGGTACTACTCGGGCGTCTTTGCCGATCCGGTCAACGAGGATGTCGTCTACGCGCCGAACATCCAGTTCCTCAAGTCGATTGACGGCGGGAAGTCGTTTTCGAGCATCCGCGTGCATCACGGCGACACTCATGACCTGTGGATCGATCCCGACAACCCGGCGCGGATGATCCTCGGCGACGATGGCGGCGCCGAGATTTCAGTGAACGGCGGCCAGTCGTGGTCCGCTGAGGACAACCAGCCGACGGCCCAGATCTACCGCGTCACGACCGATTCGCGGTTTCCGTACTGGGTCTATGGCTCGCAGCAGGACAACACGAGCATCGCGATCCCGAGCGGCGGCCGCGATTCGAGCATCACCAGCGCCCACTGGCACGGCGTGGGCGGCGGGGAGTCGGGCTGGATTGCTCCCGATCCTCGCAATCCGGACATCGTCTTTGCCGGCGGCTACGGCGGGTCCATCACGCGTTACGACCACAAGACCGGGGAGTCGCGCGAGATCGTCGCGTACCCGCAGGTGATCGACGGACGCGCTGCACGCGATTTGAAGTACCGCTTCCAGTGGACCGCACCCATTCTGCTGTCGCCGCACGACCCGGACACGCTCTATCACGCCGCGCAGGTCCTGCTCCGATCGCGCGACGGCGGCCAGTCGTGGGTTGAGATCAGCCCGGACCTGACGCGCAACGACAAAACGAAGCAGGACTACAGCGGCGGCCCGATCGCCCACGAATTCACCGGCGTCGAAACCTACGACACGATCTTCTGCGTCGTCGAGTCCCCTCACGAAGCGGGCACGATCTGGGCCGGCACCGACGACGGGCTCGTGCAGTTGACGCGCGACGGGGGCAAGACGTGGACCAATGTCACGCCCACGGGCATTCCCGAGTGGATCCGGATCAACACCATCGAGGTGTCGCCGCACGACAAGGCGACCGCCTATGTGTCGGCGATGATGAATCAGCACGACGACTTGCGCCCGTATATCTACAAGACCAGCAACTACGGCCAGACGTGGACGAAGATCGTCACCGGCATTCCCGACACGACGTTCGCGCGAGTGGTGCGAGAGGACAACGCGCGGCGGGGACTGCTGTACGCCGGCACGGAGACGGGCCTGTACATCTCCTTCGACGATGGAGCGAACTGGCAGCCGTTTCAGAGGAATCTGCCCGTGGTGCCGATTACCGACCTGGCCGTCAAGCACGAGGATCTTGTCGTGGCGACCGAGGGGCGGGCGTTCTGGATCCTCGACGACCTGACGCCGCTCCGCCAGTGGCAGCCCGACATCCGGCAGGCGCCCATTCGCCTGTTTGCGCCGCGGCCGACCTTCCGGCTTCCAGGCGACGTGGGCAAGAGCCTCAGCGCAGGCAAGAACAGGCCCAGCGGCGTGATCGTGAACTTCTGGTTGAAGGACAAACCGAAAGCCGAGGTTCCGGTGACGATCGAGTTCCTGGACGGCGCCACCGTTCTGCGGACCCTGTCGAGCGTCGCGACGCCGGGCGCGGACGAATTGAAGGAAGCCGGTGAAGAGGACGAGGACGAGGAGAAGCCGATCGAGCCGGTGGCGGGTGTCAATCGCTTCGTCTGGAACCTGCGGGAGGCCGTCGCCAGCCTCGTCGTGCCGCGGTATACGTACGGAGATTTTCCGCCGCAGGGCCTTCGCATCACGCCCGGACGGTACACGGTGCGGCTGCGTGTCGGACAGGAACAGGTGGAGGCGCCCTTCGAGGTGCGGCCGAACCCGGCCGTCAGCGTCCCCGCCGCCGATCTGGCGACTCAGGCCGATTTTCTCAGGATGGTCCGGGATGATCTCGCCTGGATCCACAACGCGATCAGGCGCATCAAGGACGTCCGGACGCAGACGACAGCTCTGATGAAACATGCCGAGGCGATCGGAAAGGGCCAGGCCCTGAAGGCCAGCGCGGACGGGCTGCTGGAGAAGCTGACAGTGCTGGCCGACGAACTCTACAATCCGAACCTGAAGACGAGTCAGGATTCCCTGAACTACCTGCCGAAGCTCGATTTCCAGTTTGCGGGGCTGGCGGGTGTCGCCGATACCGCTGACGCCAGGCCCACCGCCGGCGTACTGGCGCGCTACCGGGATCTCAAGCCGCAGTTGTCTGATGTGGCGGCGCGGCTCCAGAAGCTGTTCGACACGGAGCTCGCGGAGTTCAACAAGGCGGTCAGTGCCGCCGGCGTTCCCGCCATCGTGCTCGTGCCCATCGACAAGAAGGATTGACGGGCATCTTCCTTGCTCATCCCTAGAGGACATGGTGGTCCGGCGCCGAGCCGGATCACCTCATTCGCCGTATTTCACGGCGAACACTCCGGGATGGACTGGGAAATGATGACAAAACTGAAAGCGGACTACAATTCTGGTGTCGTAGAGCCTCCCTGGTCCCGGTCCAGGGGCGGGAAGACCGTCATGATGAAGTCGATCGATAATCGCTTCTTTCGCGATCTGATCGCCAGCATGCGCAACGGCGTGATGGCGATCACGCGGGATGGCGCCATCACCGCCATCAACGAAGAAGCGTACCGGATTCTGGGCGTATCGGAGACCGCCGGCGATCTCGGGCGCCACTTCACTGATCTGCTGCGCGATCATCCCGACCTGCTCCGCGTCTTTGCCGGCGTCTTCGACCTGAGCCATCTGCCCAACCGGGCCGAGCTTCGTCTGAAGCCCACGGGCACGGTTATCGGCTACACCGTGTCGCTCATCCGTGATGAGCGGGATCGGGTGTATGGCGCGGCCATGTTCTTCAAGGATCTGACGCTGGTTGAACAGGCGGAGGAGCGTGAGCGGCTTCGCGATCGGCTCGCGGCGCTTGGCGAGATGGCCGCGATGATCGCGCACGAGGTGAAGAACCCGCTCGCCAGCATCGAGGTGATGGCCGGACTGCTCAGGCGGCAGCTGGCCGATCGTACGGATTTGCAGGGCATGCTGGGTGACATCATCAACGAGGCGAAGATGGCCAATGCCATCGTGCTCGAGGTGCTCGATTTCGTCCGGCCGATCAGGCTGGATGTGGATCACACGTCGATCGCCCGAGTGGTTCAGGACGCGGTCACGCTGGCCGAGAACAAGCTCGCCTGCCGGGGCACGAGCCTCGAGGTCAGCGTCCCGCCGGCGCTGCCGCCGCTGGTCGGGGATCACCACCAGCTCTGCCAGGTCGTCACCAACCTGATCATCAATGCGCTCGAGGCGCTTGACGGCCGCGGGTGCATTCGTGTCGATGCACACGAACGGCCGGCGTACGACCAGACGCACCCGCGCGAAGTGGTGGTCACGGTCGCCGACGACGGCCCGGGCATTCCGGCGGCCATTGCGGAGCGCATCTTCAACCCGTTCTTCACGACCAAGCACGAGGGCTCGGGCCTGGGCCTGGCCATCGTCCGGAAGATCGTCGACGCGCACGATGGGCGGATCGATGTGGCGAGCGCGCCCGGAGCCGGAACGACGTTCACGGTGACGCTACCGGTGGGCACGCCCGGACAACTGGCGTTCTAGGAAAGCGAGACAGTCATGGGCCGAATTCTGATTGCCGAAGACCACGACGCGTTGCGGCGGGGCCTGGCCCGCGCGCTGGTGGAGGCGGGCCACGAAGTGGACGAAGCCTCCAACGGGAACGCCGCCATCGAGCGGTTGCACGAAACCCAGTTCGACGTCGTGTTGAGCGACCTCAAGATGGGCGGCAGCGACGGCCTCGATGTCCTGCGCACGGCGAAGACGCTGCACCCGACCTCCGCGGTCATCCTGATGACCGCGTTCGGATCGGTCGGCACGGCGGTCGAGGCGATGAAGATCGGCGCCTTCGACTATGTGCAGAAGCCGTTCGAAGTCGAGGAGATGGAACTCAAGATTGGGAAGGCGCTGGAGATGCGCCGGATGTGCCACGAACTCGACTACCTCCGTCACACGCAGAACGACATCTACCAGTTCGACGCCATCGTGGGCAGTTCAGGCGCGCTCCAGAAGGTGCTCGGGATCGTGCGCAAGGTCGCCAAGAGCAACACGACGATCCTGATTCGCGGCGAGACGGGAACGGGCAAGGAACTGATCGCGGGAGCCATCCACCACAACTCGCTGCGTGCGAACCGCAACTTCGTCAAGGTGAACTGCGCGGCGCTGCAGGAGAACCTGCTCGAATCGGAGCTGTTCGGCCACGAGAAGGGCGCGTTCACCGGCGCCGACAAGCAGCGCGTCGGCCGTTTCGAGCAGGCCGACGGCGGCACGATGTTTCTCGACGAAGTGGGCGACATGAGCCCGAACACGCAGGCGAAGATCCTGCGCGTGCTCCAGGAGCACGAGTTCGAGCGGCTGGGCGGCACGCGGACGCTCAAAGTGGATGTGCGCGTGATTGCCGCGACCAACCGGAATCTCCCCGCGATGGTGACGGCAGGACAGTTTCGTGAGGACCTGTTCTACCGCCTCAATGTCGTCTCGGTGGAGATCCCGCCGCTGCGCGATCGCAAAGACGACATTGCGGCCCTGACCACGTCGTTCGTGCGCAAGTTCACGGGTGAATTCAAGAGGAAACTCGAGGGCATCGCGCCCGACGCCCAGAAGATGCTGGTCCGCTACAACTGGCCGGGCAACATCCGCGAGCTCGAGAACGCCATCGAGCGGGCCGTGCTGCTCACCGAGGGTCCGGTCATCACCGTGGAGGACTTGCGGCTCGGCGAGACCATCGCGGTCGGCGGCGACCCGGGAGCCACGCCCGTCGTGCGGATCCCCCCGACCGGGGTCGCGCTCGAAGACATCGAGCGGCAGGCGGTCACCGAGGCGCTCCGGATGTGCAACTGGATCCAGCGCGATGCCGGGGATCTGCTCCACGTCAGCGCGCGCGTCATCAACTACAAGATGAAGACGCTTGGCATCGAGAGCCCGGCGTCTCGCCGGCCGGCGCCCGCTCCAAAGGCATGACGGCACGCGGCGCGAGCCGTCGGGTCAGACGGGATCGGGTGGAAGGCGGTGGAAGCACCAGACGCGATACAGGATATTGGCCACCGGCTCGACGACCATCACCCACATCAGGATCTCGAACCGCCCGGCCAGCGCGCAGACGACGATCAACCAGCTGATCAGGGCGCGCGTCTCCCCGGACATGCCGGTTCGCTCTGCTCTTCTGTACTGCTCGACCAGATAGTAGAGCGTCACCTGCAGGTTGAAGAGGGCGAGGCCGACCAGTCCCGCGATCGCCAGGCGCTGGTCACCCGTCGCGTGATAGTACGCGACGATGGTCGATCCATAGAGCAGCAGATCGCCGATCCGATCGAGCATCAGATCGAGGGTCGCTCCAAACCGGCTGGGCATGCCCTTGGCCCTGGCCAGCATGCCATCGGCCGAATCCAGAAAATTCGCCGCGAGTTGAATGAACGCCCCTGCCACCACGTAGGCCCGCGCCGGCTGACAGAAGCAGGCCGCCGCGACGGCGCCCAGCGCAAATGACGCGTACGTCAGCTGGTTCGGGGTGACGCTGGTCGGATAAACCGCCCGCACGATCAACGCACCCACGGGCCGGTGCACGTAGCGATCGACGTTCAGATAGCGCAACAGCGGGAGCTGATACCCCTGCTTGACGGCCCGGGAGTAGTCGAAGCGCTTGACGGGGCGGTGCATGGCAGAACCTGCTGGCGGCGGCAGAACAAGGCGGCACCGGGAGTTCCCGGCGCCGCCTTCACGTCACTTCGAATCGACGACGGTGAATGCGCCCTTGCCCATGTTCATCCCGCAAATCACCGGCACATTCCCCGCCTTGTCCGGCGTGAACGCAATCAGCGTATCTCCGGCCTTCACCGTCTTCTTCACGTTCAACGACGCAATCACGACGGTCCGCATGCACCCTTTGACCGTGTCCAGGTCGACGTCCATCTCGACCGGCACGCCTTTGGCGAGCGTCGAGGGCGTCACGACATAGCCCTTGTCGTCGAACGACAGCTTCACCTTCTGGACCTTCTTCTGTGCCTGGCTGGGCTTGGCCGGAGCGCTCGGCGCCTGGGCCGATCCGACAACGGCCGCAAACGAGAGCGCCACCGCGAACGCGAATATGTTTCTGAGGGTCATTCGATCTCCTTCTCGGCTGAACGTTGTGCGAGCCTGGCATCGCGCGGGCGCGCAGCCCGTTCTGTCTCCCGATTCTCACTCGAAGCACCTCCGGACCGCAAGCCGCGCGATGGGGCCGGTGGCGACGGGCATCGGGATGTCGGACGGCCTTCAACGGATCACGGACCCTCCATTGCGGTCCGACCGTTTCGACGCTACGCTGTGACGGGTCAGCATACGGACCAGGAACAAGGGGTCTCGGCCAACATGAACCCGGCGGATATCGCCCAGATTCCCCCGAGCGCCCGAACCCAGCGCGCCCTTGACGTGTTCTGGATCTTCGCCGGCGCCAATATCGTCGCGACGACGCTGCAAGTGGGTGCGGCGCTCGCCGGCGACTTCGAACCGGCATCGGCGTTGATCCTGATTGCGGTCGGCGCGGCGGGCGGCTCGATGCTCGTCGCGTCGCTGGCGGTTGTCGGCCCGCGGTTGGGCGTGCCGTCGGTCATCGCGGCGCGCGCGGCGCTGGGTGTTCGCGGCGCCGGGCTGGTTGCGGCCCTCCTCTACGTCACCAACTTCGCGTGGATCGCCGTCAACAACGTGATTGCCGCATCGGTTGGCGCACGGCTGCTGGGCGGTCCGGCAGCCATGCCGCTGTGGATTGCGGGCCTGGGCCTCGTCTCGACCGCGGTGGTGGCGCTCGGTCCGCGCGCGGTGGGCCTCGCCGATCGGATTGCCGTGCCGCTGCTGCTGCTGGTTGGAGGCGCGATGACGTGGGCGGTCATCCAGGCGCCTTCGCAACTGCCGATGTCGATCGCCCCGGCCGTCCACGGCCCCTCCTGGTTTCGCGGCTTCGACATCGTCGTCGGCTACCAGGTGTCGTGGATCCTGATGTTCGCGGACTATTCCCGGTACACGACGTCGGAGCGAAAGAGCGCATGGGCCGTGTTGCTCGGGCTGCTGCTTACCAGTCTCTGGATGATGCCGCTGGGCCTGGCCGCGGCGCGCGTGGCGGGCACGGCCGACCCGGGCGAGATGATGGCGGCCATCGGCCTCGGCTGGGTGGGGGCGGTGTTGATGGTGCTGGCCACGATCACCACGAACTTCGTGAACATCTACATGTCGGGGCTGGCCTGGAAGACCCTGGTACCGCGGATGAGCGCCCAGTGGTCGGTCTGGTCGATTGGCATCATCGGCACACTGCTCGCGCTGCTCTCGGGAAGCTGGCTGAATCGGTACGCCGAGTTCATGGTGGTGCTGGGGGGCGTCCTGGTGCCGGTCGGAGGCGTTCTGGTGGCGCACTTCCGGTTCGGACGCCCGGCGCCTCATGTGCCCGATCTGTACGATGCCCGTGGACCCTATCGTGGCGTGCTGCTGCCGGGTGTGGTGGCGTGGGCGCTCGGAAGCCTGGCCTACTATCTCGCCAGTCGGTGGGGCGGAACGCTGCCGTCGCTGATGACTTCGATTGTGGCGTACCGGATCCTGGCGAGACGGCGGGGGCAAGGCGTACCAAGGGCACGATAAATCGCACCCCTACTGCTGCCTCGCCCGCGGATGCGCGCGGCGATAGACGTCGATCAGTTGCGCGGCGCTCACGTGCGTGTAGCGCTGCGTGGTCGACAACTGCGCGTGCCCCAGCAGTTCCTGAATGGCCCGCAGGTCCGCGCCCCGCTCCAGCAGGTGTGTCGCAAACGAATGCCGCAGCGCATGCGGACTGATGCCGCTGCGGATGCTGCACTGCGACACGTAGAGCCGCACCAGCCGGTGCACACTTCGGCCCGTCAGCCGTCCGCCGCGGGCGTTGAGGAACAGGGGACTGGCGGCGGCCGACTCCCGCGGCAGCCGCCGGAGGGGACTCCGTCGCGCGGGTGATTTCGGCGGCCCTGTCTTCTGCCGCAACGCCTGTTGCTCGAGCGCGGGGCGGTCCTTGAGATACGCCCGCAGCGCGTCGGCCGCGCTCTGGTTGAAGGGGACAATGCGCTCCTTGCTCCCCTTGCCGAGCACGCGCACGAGGCGGCCGCCGAGATTCACGCTCTCCAGGTCGAGACCCACCAGCTCGCTCAATCGCAGCCCGGACGCGTAGAACAGCTCGAGCATCGCCCGATCCCGTCTTCCAAGCGGCGACTGCGTGTCCGGTGTTTCGAGGAGGGCCGTCATCTCGTCAATCTCGAGGTGCGCCGGCAGCTTGTTCTCGGACTTCGGCGTGGCGACCATCGAACCGGGATCGCCCTCGATCAGCCCCTCGCGGCGAAGATAACGCGTGAACGTCCGGACCGCCGCCAGCTTGCGGCCCGCGCTCTTGCGGGACCTGTGGGTCCGATAGAGCTCGGCGAGAAACGACCGGATGGCGGCCACGTCGCAATCGGTGGGCCGCTGCTCACCGCCGGACCGGCCGTTGTGGATGGGCAGGAAGTCGAGAAATTGCGACAGGTCGCTCTCGTAGGCGCGCACCGTGTGCGGCGAGGCGCCCCGGTTCAGGCGAATGAAGTCGAGAAACGACCGGAGATGATCTTTCACTTGTTCCGATTCACACGCTTCTGGCTTCGTGACCGGAGCCACTCAGCCATCGGGACGGCGGTTCCTTCGCGTCCCCGCTCACGCGAGCCGGCAAAACGGACCTTCCGGGACTCGGTACCGACCTTACGGTCGCGCTATTCGCGCAGCCCGTTTCGGCCCTCACGGTTCGTTTTGCAGACTGCGCTGTCGGCTCGGTTCGAGGGGCCGCTTCGGAAGCCGTTCGTCCGCTGGCAGCAGCGCTCCCCTCTTCTTACTTCTTACTTCTTACTTCCTACTTCTTGCTACTTGCTTCTTCCCAATCCGCCAAATCCGCCAACGCCCGTGTCGAGATCGCGAGCTTCCGTTCCACCTTGTTCCGGGGCGGTTTCTGCAGCGGCTCCATGATGCCGAATGTGATATTGCTCGGCTGGTATCCCGCCGATGTCGCGTGAGACACATAGTACGCCAGCGCCCCCATCGCGGTCGTCCGTAATGGTGCGGTCGGCTGCAGCCCCCGTGCGAGCGATGCGGCGCTGATTCCGGCGAGAAGCCCCGACGCCGCGGATTCGACATAACCCTCGACGCCGGAGATCTGGCCGGCAAACAGGAGATCCGGGCGCCGACGGGCCTGCCAGGTCTCGGCGAGCACCATCGGGCCGTTGATGTAGGTGTTGCGATGGACCATGCCGAGCCTCACGAATTCGGCCCTCTCCAGACCGGGAATCAATCGCAGCACGCGCGCCTGATCGCTCCACTTGAGCTGCGTCTGAAACCCCACGAGGCTGTAATGATCGCCGGCGAGATTGTCCTGGCGCAGCTGGACGACGGCGTACGGAAGCCTTCCCGTGCGCGGGTCGGCGAGGCCCACCGGCTTCATCGGTCCAAAGCGCAACGTGTCGGGTCCCCGGTGCGCCAGCACTTCGATCGGCAGGCACCCTTCAAAGAACTGCGTGCGGTCGAAGTCATGCACGGTCGCCGATTCCGCGTGCGTCAGCGCGTCGTAGAACGCGCCGTACTCGGCGGCGGTCATCGGGCAATTGAGGTAGTCGCCCTCGCCGCCAGCATCGGCGCCTTCAACGCCCACGGGAGCGCTGGCGTCATGGCCCGGGCCGAGGCTTCTCCCCCACCGTGACGCTCTGAAGACTCTGCTCATGTCGATGCTCTCGGCAGAGACGATTGGGCTGATCGCGTCATAGAAATAGAGGTAGCTCTGCCCGACGAACTCGCGGATGTCATGAGACAGGGCGTCGGAGGTCAGCGGACCGGTCGCGATGATTACCGGCCGGGCATCACCGTCGGATACCGGGATTCGGTCGACTTCCTCGCGCCGCACGGTGATGAGCGGATGCTGCTCGATCTCCCGGGTCATCTCGATCGCGAACCGGTCACGATCGACGGCCAGCGCCGCGCCGGCGGGCACGCGCACGGCGTCTGCCACCCGCATCACCAGCGAATCGAGCCGCCGCATCTCCTCCTTGAGGAGGCCGACGGCGTTGTCGAGCTTGTCGGCACGGAAAGAGTTGCTGCAGACCAGTTCGGCAAGGTTGCCGGTGCGGTGGATGTCGGTCGGCCGGGTCGGCCGCATCTCGTACAGCGTGACAGGCACGTTGCGCCGGGCGATCTGCCACGCCGCCTCGCAGCCAGCCAGCCCGCCACCAATAATTCGAACGTGCGGCATGTGAGTCCTGTTTGCGCCTCGCCGAGTAGTCCAGGACGGGCGGGATGGCGGCTTCCGTAGCGGCCCCTCGAACCAAGATCAAACAGGCGGGGACGCGGAGGAACCGCCCTCCCGTCGGCCGTCTGCCGTCCGGGCGCGATCAATCGCGCCCCTACTTCTTACTTCTTGCTGCCTGTTGCTCGCTTCTTGCTCCGCACCGCTGGCCGAGCGCGAACGCTCTTGCCCTTGCGTCCGCTTGCCGGCCCTGCCGCCGCGCGGGCGTTCAGCAACTCGACGGCATCGGCGATCGAAAGCGCAGCCGGGTCTCCGCCCTTCGGCAACGAGGCATTCACGGTGCCATCGGTGACGTACGGGCCGTAGCGGCCCTCCATCAGCTTGATCTCGACTCCGCCGTCAGGGCGATTCCCCAGCGACCGGATCACGGTCCTGGTCATCGTCTGACGCCGCGAGACCTTCGGCGCCGCAAGCAGCGCCAGAGCCCGCTCCAGCGTGATCGTAAACACGTCATCGCCATCCTCGAGCGATCGAAACTGGTCGCCGTGTTTCACGTAAGGACCGAATCGCCCGCGGCTGGCCACAATGATCTCGCCATCGGCCGGATGCGCACCCAGGTCGCGCGGCAGGCTCAGCAACTGCAACGCTTCAGCCAGCGTAATCGTCGCGTGATTGCTGCCGGCAGGAACCGACGCCCGTCTCGGCATCTCGGGCTTCTGGCCCTTGACGCGCGGCGGCGTCTCGCCCAACTGGATGTAATGCCCGAAGCGCCCGTGCTGCACCGACACCGACAGTCCTGAGACCGGATCCGGGCCCAGGGTGCGCGGCCCCTCGGCCTTGACCTTGAGCAGCGCCAACGCCTTCTCGATCGTCAGATCGGCTGGCGCGAGGGACTTGGGCAGCGTCGCCGTGTTGCCTGTACCGCCTTCACCCCGCTGAAGAAACGCACCGTACCGGCCGAGGCGCACACGCACGGTCTCTCCTGTCGCCTGGTCCAGCCCGACGTCGAGGGTCGGGTAGTCGATCTTCGACTCCTCACGCCTGACCATCGGCTCGAGCCCGGGGTGGCCACCTTCGCCATCCCGATAGAAGGCTTTGATAAACGACAACCAGTCGCGTTCGCCGTTGGAGATCTGGTCGAGATCTTCTTCCATCTCGGCCGTAAACCCCACATCCACGTAGTCGCCGAAGTGACGGCGCAGCAGGTGGATCACGGCGAATGCCGAGAAGCTCGGCACCAGGGCCTTGCCCTGGCGGAACATATAGGCCCGGCGGTCGAGCGTCGCGATGGTCGGCGCGAACGTCGACGGGCGGCCGATGCCGGCCTGCTCGAGCTCCTTGATGAGCGCCGCCTCCGTGTACCTGGCTGGCGGCTGCGTCTCGTGGCCCTTCGGATCAAGGCTGGCCAGACTGACCTGCGCCTGGCTGGCCGCGCCAGCCCGCCCGATGTGATCGCCCTCTTTCATCGTCGGCAGAATCGATTCCTGATCGGCCAGTTCGGCATCGGGGTCGTCGCTTCCTTCGACATACGCGCGCCGGAATCCGGCGAACTCGATGGCCTTGCCGCTGGTGGTCAGCGCGCAGGGTTCGCCGCTGGGGCCGCGTCCGGTGATCTCCACCAGCGTCTTCAACACGCGCGCATCCGGCATCTGCGAGGCCATGGTGCGCTTCCAGACGAGCTCATAGACCCGCAGTTCGTCGGCATTGAGCACGCCCGCCAACTGCTGAGGGGCCAGGCGGAAATCGGTGGGCCGGATCGCTTCGTGCGCTTCCTGGGCGTTCTTGACGCGGGTCTGGTACCGTCGCGGGCCGGTGTAGTACTCGTCGCCAAACATCTGGCGGATGACCCGAGCCGCCTCGTGGATCGCCTTGTCGCTGAGCGTGGTGGAATCGGTGCGGTGGTAAGTGATGAGGCCTTCGATGTCGCCACCGCCGATCTCGACGCCCTGGAACAGCCGCTGGGCGATCTGCATGGTGCGATCGGTCGAGAACCCGAGCTTGCGGCTTGCCTCCTGGGTCAACGTCGACGTCGTAAACGGCGGCGCGGGCCGTTCAGCACCCGGCTTGGCCTCGACCGACGTCACCTCCCACGGCAGATTCGTGGTGAGCGCATCGGCCAGTCGGCGCGCCGCGGCCTCGTCGAGGTGCCGCACGCGCTTGTTGGCGAGCAGGCCGGTGGCCGGATCGAAATCCTTCCCGGTCGCCACCCGCTCGTCGCCGACGCGAACCAGCGTTGCGACAAACGCCCGTCCACCCGATGTCAGCCGGGCCTCGAGATCCCAGAACGCGCTGGTACGAAACGCGCGCCGGGCCTCTTCGCGCTCCACGAGCAGCCGGACCGCCACGCTCTGCACGCGGCCCGCGCTCAAGCCGGTCTGCACCTTCTTCCACAACACGGGCGACAGGGTGTAGCCGTAGAGACGATCGAGAATCCGCCGGCTCTCCTGTGCCCTCACGAGGTTCTCGTCCAGATCGTGCTTCGACGCGAGCGCTTCCCGAATGGCGTCCTCGGTAATCTCGTGGAACGCGATGCGACGAACCGGAACCTTGGGTTTGAGAATCTCCTTGAGATGCCAGCTGATGGACTCGCCCTCACGATCGGGGTCGGTGGCCAGGATCAGCTCCGACGCGCCTTTCAACGCGGCCTTGAGCACCGCCACCTGTTTCTTCTTGCTGGCGGGGACCACATAGTAAGGGGTGAAGTCGCCGTCCGTGTCGACTCCCATGCGGCCCCAGGACTTGCCGCGGATACTGGCCGGCACTTCCGATGCCCGCTCCGGCAGATCCCGCACGTGCCCGTAGCTCGCCTCGATGCGAAATTCGTTACCCAGGAACCGTGCCAGCGTCTTCGCTTTGGCCGGCGACTCAACGATCACCAGTGGCTTCCCCATTGAACTCCTGCAGATAGTCCAGATTTCCGTTACCTTAGCACGTTCGAGCCGGGCTTCACGAATCGGCCCCCGCCTGCCCGGCAGATCCAGCCGGCCAGTTCCAGTTCGGCAAGACGGCTGAGCGCCCTGGCAGGATCCAGGCCTGTTTCGGCGCAAAGCGTCTCGAGCAGGTAGGGTTCCCCAACGTCCATTACCCGGAGCAGCGGGTCGTTGGAGGGATGGGAAAGCCGCGCCTCCGGGTCGGCGGCGGTCAGGATTTCGAGCCGTAATTCCTCCAGAACGTCGCTGACGCCCTCCACCACCCTGGCGCCGTCCTTGATGAGCGCATGGGCGCCCCTGTTGCGGCCGCTCAGCACGCCGCCAGGCACGGCCATCACCGGGCGGTTCTGGTCGAGCGCGCACCTGGCAGTGATCAGGGATCCGCTGTCGGCGGCGGCTTCGACGACGACGACGCCGAGACTCAGGCCGCTGATGATCCGGTTGCGCCGGGGAAAGTGCCATGCCAGCGGCGGAGCACCCGGCGGCAGCTCGCTCACCAGAGCGCCGGACCTGCTGATGCGGTCGGCCAGCGCGGCATGTTCTGGCGGATAGACGACGTCGGCGCCGCATCCCAGTACGGCAATGGTGCGGCCACCCGCCTGGAGGGCACCGCGGTGAGCCGCCGAATCGACACCGCGGGCCATCCCGCTGACCACCGCGAGACCGGCGCGCGCCAGCCCCTCGCCGAGTTGGAATCCGACGTCGAGCGAGAGGGGTGTGGCGGTTCGCGAGCCGACGATGGCCACGGCCAGATCCGTCGGCCTGAGATCTCCTCGAATCCAGAGCACCGCGGGCGGGTCGGGAATCAGCGCGAGACTGGCCGGATAGCACTCGCCGCCTCGGACCAACGCCTGCAGCCCGTGTGCGGCGCCCTCTGCCAGCGCTATCTCGGCGCGATCCAGGAGCCGCTCGCGGACGCCTCCCAGTCGGCCGATGCCGGCGACGTCGAGCGCCTGATCGAGATCGCAGACGGCCGAGGCTCCTGCGGGCACCCGCGGGGTCTCCGTCCAGAGCAGTGACACCGCGACGATCTCTCTGAGGCTCGCCATTCTCCGCGCTGATGCGAAGACCATGCCATCGCCGCGCGGCGCCGCCCGCCGCTCCTCCCGGGGCTGCTTGCGCCCCACCAGATCGGGCGTTATAGTGGCAATAGACCCTCCTGCCTCTATCGCGCACGTGAGAATTGGCGCCCATGGTGTCTATGAACCGATTGAAGAAATCGCTCACGTTGGCCTTCGCGGCCGTGGCAGTTTCTGCAACGGTCGCATCGGCCGCCGACCGCAAGGAGGCCCGGTCCCAGGTCGAGTTCGGCATCAAGGTCGCCGAGCAGGGCTTGTGGAAAGAAGCCGTCTACCGATGGGAGCGCGCCGTCGCGCTCGATCCGGAGTATGCCGCGGCGTTCAACAACCTCGCGATCGCGTATGAGACGGCCGGACTGTTCGACAAGGCCAAGAAGGCGTACGAACGCGCAATCGAACTCGATCCCAAGAACATGTACATCAGGCAGAACTTCGACTTGTTCAAGGAAATCAACGATCGTGCGAATCGCCAACTGTCTCGCTAGTGCGGCGTTGATCATAGCGACGAGCGCCTGCACCACGACATTCGAGGTGCCGGTCGAGACGCCGATCAAGCCGAAGCTCGATGTCACCGCGTTCTCGCGCGTGCTGGTTGCCGGCTTCGTCGCCGGAGGCACCGAGGACGTGGATGCGAACCTGGAAACCGTGCGCCTGTTGCGCAACCAGCTCAAGAACAAGTCGAGTCTGAAGGTCATCGACGCCGAGGTGCTGCCCCTGAGGGACGTCGCGGCGAAGAGCCAGCCGGCCGGCCAACAGGATCCGGCGAGCCCGGCTCCTGTCATCGATCTGCCGGCAATCATCAAGGAAGACAAGGACCTGCAGGCTTTCGAGCCGCTGTTTGCGAACACGGCGTACTGGAAGAAGGTCGGCGAAGAGTTCCAGTCGCCGCTGATCGTGACCGGCACCGTGATGTTCGCGCCGCAGGCGGCCACCGGGTACGTGCAGCGCGAAGAGGAGACCTACGACACGTTCGGACGCCGCCAGGTGATCCCGGTCCGCACCTACATGGAGCGGAAGGGCTTCATCCTGAAGCCGAAGTTCGTCTTCATCGACGGGCGCACTGGTGCCGTGCTGTACACAGAGACGTTCCGCGAGGAGGTGCTCTACAGCGCCGAGCAGAGCAACCCGGCCCTGTCAACCTACTTCGAGCTGATGGACCGGCTCGTGCCGGCCTTCCTGTCGACGCTGAGCAGCCAGACCATCAAGGGGACCAGGACGCTGCTCAAGTAACGGGCACGGCATGCCGTGCCCCTGCAGCGATCCCGGTTCTCGAATCTCCCGCCCCGCTGCGGGAGGCGGGAGTCGGTCGCGGTCAGGCCCGGTGCGAAAGCGCGTCGCGGATCTTCTCTGACAAGATCTGCATCGTGAACGGCTTCTGCACGAACTGAACTCCTTCGTCCAGAATGCCGCGATGCGCGATGACGTCGGCGGTATACCCTGACACAAACAGGCACCGCGTCTCAGGCCTCAGTTCCTGGACCCGGGCGGCCAGTTCCCGGCCGTTCATCTCCGGCATGACGACATCCGTCATCAGCAGGTCAATCGTCCCTGGGTGCCGTTCGGCGAACTGGATCGCCTCGTTCGGCATGCCCGCGGGAAGCACGACGTACCCCATCCGTGCGAGCATGGTCTGGCCGAGTGTCAGGAGTGCCGGATCATCCTCCACGAACAGAATGGTCTCGCCCCGGCCGCGGCGCATGCCGGCGACGGCGACCGTGGCATCTGCCGATTGAACGCCGGAGAACCTCGGCAGGAACGTCGTGATGGTTGTTCCCTTGCCTGGCTCGCTCTTCACATCGATATAGCCATCGTTCTGCTTGACGATGCCGAACACCGTAGCCAGACCGAGGCCGGTTCCCCGGCCCATCTCTTTCGTCGTAAAGAAAGGCTCGAACAGGTGCGCGACCACCTCTTCGTCCATGCCCGCGCCATCGTCGCTGACTGCCAGAGTCACGTACATACCGGCCGCAAGGCCCGGGTGATGCGCAGCGTACGCAGCGTCGATCGTGGCATTGTCCGTCTCGATCGTCAGCTTGCCGATGCCGGAGATCGCATCGCGCGCGTTGACGCAGAGGTTGGCCAGGATCTGGTCGACCTGGACCGGATCGATGCGGACGGGCCAAACGTCTACCCCGGGGATCCAGATCAGATCGATGTCCTCCCCGATGAGGCGCCGGAGCATCTTCATCATCCCGGCGACCGTGTCGTTCACGTCAAGCACCTTCGGGGCGACCGGCTGCTTCCTCGCGAAGGCCAGCAGTTGCTTGGTCAGATCCGCTGATCGTTCCGCCGTCCTCCGAATCTCGTCGATGTCCGCGTGCAGAGGCTGGGTCGGATCCAGCTGTTCGAGGGCCAGTTCGGCATGGCCGAGAATCACGCCGAGCATGTTGTTGAAATCGTGGGCGACGCCGCCGGCCAGGCGTCCAACTGATTCCATTTTCTGGGCCTGCAGCAGCTGATCGTGCAGTTTGTCTCGTTCCGCCTCCGCGCGTTTTCTCTCCGTGATCTCGCGCACGGCCACCACGCGCACGTCCCGACCGCGGAAGACGCCGGGGCGGCTGACCACTTCGAAGAAGCAGACCGCTCCGTCTGGCGAGATCGCCGAAATCTCACTGGGTTCCGATGGCTTCGTCCGGAGCCGCTCTTCGATGATGCTCCTTGATTCGAGTGTCAGCGGGAGCACGGCAGAGGCTTTCTGGCCGATCAGGTTTGATTTTGCGCCGAGCCAGAACATCCTGATGAGGGCGTCGTTGACGTCGATCACGACGTCCGCCTCGTGGAACATCAGGCCTTCGAATGCGGAGTCGGATAGCTGGCGGAACCGCTCCTCGCTCTCTCGCAGTGTCTGCTCTGCCTGCCGGCGTGTGGTGACATCGGTCTGGATACCATCCCACAGAATCCGCCCATCGGCCAGACGGCGCGGCGACGAGGCGAAGAGCATCCAGCGGATCTGGCCATCCTGCCGGCGGAATTGCACGACAGTGTTCAAGACGGCCATGTCTTTGGCCGATGCCTCTTCGGCGGCGGCCAGCGTGGCCCGGTCCTCGTCCACGATCAGGCCGTAGAGTGCCGACGGATCATCCAACACCTCTTGGGGCGACTTGCCCGTCAGCTGTTCGACGCCTCCGCTCACATACAGGAAGCGCATCTTCCCGTCGTGTCCGCGCACAACCTGGTACACGATGCTGTCTGGTATGTGATCGCCGAGCGTGCGCAGTCGAGTCTGCTCCTCCCGAGCGTGGCGTTCGGCGGCTCGCGTTTCGGCGTAGCTGGCGGCCAGCAGGAATCCCGTGATGGCGGTAATTCCCAGATAGACCTGCAGCCACAACAGCCTCACGTACGCCGTCTCACCGCCCAGCGGTGACGGACCCGCCTCGATCGCGTGGCTGGCGACGGCCACCGCCGCGAGAATAGCCAAGGCCAGGGTGACGCCCCGCTGTCCGATGCGCAGCGCAGGCCATGCCAGCAGGACAGCCATCAGGTACGGAGACGGGGTCGAGGCGTGGACCAAAGGACCCGCATTGAATGTGAGCCATCCTGCCCCGGTCCAGATGGTCAAGAACGCCACGGACTCGACGACGCGCCGCCCGCTCAACTGCTCCAGTTGATCACGCCACTCGACCCATGTCACGATGACTGGCGTGACGAGCAGAATACCGAGACCGTTGGAAACCCACCACGTTTGATAGAAATCCCAGAACGACGCGGTTCTGGTGAGGGTCGCCGTGCCCGCGCCGAGCATCGAGCTGACCGCGTTCACCACCAACGCGCCAGCCACCAACGCCAGAATCTCCCTGACTCGCGCGAATCGGACGCGCGAGCCGCACCAGCGTTCGATCAGCCAGGCGCATCCCAGTGATTCCACGAGGCTCGCACCGAGGAAGCCTGCCGTCGAAAGAAGGGGTCGACCGGACGCCAGGACATCCGCGGCGGTGCCTCCGACGACCAGTGCCCCGGCAACCACGGGCCACAAATAGCGAGGACTCAAGAGGAACGCGGCCAGCGCGACACCGCTCGGCGGCCAGATGGCCATCAGGATCTGGTGCGAGGCCGGAAACAGGAACGCGAACTCGCGGGAGGCGAAGTACGCCAGTGCGACGATGGCGACGCGTACGGCGATCCTCGGCGTCGATCGAGCCGATGGCGTCGACAGATCGCTGACGCCATCGCTGGCCGTGAGCGGTTTCGGCGACCGGGGGAGAGCGTCTGTCATGCGGCCGCTTTCTGGTCGAAGGGCGCGCGTTTCCGTCTATGGCAAGTGATCAGTTTACACCCGGCTGCGCGCTGATCCGCGCCCCCGGCGCCTTCTGACTCCCGACTCCCGAATCTCCAATCCCGAGAAACAAGGCTCGACTGGCGTGTGACGGCTCGTTTCTGGTAGTATCAATGTTTGCGCCGCTGCCGCCGGAGCCTTCCGGAGGGTGCCAGGTGTCGATATCAGCGAGGGGTGACGCGTGTACGCGATAGTTCAGAACGGCGGACATCAGGTCAAGATGGAGCCCGGAACCGTTGTGACCATCGACAGGATGGCCAGCGCCAAGGGTGCCGAAGTGACCTTTGAGCAGGTGCTGTACGTCTCGAAGGACGGCGGCGAAATCATGGCTGGCGCGCCCTTCGTGGCCGGCGCCAAGGTCGTCGGCGTGGTCGAGGACGAGACCCGCGGACCGAAGATCCGGGTGTTCAAGAGCAAGCGCCGCAAGCAGGAGCGCCGGACCCACGGGTTCCGCGCCGACCAGACCCGCGTGCGCATCACCGGCATCCAGGTCTAGGCGGGGGTCGGGCGCACGGCAGGCCGTGCACCGCCGGTTCGCGAGACGTACAGAGTCGAAGCGCAGTCAGGACGATCAGCGATGGCACACAAAAAAGGACAGGGCAGCTCCCGTAACGGCCGCGACAGCAATTCGCAGCGCCTCGGCGTCAAGCGATTCGGCGGCAACATCGTCACGGGCGGTTCAATTCTGGTTCGGCAGCGGGGCCGCAAGTTCAGGCCGGGCCTCAATGTCGGCCTGGGCAAAGACGACACGCTGTACGCCAAGATCGCCGGCGTCGTGACGTTCGAAGACCACGGCCGCGGCGGCCGTGCGATCAGCATTGTGCCGATCGTCGAAAAATAATCTCTGCTCGACGGGCCACGGGTTCCACGCCCGTGGCTTTCGTGTGTACGTGAGGCCGCATGTTTGTTGACGAAGTCGACTTCCGCGTCGCCGCCGGCAACGGGGGCCGCGGCTGCATGGCGTTCCGGCGGGAGAAGTACGTGCCGCTCGGAGGCCCAAGCGGAGGTGACGGGGGCGACGGGGGCTCGGTGTTTCTGGTGGCCAGCCCGCACATGAACACGCTGGTCACGTACCGCTTCCATCCCGAATACCACGCCCAGCGCGGCCAGCACGGCATGGGCTCGAACTGTCATGGCAAGAATGGCAAGGATCTCGTGCTGGACGTGCCGGTCGGCACCACCGTGCTGGAAGTGCCGGAGGATGGTGGCGAGCCGGTCGAGGTCGCCGATCTGACGGTGGCTGGAGAGCGCTTCACGATTGCCGCGGGCGGTCAGGGCGGCCGAGGCAACGCGCGCTTCGTGAGTTCGACCAATCGGGCACCGAGACGGACCGATCCGGGAATGCCCGGAGAGATCAAACAGCTGCGCCTGAAGTTGAAGCTGCTGGCCGACGTGGGCCTGGTCGGATTCCCCAACGCTGGCAAGTCAACGCTGATCGCACGCATCTCTGCGGCCAAGCCCAAGATTGCCGACTACCCGTTCACGACGTTGACGCCGCATCTGGGCGTGGTTGCCCTGAGCGACAACCGCAGCTTCGTCGTGGCCGACGTGCCTGGGCTCATCGAGGGCGCGCACCGCGGACTGGGACTTGGCCATCAGTTCCTCCGCCATCTCGAGCGGACGCGTCTGCTGGTCCACATCATCGATGTTTCGGGCGCCACCGAGCGCGATCCGGTGGTAGACTTCGACACGATCCGGCGCGAGCTCGAGCTGTACCGTCCGGAACTGGCCGAAAAACCCCAGTTGGCGGTGGCCAACAAGATGGACGTGGTGGCCGATCCCGAGGCCGTCGATCGGCTGGAGGCGCATCTGGCGACGCGGCACATTCCGCTCTATCGGATCTCGGCCGTTACCGGTGAGGGGGTCGGCCGACTGGTGGAAGCCATGTGGCAGCACCTTTGTCCGCCTGCTCCTGACCAGTGACGATCGCACGACGCACGGGCGTCCTCGGCGGCACGTTCGATCCGATCCATGTCGGCCATCTGGCGGTGGCCGGCGCCGCGCGACGCCTGCTTGGTCTCGACGACATCCTGATCATCCCGTCGCTCGTACCGCCGCACCGGGCTGCCGGACCATCCGCTTCCCCGTTTCACCGGTTTGCGATGGTGGCGATGGTGTGCGCGGCGCACCCGTATCTGGTCGCCAGTGACATCGAACTGGTCCGGCCGGGACCGTCGTATACCGCCGATACGCTCCGCCGTCTCCACGCGGCCGGGCATGCCGCGTTGCAGATCTTCTTCCTGACGGGGGCTGACGCGTTTGCGGAAATTGCCACGTGGCGCGAATACCCTGGCGTGCTCTCGCTCGCCCACTTCGTGGTCTCATCGAGGCCTGGCATCTCGGCGTCCGAGCTGCCGGCGCGGCTCCCCGGCCTGGCATCGCGCATGATGACGGTCCGAGATGACGGGGTACCGGTCGCCGACGAGCAGGCCCCCCGCGTGTATCTGCTCGACTGTCCCACGCCAGACGTGTCATCGACTGACATCCGATCACGGGCGCGTGACCACCGTTCGATCTCGGGTCTCGTGCCTCCTGAAATCGACAGACACATTCGCCGCCACGGCCTGTACGGCGCTCCACCCGAGCCCGCACCAACCGGAGGTCGAGGCGGCGGGCAATTTGCATGAGTACAACCCAGACGCGACGCAAGCCGGCCGATCACGTGCTGCCAGACGCTGTCCTCCTGGCGGCCAGGGCCGCCTACGCGAAGAAGGCCACCGACGTGGTGGTCCTGAACCTCGGGAAGGTGTCGGCATTCACGGACTACTTCCTGATCTGCACGGGTCAGCATCCCCGGCAGGTGAAGGCGATTGCCGAGGCGATCGAAGTGGCGCTCGCTGCGGCCGGCACAAGACCCGCCGACGTCGAGGGTTATGACCGATCCGACTGGATCCTGCTCGACTACTTCGATTTCGTCGTGCACGTCTTCACGGCCGACCAGCGCCGATTTTATGGCCTGGAGCGGCTCTGGGGCAGCGCCGACTTCACGCCCGTCCCAGACACAGCGGCCTGATGGGTGGACGCGCCTCGCGCGAGGACTTGCGCGAGGCGCCGAAGCCGCGGCGCTGGTGCTGCTCGCCCCGAATTGCGCCGGCTGCGGCGCCGTTCTTCAGCATCTCCGAGCCGGCGCGATATGCGAGCGCTGCTGGTCGGCGGTTCAGCCGTTTACTGCGCCGTTCTGCGATCGGTGCGGCGACCCCCTGCCTTGCCGCCGCCAGCGACTCGACCGGCTCGCGGCGGCCGCTTTCGGCGTGCTGGCCTCGAGAGACGATTTCGGCTGTCGGCCAGACAGAACTGTCCTGCCTGCCCGTCGCGCCTCGGCTCCTCTGCCGGGCCAAAGCCCTCCGCCGACGCGGCCCGCCGGTTCCGGCGCGCCGCCGGTCTGCGCTCACTGTGCGACTGGTCGAGGGACGGTCGGGCGCGCCCGAGCCATCGGCAACTACGAGGGCGCACTGCGCGACGTCATCCACGCACTCAAGTACGGCCGGCGTCAATCGATCGCGACGCGGCTGGGCTCGCTGATGCGCCGTCATGGCGCCGACGTGCTGGCCGGCGCGGACATCGCTGTCCCGGTACCGCTGCACTGGTCGAGGCGCCACTGGCGGGGTTTCAATCAGGCCGAGTTGCTCGCGGCGCAACTGGGTCTTCCCGTCGGTCGCGTGCTCCGACGGGTGCGACGCACCCGTCCGCAAGTCGATCTCCCGGCCAGGGTCCGCCACGCCAACGTGGAGGGCGCCTTCGCGCTCCGCTGGCGGGAGACCTGGCGCTGGCCCGCATGGCTGCGCCGCCGGGTCACGACGGGTCTGGCAGGACTGACCGTGGTCCTCGTCGATGACGTGAGCACCACAGGCGCAACGCTCGAGGCGTGCGCCGCCGTGGTGAAGCGGGCCGGCGCGAAGGAAGTGCGGGTGCTTACCGCGGCGCGAGTTGCGACCAGACCGCGCTAGTGGCCTGTCCCAGCTGAATAGGTAGCGGATTCCGGAGCGCGGCGCCCGGATCGCAAGGCGCGAAACGCGAGAATACCGGGAGTATTTGAGCGTTGAGCAACGAAGCGAGGCGGGATGCCCCGCCCGGAAGGCACTACCGAATCAGCTGGGACAGGCCACTAACGACGTCGGCGGCAACCACGTCGACCGGGCGGGCGGCGTCGACCACGACCCATCCCGGCTGCGCCGCCTGACGCAGGTAGCTCGCTCGGACCCGCGAGAGCATGGGGAGATCCCGCTCGTAGTTATCTCGATCCCGGGCTTTGCGCGCGGCGGCGACGTCTGCGGCGATGTCGAGCAGAACGGTAATCGAGGGCTGCGGCAGGTACACCTGCGCGGCGGTGAGCCACGCCGGATCGAGGCCCTGCGCTTCGCCGTAGGCGACGCTCGAGGCGGCATACCGGTCGCTGACGACGACGCACCCGTCGGCAAGCCAGCGCTCGATCTGCGGCTTCCACTGATGGCGGTTGGCGATCTGCAGCAGTTGGATCGTATCGGCGGCGTAGTCGCGGCCGCCGTGCAGCGCGGTGCGAATCTCCTGGCCGATCGGCGACGTGTAATCGGGAAACGCGATTGATTCGACCCGGCGTCCGGCGGCTTCCCAACGCTCCCGGAGCCGCCGAGCCTGCGTTTGCTTGCCGCTCTGGTCGAGCCCTTCGAACACGATCAGCAGTCCTGTCATCGGGTCCCCGGTCTCTATACTTCGCGCGCCATCAGATCATCATAGCTCTGGCGTCGGCTGATGATCTCCCACCGCCCCTGGTCGACGAGCACCTCGGCGGGGAAACGGCGCCGGTTGTAGTTCGACGCCATGACAATCCCGTAGGCCCCGGCATCGAAGATCGCGATCAGATCCCCGACCTCGACCGGGCCGAATGATCGGTCGTGTCCCAGTGTGTCACTGGTCTCACAAAGCGGCCCGACCACTTCGTACACAAGCTCGTCGCCGGCCCGGGGCGTCACCGCCTCGATGCGATGGTAGGCCCCGTATAGCGCCGGGCGAATCAGTTCCGTCATCCCGGTGTCGAGCACCATGAAGCGGGGCGATCCCGGGTAGCTCTTGAGGTCCGCAACGCGACCCACCAGAATGCCTGCCGATCCGACCAGGTACCGCCCCGGCTCGAGCAGCAGATCGAGTCCGGTGGCCTTCACGATCGGCGCGATGGCCTCGGCATACCGGACCGGATCGGGCGGAGACGCGCCGTCATAGGCGATGCCCAGGCCGCCGCCGAGATCCAGGTGGCGCAAGCGCACGCCCGCGTCCTTCGCCTGACGCGCAAGTTCGGCGAGTGCGTGCGCCGCGCGCACGATGGGGTCCAACTCCACCAGTTGCGACCCGAGGTGCACGTGCAGGCCGACCGGATCAAGTCCTGGCCGACGCGCCATATCGCGCAGCAGCGTGAGGGCGTATTCGATCGGCACGCCGAACTTGTTGAAGCGCTGTCCGGTCGAAATCTTCGCGTGCGTGTTCGGATCGATGTCCGGATTGACGCGGAGCGCGACGCGCGCCTTGACGCCGCGGGCGCGCGCGAGGTCGTCGATCCGCCGGGCCTCTCCGTCCGATTCGATGTTGATCGCCTTAACGCCCAGCGCGACGGCGTGATCGAGTTCGTCGCGGGTCTTGCCGACGCCGGTGAAGACGATCTCGGCCGGCTCGAACCCGGCCCGCCTGGCCGCTTCGATCTCGCCGCCCGAATTGGCGTCCGCGTGGGCGCCCAATTGGCGGAGCAGCCGCAGGACGGCGCGGGTGGAGTTGGCTTTCAGCGCGTAATGCAGGGTGTGGCGCGAGCCCGCCAGCGCGGTGTCCAGCGCGGTAAACGCCCCGCGGATGCCCGCGGCGCTGTAGATGTAGAGCGGGGATCCCGCGTCGCCGACGATCTCCGCGATCGGCACCTCGTCACACCAGAGCGAGCCGTCCCGGCGGGTGAATGCACTCACAATCAAGGCATCTTACCGGAGGCGGAGCCGGTTTGACACCCCCCAGACCGTGCGGTACTCTGTGACGCTACCTGATGCAATGACTCCGTACGAACCGACAGCGGCATCGCTCGAATCCGACGCCCTCATTGAACGCTGCCTTCAAGGGGACCAATCGGCCTGGGAGGCCGTTGTCCGCCAGTACTGGCGGCGCGTGTTCAATGTCGCCTACAAGTTCGTCGGCCGGCACGACGAGGCCGAGGACCTGACGCAGGATGTCTTCCTGAAGGTCTTTCGCTCGCTGGCCACGTTCGATCGGCGGGCGAATTTTCAGACCTGGCTCATCAGCGTCAGCCGGAACCTGTGCATCGATCACTATCGCAGCGTGCGGAAGGAACGTGAGACCATCGACCGCGACGTCAGGAGCGACGATCTGGCGCCCGCGTCTCCCGACGTCAGCCCGCTGGCCGCGCTCGAGCGCCGTGACCTCGCCGAGCTGCTTCGCGAGGCGCTTCGGCACCTGCCCGACACGCTGCGCGCCGCCGTCGTGATGCGCGACATGCAGGAGCTGTCGTATCAGGAAATCGCCGACCGGCTCGCGCTGCCGGAAGGCACGGTCAAGTCCCGGATCAACAGAGGGCGCCACGAACTGGCGCGGCAGATTCGCCGCCTGCGCGATCGGGCACGACCGGTTCGGGCCGCCAGCAAGCCGGACCTGTCTGGAGCACGAGAATGAAGCACACCATCGATCACGTCCGCGACGTCACCGTCATCCGCGTGGGTGAGAGCCGGCTGATGTACCCGCTGCTCTCCGACTTCTCGGCCATGGTGCTCTCGCTCATCACCGGGGGAACGAGAAAGCTGGTCGTCGATCTGTCTCCGGTCGTCTACATCGACAGCGCCACGATTGGCTGCCTGATGGACTTGTACCGCCAGGCGGCCGCCGCCGGCGGGGCGATGAAACTGGCCTCGGTGCAGAAGCGCGTCGAGACCATGCTGACCATGACGGGCGCGCACAACTTCATCCAGCTCTTCGCCGACGAAGCCAGCGCGCTTTCCAGCTTCGAGGGGTAGCCATGCGGACGATCAAGACCAGCACGGGTGCCGACATCGCCCTCGACGGCGACCTGTTGACGGTCATGGAGACGCTGTTCCATGAGGTCACAGCCCGTCGCGAACTCGAGCGATCGTTCGAGGATATGATGCGGGAGATCCAGGTGCTCATCGGCCAGATGACCGACGAGGAACGGCGCGCGTACCTGCAGGAGAGCCTGTTCCTGAATACCGTCACTTACGAGAACGAGCGCCTCGGCTCGTACATGCGCAAACTGGCGTCGAAGGACTAATTCTCTCTCACGCCCTGACGGATCTTACGCCCGGACGGGCACGCCGGCCGGGACGGCCAGCGACAGGGGTTCAGGCTGGAGTTCGACGATCTTCCACGCGTCCGGTTCGGACAGCAACTGCTTCGCAAACGCCGTGTGCAGCGCATGCCCGGCGCGGCTGGCCACCAGGTGGCCCAGAATCGGATAGCCCACCAGGGCCAGATCGCCGATCGCATCGAGGATCTTGTGGCGAACGAATTCATCCTCAAAGCGGAGCGTGTTGTTGAGGACGCCGGTCTCGCTGAGGACGATGGCATTTTCGAGCGAGCCGCCGAGCGCGAGTCCCTGCTGGCGCAACAGCTCGACCTCGTGCAGGAATCCGAACGTCCGGGCCGGCGCAATCTCGTCGACAAACGACGCCTCGGTCATCTGGAACGTCTGCGACTGGTGCCGCAGCAGCGGATGATCGAAGCTGATGCTGTAGCTGACCTTGAAGCTCTCGGCCGGGTAGAGCGACATCATCTTGTCGCCCCTCGACACCGTGATCGGCCTGAGCACCTTGAGGTACCGGCGCGGCGTGCTGAGCGTCTTGGTACCGGCTTCCTGCAACAGGTACACGAACGGCGCCGCGCTGCCGTCCATCACGGGCACTTCGTTGTGATCCAGCTCCACCGTCACATTGTCAATGCCCAGGCTGACCAGCGCCGCCAGCAAGTGCTCGACCGTGTCGACCGTCGCCCCGTCGCGCGACAACCCCGTCGCATGGTTGGTCCCGCTCAAGTGCGCGACGGCGGCGGGAATGTCGATGCCCAGATCACTGCGGCGGAAACGAACTCCCGAGTCTGCCGGAGCAGGCTTCAGGCCCAGAGTCACCTTCTGTCCAGAGTGGAGGCCGATGCCGGCACAGGCCACCTGACGTCGGAGAGTTCGCTGAAATATCATGAATCGCTCGCTGGTCCAAGAGATGGACCCTACGAATCCAAGCAATCCGCATACCGCAACAGCCGAATCGCCTGAAATTGATGTAAGTAGGTATAATTAAAGAAGTTGAATCTTTGCGTACGCCTCGAATTTCTCTGGCGTGTTCCCCGGCTGTGGCTTCGATACCACAGCCGCGTCGGCGGCGACTGTTGTCACTCTACCACATCGATAGAGTGGGATATTTCAACCTCCGCCGGGTTGCGCGGCCAGCTGCGCAAACAAGATGCAATAATGGAAGATAGATAGGAATTCCTGTACCCCGATTCCATCCACCGGTGAGTACAGACAGGTCGAGCGCGATTGGACAGCCAGATGTCGATTGTCTCCCAGCACTCTGACGGTCAGCCGATGGCCACGTCGCCCGTCGTGCGTGCGAGGCGGCGGGTGGTCGAGGTCGCGGCGCTGGCCGGCGGAGTCGCCGCGGTCATGCTGGTTCTGGAGTTCATCAAACAGTGGCTGCACCCAGACCTCACGGTATGGGAATCCCACCTCGTCACGGTTGTCTTCTCGAGCGTGGTCGCTGCGCTGGCCGGCTATGTTGTGCTGGGTTGGCGCGACGCACTGCACGACGAGGTGGTCGCCGAAGCCAACGCGCGCCGTCGCGTGGCCGAGGGCGTCGCTCGCGCCAACGCGCTCCTGGTGGCCACGCTCGAATCGAATCTGGACGGGGTCCTGGTGGCCGGCTTCGACGGCACGGTCCTGACATTCAACCGGCAGTTTCTCGTGATGTGGCTCATGGAGGAATCCATGATGCAAGGACCCGCGCGGGAGCTGATTCGGTACGCGAAGAGTCAGTTGAGCAATCCCGACGTGTTGTCGACGAGCGTGGAGCGGTTGCGGACCAACAGCGAGTCGGAATACACCAGCGTGCTGGAGTTCAAAGACGGTCGGACCGTGGAACTGTTCGGGGCGCCGCAGCGGATCGACGGGGTAGTTGTCGGGCGGATCTGGCGGTGCCGGGACGTCACGGCCCACAGGCGATCGGAGTACGACATTCGGATGCTCGCGCAGACGATCCGGTCAGTCGGCGAGTGCGTCGTCGTCACCGACATGGACAACCAGATCCTTTTCGCCAATCAGGCGTATTGCGACACCTTTGGGTTCGAAGAGGCGGAGTTGCAAGGTCGGTCAATCTCGATCGTACGGTCGCCCAAGACGCCCGAAGAGGTCGTTGGACAAATTCTGCCCGCAACGCTGCATGGCAAATGGAGTGGCGAGATCTGGAACCGGAAGAAGGACGGTACCGACTTCCCCGTCTACCTCTCGACCGCCATCGTGCGCGACGAGGCTGGCGCTCCGATTGCGCTTGTTGGCGTCTCGCGGGATCTCACGGAACAGAAGCGCACGGAGGAGGCGCTGGCTCGTGGGCGTGAATCCGAGCGCATCGTGACGCTGGCGGCGGGCATTGCGCACGAATTCAACAACCTGATGCAGGCGGTGCTCACCGGCACGGCATTTGCCCTCGAGGATCTGCCGCCAGAGAGCGGCGTGCGCGAGACGCTACAGGTCGTCTTGCGCGCCGGCGAGCGCGCGTCCAACCTGACGGCTCAGTTGCTCGCCTACGCCGGACGCGGCGTGTTCACAAGAGTCGAGTCCTTCGATCTGAATGCTGAGATTGGCGACCGGATTGAGTTCTTCAACGCCCTGATGCCGCCCGGGGCGACATTTGCGCTCGATCTGACTCCGGACGGCGCGCCCATCAAGGCGGACCGCCAACGCATCCGGCAGGTGCTGACCAGCCTGGTCACCAATGCGGCAGAAGCCATGGCCACCCATCCAGGACAGGCCCTGGTGCGCACGCGAATCGAAGACATCGCCGCGAGAAACCCGCGCCCGTGGATCGCCGGCGAGCGCCTCCCGCCTGGACGGTATGTGTGCGTGTCGGTGGAAGATCAGGGTGTGGGCATGGACGCCGCGACGATCACCCGCATCTTCGATCCGTTCTTTTCCACCAAGTTTCAAGGCCGGGGCATGGGCCTTCCCGCGGTGCTCGGTACAGCCCACGCGATGGGGGGGGCCGTCGCCGTCGAAAGTGTCCCGGGCGAGGGCACGTCGGTCACGGTGGTGTTTCCGCTCGACCCGACCCACTCGCAGATTCCGCTCCCCATCCAATCGTAGACGGTTCCCACTCTCACCACGGGCTGATTACTGTTGATCCGTCGGTCGCAATCCCGTAGGGTACGGGACGTGAACGGCGTGGAGTGGCTGATCGACGTCTCGGCGTGCGACGTGGCACCGCTGCAGGATCCGCGGGCGATGGTGAGCCTGTTCGAAACGATCGTGGAACAGGTGGGCCTGCGGCCGATCGGCCGCCCGGCGTGGCACCAGTTTCCGACGACCGGCGGCGTGACGGCCATCTGGATGCTGCAGGAATCGCACCTCACGATTCACACGTTTCCGGAGTTCGCCTCCGCGAGCCTGAATCTGTTCTGCTGCACCCCGCGCGCGTGCCCGGACTGGCTGTCGCTGCTGACGCCGGCGCTCGGGGCCTGTTCGGTGCGGGCGACCCAGTACGAGCGCGACTACGGCGCTGCGCCGGATCGGTCGCTCGCATCGGCCAAGTCGGATCGTGGCGTGATCCCGCGATGAGCCGCACCTTCACGTGTCCCACCTGCGGCGGCCCGAACACGTTCCAGTCGTCGATCTCGATTCTGGCGGTGTGCGCGTACTGCCGCTCGTCGATTCTCCGCAAGGATCTGGATGTGGAGAATCTCGGCCGCATGGCGGAACTCCAGGTCGACGGCTCGCCGTTCCAGCTGGGCGTCCAGGGCTGGTACGCATCGGTGCACTTTACGGCGGTCGGCCGTATCCAGCTCCGCTACGATCACGGCCTCTGGAACGAGTGGCACCTGCTGTTCGACGATGCGCGCAGCGGATGGCTGGGAGAAGCGCAGGGCACCTTGATGGTGTCGTTCGCGACGCCGGTGCAGGATTCCATCCCGGCGTTCGACGCGCTGAAGCCTGGTCAGCAGGTGGTGCTTGACGGGCGGGCGTTTCGCGTCACCGATGTCGAGCGCGGCGTCTGCGTGGCTGGCGAGGGCGAACTGCCGTTCGTGATTGGCGGCGGCTACGACGCGCCGGTCGCCGACCTCACTGGTGCCGGGGCGTCGTGTGCCACGCTCGACTACAGCGAGGATCCACCGATCGTGTTTCTCGGCACGTACGTGGCGTTTGATGATCTCCGGCTCTCCGGCTTGAGGCAGATCGATGGCTGGTAGCTCCCCGCGCACCCCCTCGCCGCTCGCGACGCCGCAGGCGCCGTTGGTCCGGGCGCTCCAGTGCCCGAAATGCGCCGGCCGGCTCGAGGTGCGTGGGCTGGGCCAGACCACCACGATCGCGTGCGGGTCGTGCGGGTCGGTGGTCGACATCTCGAGCGACGATCTCCGGGTGATCTCGACGTTCAACGCCACGCTCACCCGCCATCCGGTCATTCCACTGGGCACGCGCGGGACGCTGCGGGGAGATCCGTACGAGGTCATCGGCTTCATGTGCCGTGCGATCACGGTGGACGGAACCGACTACGAGTGGAGCGAGTATCTGCTCTTCAATCCCTACAAGGGCTTCCGCTGGCTCACCGAGTACAACGGCCACTGGAACGACGTGAAGACGACGACGGGGCAACCCGAAGACGACGGCGACAAGACCGTGAGGTACCTGGGCAGCGCGTTCAGGCGCTTCCAGAGCGCGGACGCCCGCGTCACCTACGTGCTCGGCGAGTTCTACTGGCGCGTGTCGGTGGGCGAGAGGGCGCGGGTATCCGACTACGTGATGCCTCCGCTCATGCTGAGCAAGGAGGAGACCGGAGAAGAGACGACGTGGTCGCTCGGCGAGTACGTCGAACCTGATGCGGTGGCGAAGGCGTTCGGCGTGACGACCTCGATGCCCAGCCGGATTGGCGTGTACGCCAATCAACCCTCGCCGCTTTCGGCAAAGGCGACGGTGCTCGGCAAGGCATTTGCCTGCCTGGTCGCGGCTGCGGTCATCGTCCAGATGGCCAGCTGCGCGCTGGCGCAGAATCGCAAGGTCTTCGAACAGTCGTACACATTCACACAGGAGGAGCGTGGAAAGGCGCTCGTGACCGAGCCCTTCGAGTTGACTGGCCATCGGTCCAACGTCATGGTCGAAACCACGGCCGATCTCAGCAATAAGTGGATCTACCTCAGCATGGCGCTCATCAACCTGGACAGCGGCCAGGCGTACGACTTCGGGCGTGAGGTCAGCTACTACAGCGGCGTCGAGGGCGGCGAGTCGTGGTCCGAAGGGGGACGGTCGGATCGGGCGATTCTGCCGAGTGTGCGGGCGGGTCAGTACTATCTTCGGATCGAGCCCGAGTCTGACGCGCCTCCGATCAACTACGCCGTCAAGGTCGTTCGTGACGTGCCGAGGCTCTGGTTCCTGCCTGTGGCGCTCGTCGCTCTCAGCATTTATCCGCTCCTGTTCTGGATTCGGAGCCGGTCGTTCGAAACGCAGCGGTGGGCGGAGAGCGATGACGCGCCGGTGTCGAGCGGCGGTTCGGACGATTCGGAATAGCCCGACCTGCCCATGAAGACCGGGAGCAGGTCGCCCTGCGGGCTTCGACTCAGGTCAGATGCTCGGCCTTCGCTCAGGGCTGGCGGATTGGAGTAGACAACGTGGGACGCATCTGGGCATTTCTGACGTATGGAGTGGTCGTGCTGGGGCTGTTGGGCTGGGCCAACTACACCGGGTGGAGCCTGACCAGCTACGACGAGGTCAAGAACGTGCCGAAGTCGATCCGCGACAACCCGGGCGCCTATCGCACGGTGTACCAGCGCTACTATCACAAGTAAACGGCGGTCACGCTTCCGTGAGGACAACCCCATGACTGGCATCACCCAACTTTCCGCGGTCGTCAACGCCGTGGTCTACGCCTTCCTCGGCATCATCGTGTTCGGGCTGTCGTTTATCGTCATCGATCGACTGACGCCCTACCATCTGTGGAAGGAGATCATCGAGGACCACAACGTGGCGCTGGCGATCGTGGTCGGCGCGATGTCGCTCGGCATCTGCGTCATCATCGCCGCGGCGATCCACGGGTAGTGACCTACGCCCTGCTGCTGTCGGTGTTCGCCATTGCGTCCTGCGGGCTCGTCTACGAGCTTGTGTCGGGGGCGCTTGCCAGTTACCTGCTGGGTGACTCGGTCACGCAGTTTTCCACGATCATCGGCATGTACCTGTTCGCGATGGGCGTCGGCTCGTACCTCTCGCGGTTCATCGGCCGCGGGCTCATCATGCGGTTCATCCAGATTGAGATTGCCGTGGGGCTGGTCGGCGGGTTCTCCGCGGCGTCGATGTTCCTGGCGTTCTCCTATCTCGGATCGCTCCGCCTCGTGCTGTTCGGGTTCGTTATCGCCGTCGGCATCCTGGTCGGACTCGAGATTCCGCTGCTGCTGCGGATTCTGAAGTCACGCATCCAGTTCCGGGATCTGGTGTCGCAGGTGCTGACGTTCGACTACCTCGGCGCGCTGGTGGCGTCGCTGTTGTTTCCCCTGCTGCTCGGCCCCAGGCTGGGGCTGGTGCGGACGTGCCTGCTGTTCGGGCTGCTGAATGCGGCGGTGGCGCTCGCCACCGCGTGGATGTTCCGCCGCGACCTGCCCGGCGTGCGGGCGTTGACCAGCCAGTCGATCGCCGCAGTCGTCGTGCTGGCTGCCGGCTTCGGATTCGCCGATCAGATCACGAGCTACGCCGAGCAGAATCTCTACGCCGACGAAATCATCCTGGCCAGGACCACTCCCTATCAGCGCATCATCGTCACACGCTGGCAGGACGACATCCGTCTGTTTCTCGGCGGGCACCTCCAGTTCAGCTCGAAGGACGAGTACCGATACCACGAAGCGCTCGTCCACCCGGGACTTCAGGCCGTGGCGCGCCCGACGCAGGTGCTCGTGCTGGGCGGGGGTGACGGGCTCGCGCTCCGGGAGATCATCAAACGGCCCGATGTCGGCGCGATCACGCTGGTCGATCTGGACGCCGAGGTCACCAGGTTGTTCACGTCCAACACGGCACTCCGGGCCTTGAACCAGAATGCCTTTGCCGACGCCCGCGTCAAGGTCGTCAACGCGGATGCCTTCATCTGGCTGCAATCGGATCCCGGGTTCTATAATTTCGTCGTGGTGGACTTCCCCGATCCCACCAACCACTCCATCGGCAAGCTCTACACGACCGCGTTCTATCGCCTGCTCGAGCGCCACCTGTCCAGCCAGGGCATCATCAGCGTGCAGGCGACGTCTCCGCTGTTCGCCAGGAAGTCCTACTGGTGCATTGCCAGGACCATCGAATCGGTCGGCCTGTCGGTCCTGCCGTATCACGTCTACGTCCCGTCGTTTGGCGAATGGGGCTTCGTGATGGCGTCGCGGCGGCCGTATCACCTGCCAGCGGCGATGCCGCCGGGGCTGCGATTCCTGACGCCAGACGTGCTGCGACAGCTGTTCCTGTTTCCACCGGACATGCAGCCAGTGGCGGTCGAATTGAACCGCCTCGACAATCAGATCCTGGTCCAGTATTACGACGCCGAGTGGCACCAGGTGACGCAGTAGATCATGAAGCGACGACAATTCCTGATCGGTTCGGCCGGCGTGGCGGCCTCCCTGGCCGTGTCGGGATGCTCGCGATCGTCGGGCCGCCGATTCAGCTTCGACGGGCGCATCGTCGGCGCGACCGAGGGCGTCGGACACCTGCTCAGGCAGGGCGGCCTGCCGGCGCCGAAGGCTGAGCGGCGTGTGCCGGTGGTCATCGTGGGCGGCGGCGTCTCGGGCCTGTCGGCCGGCTGGAAGCTCCGAAAGTCGGGATTCACCGACTTCGAGATTCTGGAACTGGAAGCCGACGCCGGCGGCAACGCGCGATCGGGGCGGAACGCGGTCAGCGCGTTCCCGTGGGGCGCCCACTACGTGCCGTTTCCCACCCGCGAATCGCGCGCCGTGCGCGAGTTGTTCCAGGAACTCGGCATCATCCAGGGCTACGACGCCGCTGGCAAACCCGTATACGAGGAGACGTTCGTCTGCGGCGCCCCCGAGGAGCGCCTGTACATCAACGGCAAGTGGCAGGACGGCCTCGTGCCCACGCTGGGGATCAGCCGCCGCGAACTCGATCAACTGGATCGATTCCAGGATCTGATCGCGGGCTATCGGGACCGGCGCGACGTGGCCGGCCGGCCGGCGTTCGCCATCCCGATGGAGATGAGTGCCCGCGATCCTGATCTGCTGGCACTCGATCGGATCTCGATGCGCGACTTCCTCCTTGGCCGGAAGCTCGACGGATCGGCGCTGCACTGGTACGTGGACTACTGCTGCCGCGACGACTACGGCAGTCACTCGAGTGACGTCTCCGCGTGGGCCGGCGTGCACTACTTCGCGAGCCGCGAGGGCGAGAGCGCGCGCGAGTCGGAGACCACCCTGCTCACCTGGCCGGAAGGCATCGGCTGGATCGTCACCCGCCTTGCACAGTCGCTGGATCGCCATGTGACGCGCGGCTCGCTCGTGTTCCGCATCACGCCCACCGGAACCGGGGTGACGGTCGACACGTACAACACCCGGGAACGCGTCACGACGAGGCTCGTCGCCGACGATGTGATCCTGGCGTGCCCGTCGTCATTTGCGAACTATATGGTCCCGACGCTCCCGGCGGAGGTTCGGCACGACCTGGGCCGGTTCGACTACGCACCCTGGCTGGTCGCCAACCTGACGCTCCGCGCATTTCCGACGGCTCGCGCTGGTGCGCCGATCGCGTGGGACAACGTCATCTACAAGAGCCCGACGCTCGGGTACGTCGTGGCAACGCACCAGAGCCTGCAGAGCCGTCCGCGAGAGACGGTGCTGACCTTCTACCATGCGCTGGCCGGCCGCCCGACCGCTGATGCACGGACGCGGCTGCTTTCGCGCGGATGGGAGGGGTGGGCCGATTTCATGCTCGAGGACCTGTCGCGCCCGCATCCCGAGATCGCGTCGCTCGTGACGAATCTCGACATGATGTTGTGGGGGCACGCGATGATCACGCCGCGGCCCGGGTTCGTATGGGGTCAGGCACGACAGCGGGTGGCCGCGCTGGAGGGGCCGCTTCACTTCGCGCACTCGGACGTCAGCGGGTTCTCGCTGTTCGAGGAAGCGCAGTACCGGGGCGTCGGCGCCGCCGAACGCGTCCTGCGGCGCCACCACGTCGCCCACACGTCGTCGATCTGAAAGCCGCGCGCCGCGTCCTATCCCGCCCTGCCGGCCAGGAAGGCCTTCAGCACGCGGCCGGTGTAGGACCGCTCGATGGCGGCGACCTCTTCGGGCGACCCTTCGGCAACAATGTGCCCTCCGGCCTCGCCCCCCTCGGGTCCCAGATCGATCAGATGGTCGGCCGTCTTGATCACGTCGAGGTTGTGCTCGATCACGACCACCGTGTTGCCCTGGTCCACCAGTTTGGTCACCACATCCAGCAGCTTCTTCACGTCGTCGAAGTGCAGGCCTGTGGTCGGTTCGTCGAGGATGTAGAGCGTGCGGCCCGTGCCGCGCCGCGAGAGCTCCTTCGACAGCTTCACGCGCTGGGCTTCGCCGCCGCTGAGCGTGGTCGCCGACTGGCCGAGCTTGATGTACCCGAGGCCGACGTCCTGCAGCGTGCGAAGCTTGCCGGCAATCGGAGGAAACGGCTCGAGCAGGGGCAGCGCCTGGTCCACCGTCAGATCGAGGATCTCGGCAATCGATCGTCCCCGGTACCTGATGTCGAGCGTCTCACGGTTGTAGCGGCGCCCCTTGCACTCTTCGCACGTCACGTAGACGTTCGGCAGGAAGTGCATCTCAATGGCCATGACGCCGTCACCCTGGCACGTCTCGCAGCGGCCGCCCTTGACGTTGAAGGAGAAGCGGCCGGGTTTGAAGCCGTGTGCCTTGGATTCCGGCAACCAGGCGAACAGCTCTCGGATGAACGTGAACAACCCGGTATAGGTGGCCGGGTTGGAGCGCGGCGTGCGGCCGATCGGCGACTGGTCGATCTCGATGACCTTGTCGATCAACTCGATCCCGTCGATGGCGTCGTGGGCCCCCGGTTCGTCTCTGGCGCGGTAGAGCGTGCGGGCCAGCGCTCGATAGAGGATGTCGTTGACGAGCGTGGACTTGCCCGACCCGGAGACACCCGTGACCGCGGTCAACATGCCGATCGGAATGCGCACGTCGATGCGCTTCAGGTTGTTGGCGCGGGCCCCGCGGACCACGAGGTCGCCGCGCAGGGGCAGGCGGCGGGAGCCAGGCACCGAGATGGCGCGTTCGCCGCGGAGGTACTGGCCGGTCAGCGAGCGGCGGTCTTCGGCGAGCAGCGCGCCGGGAGTGCCCTGAAAGATCACCTGCCCGCCATGTTCGCCAGCTCCCGGTCCCAGGTCGATCACGTAATCAGCGGCGCGGATGGTCTCTTCGTCGTGCTCGACGACGATCACGGTGTTGCCGAGATCGCGCAGCCGCTTGAGCGTGGTCAGCAGCTTGAGGTTGTCTCGCTGATGCAGGCCGCTGGAGGGTTCATCGAGCACGTACAGGGCGCCCCGGAGGTTGGCGCCGATCTGCGTCGCGAGCCTGATGCGCTGCCCCTCCCCTCCCGACAAGGTCGCCGCGCTGCGGCCCAGCGTCAGGTACCCGACGCCGACATCCACCAGGAATCTGAGGCGATCGACGATTTCGCGGCGGATGCGTCCGGCCACCAGTTCCTGCCGATCGGTCAGCGCGAGGTCGGTCATCACCGCGAGCGCGTCGGCGACCGGCAGATTGACGTAGTCCGAAATGGTGCGGCCCCCGACCCGAACGGCCCGGCTCTCCGGCCGAAGGCGTTCGCCGCGGCAGCCCCCGCAGGGACGCAGGGCGCGGTACGGCTCCATCTCGGCCTGATCGACCCAGGTGGCGTTCTCGTAGCGCCTGCGGAGGTTCGGGATGATGCCTTCGAAACCCTTGCCATAGGGATCGCGCTCGCGGGCCGCAGCCGACATGGGCTTCGCAGCCCTTCTGGCGCCGTTGGCTGACACGGTGCCGCCGTTGGCGGGGCCCGCCCGTCCGGCTGCCGACGGGCCGTACAGCAGCAGATCGCGCGACTTGCGCGGCAGGCGGCCGAACGGCACCGAGGGGTCGATGTCGAAGTTCCGGGCCAGCGCGGTAATGGCCTCGGCGACCAGGCGAGCGTCGCCGCGCGCCCAGGGGGCAATGGCGCCTTGAGCGAGCGACAGCGCTGGATCCGGCACAATCCGGTCGGGATCAAAATCCCACAGCGCGCCGAGCCCCTGACAGTCGGGGCATCCGCCGTGCGGCGAGTTGAAGGAGAACGCGCGGGGCGAGAGCTCCGGAATGCTGATCCCGCAGACGACGCAGGCGAGCGTGCGGGAGAAGAGCCGATCGCCCTGGTCGAGCGAGTTGATGACGACGACATCACCGGCCAGGCCGAGCGCCATCTCCACCGATTCGAGGAGGCGCCGCTCGATGCCCGGCCGCACGATCAGTCGATCGACGACGATGTCGATGGAGTGGTTACGGCGCCGATCGAGCGGAATGTCGTCCTCGAGCGCCTTGAGCACGCCATCGACGCGTGCCTTGAGAAAGCCCCGCTGGCGCCATCCGGCCAGTTCCTTCTTGAACTCGCCCTTGCGCCCGCGCACAACCGGAGCCAGCACGCTGATCCGCGTCTCGTGGGGATAGGCCATCACCAGGGCGCCGATCTGGTCGACCGTCTGGGAGGCGATTTCCCTGTCGCACACCGGGCAATGGGCGACGCCGGTATTGGCGAAGAGCAGGCGGAGGTAGTCGTAGATCTCGGTGACCGTGCCCACCGTAGAACGGGGATTCGAACCGGTGGTCTGCTGCTCGATCGAGAGCGCGGGCGAGAGGCCGCTGATCGAATCGACGTCCGGCTTCTCCATCTGTTCGAGAAACTGGCGGGCGTAGGCCGAGAGCGACTCGACGTAGCGGCGCTGCCCCTCCGCATACAGGGTGTCGAACGCCAGTGAGGATTTTCCGGACCCGGACAGACCCGTGATGACCACGAGTTGATGCCGCGGGATGTCCACATCGATGTTCTTGAGGTTGTGGACACGCGCGCCGCGAACCGAAATCCAGCGCTGGGTCATAGGATGTACAGCTCGGGGTTCGGAATGCATCACTAGCCAGCAGCCTCTCTGTATGGCTCCCGAGCGATCGTACAATCAAATATTCTAGCATGCGCACCTGTATAATCGAGGCACCCTGGGAGGATCCGCATGAGCCGGCACGTCGGCCGCAATGTCGCGCGAAAGGACGGCGCGGCCAAGACTGGAGGCACGGCCCGCTACGTTGACGACCTCACGTGGCCCGGGCTCCTCCATGGCCGCACCATTCGATCCTCCATCCCGTGCGGCGAGATCACAGGCATCAGATTCGATTTCGACCGATCAGGGTTCACCGTCGTTGACGCGGGCGATATCCCCGGGCGCAACGTGGTGTCGCTGATCACCGACGATCAACCATGCCTGGCGAACCGGGTGATCCACCATGCCGCGGAACCGATTCTGCTGGTCGCGCACGAAGATCCCGAACGCCTTCTCGGCGCACGCGTCGAGATCAACTACCGCGCTGCGACACCGGTCTTCGACGCCGACAGATCCCAACGGGTCTTCAAGCACGTGCGAATCGAGAAGGGGTCGCTCGACGAAGGGTTCGCACGTGCCGATGTGGTCGTTGAGGGCGAGTACCGGACGGGTCACCAGGAGCACCTGTATCTCGAGCCCAACGGCATGATCGCCGTGCCTGGTGACGGAGGGGTGACCCTGTACGGATCGCTGCAGTGCCCGTACTACGTGCACAAGGCGCTCTGCACGCTGCTCGCGCTGCCGGCCGACAAGGTGCGCGTGGTGCAAGCCGAAACCGGCGGCGGTTTCGGCGGCAAGGAAGACTATCCGTCGATCATCGCGGGCCATGCCGCCCTCCTCGCGCTCGCGTCGGGCCGGCCGGTCAAAATGGTCTACGACCGCGTCGAGGACATGATGGCCACCACCAAGCGCCACCCGTCGATCGTTCGACACCGGACCGGCGTGATGCGCGACGGACGGCTCGTGGCGATGGACATCTCGGTGGTGATGGACGGCGGAGCGTACTGCACGTTGAGCCCGGTGGTGCTCTCGCGCGGATGCATCCACGCCACCGGCCCATACCGATGCGAACACGTGCGCGTCGACGGGCGTGTGGTGATGACCAACACGCCGCCCAACGGCGCCTTCCGCGGATTCGGCGCGCCCCAGACGCTGTTCGCCGCGGAGGTCCACATGGAGCGCATCGCGGAGGCGCTTGGAATGGACCCGGTCCGGCTCCGCGAGAAGAATGCGTTCATACCGGGCGATGTGACAGCCACGGGGCAGACGCTCGGCCCGGATACGGCCGCGCTCGACGTGCTGCGCGCAACGGTCGCGCGTGCTGACTTCCACAAGAAGCGCCGGGCGTTTCGCGGCACCAACCGTGGCATCGGTCTGTCGCTGTTCTTTCATGGCGCGGGCTTCACGGGCAGCGGCGAGGTGTACCTCGCATCGAAGGCCTCTCTGGAGCTCACGACCAGCGGCGTGCGCGTTCTGGTGGCCAGCACCGAGATCGGCCAGGGCCAGCGCACCGTGCACGCCCAGATCGTGGCCGACGCGCTCGGCATCCCGATCGACCACGTCGAAGTCGAAGCCGCCGACACGCTGTTCGTGCCGAACAGCGGACCAACCGTCGCCTCCCGCACAACCATGGTGGTCGGCGGATTGCTGCAGCGATGTGCCGGGGAGATGCGAGAGCGCCTGGGGTCGCTCTCGCCAGCCGAGTACCGGCGCAAGCACGGCCCGCTCGTCATCACCAGGCAGTATGAGCCGCCTCCGGGGCTCGTCTGGGATGACGAGACCTATCGCGGCTCCGCATACGGGACGTTCGGCTGGGGCTGCGATATCGTCGAGGTCGAACTCGATCCAGTGACCTTCGAAGTGCGGCCAACGCGAGTGGCCACGGCGCAGGAGGTCGGCAAGGCTATCTACCCCCTGGGCGTCAGGGGTCAGATCGAAGGCGGCACGGTGCAGGGCCTGGGCTATGCGTTGCTCGAGGACGTCGTCATGCGCGACGGCGCGATGGCCAATGCGCAGCTGACCAACTACATTATCCCGACGACGCTCGATACGCCGCCGATGGATGTCCTCGTCCTGGAGCGGGGGTATGCTCATGGGCCGTACGGCGCGAAAGGCATCGGTGAAATGCCGTTTGACGGCGTCGCGCCGGCCGTCGTCAACGCGATTCGCAGCCTCGGCATCGACATCCGCGCGGTGCCGGCCACTCCTGAACGGATTTCTGAGGCAGTGACGGAACGACGCCGGACACGGCCCGACGGTGGTCGTAGGGGCGCGATTCATCGCGCCCGAAAACGAGACGGAGCGTCACGCTGAAACCTATCACTTTCGTATTGAACGGCAAGCGGACATCGGTCCGCGCGCACCCGATGAAGCGCCTGCTGGACGTGCTGCGGGAGGATTGTCACCTGACCGGCACGAAGGAAGGGTGTGGCGAGGGCGAGTGCGGGGCCTGCACGGTCATCGTCAACGGCCGCGCGGTCAACGCGTGCCTCGTGCCGATCGCGCAGGTTCGCGACGCGAAGGTGACAACGATTGAGGGGCTCAAGGGCCGCCATCCCCTGCAGCGCGCGTTCGCGGAACAGGGCGGCACGCAATGCGGCATCTGCACGCCAGGAATGGTGATGGCGGCGATCGCGCTGGGGCCTAGTCCGACGCTCAAGGAAGTCCGAGTCGGGCTGGCTGGCAATCTCTGCCGATGTACTGGTTACATCGGGATATATAGAGCGATCAGATCTGCGGGAGGACGGCTTCCGGAGCGGCCCCTCGAACCAAGAGCAGAGAGGCGGGAACAGGATAACGCAAGACGTAAGATGCAGGGAGTTGGGAGCAGGAAGCAGAAATGAGCGCGTAGGAGCACGGCATGCCGTGCCCGGATATCAGAAGGACAAGAGACGGTACGAAGAAGAACGACATGCGGACCGCGATCACCCCACTCCACTTTCGTCACCCGCGGTCGTTGCGCGACGCGCTGCGGCTGCTGCGCGCTGAAGGGCCGCTGGTCCCACTGGCCGGGTGCACGGATGTCTATGTCGGCCTGAATTTCGGATCGCTGGCCGACACGCGCTTCCTGAACATCTGGCACCTGGATGAGTTGCGCGGCATCGAGCGGCGCAAGGGTGTGCTGCGCATCGGGGCACTGACGACGTACACCGAGATCATCGCGTCGCCCGTCGTCGGTCGGCATCTCCCGATGATCGTCTCGGCCGCACGCGAAATCGGAGCGGTTCAGATTCAGAACCGCGGCACCATCGGCGGCAATATCAGCAACGGTTCGCCCGCGGGAGATACGCTGCCTGTGCTGGCCGCCTCGGATGCGCTGGTGGAACTGCAGAGCCTCGACCGGGTCCGCACGGTGCCGTTCGCCGCGTTCTACACCGGCTACCGCAAGAACGTGATGCAGCCAGACGAACTCATCACGGCCGTCGAAATCCCGGCGGTCGACGGCGTGCAGTACTTTCGGAAAGTGGGAACGCGGGCGGCGCAATCGATCTCGAAGGTCGTGATGGCCGGCGTCCGCGCGGCCCAGCCACGCATCAGTTTCGGCAGCGTCGCACCTACCGTCATCCGCGTCCCGCGGACCGAAGCGGCGCTCGCGTCCGGCGCCTCGATGCGCGACGCCCAGCGCATCCTGCAGACCGAGATCGCGCCGATTGACGATCTCCGCTCGACGGCGGCCTACCGTCGTCTGGTTGCCGCGAACCTGCTGGCCGACTTCTGGGTTACGACGGCCTGATCTGTGCCCCCGGGCGATCCGTCACCCCGGCGAAAGCCGGGGTCCCCAACGCGGCAGCCGCGTTGGGGTGGCAACCGGGGTCCAGCCGTGGATCGGCCCCTACCTCCCCTGCGCGGCCAGTTTCTCGCGGGCCTTCGCGACGTCGCGGTGAAACACGAACAGCGTGTCGGCGTTCTCCGACTTGTCCGTGAAGTTCCAGGTCTTGCCGCCGCGCTGCTTCACCTTGAGTTCCTTCTTCAGGTAATCGATTTCGAACACCTCGAGATCGCGCAACGGAAATGCGAAGGCGTCCTTCTTGTTCTCGGTCTGGTAGCTGATGCCGGCCGGCGTGGCGATCAATGTCCCCGCGCACGACCCGATGCCGTGTTTGTGGATGGCGGCCAACTGGACGTTGAGGCGCACCTCGCGGAACTTCAACGCGATCGTGGTCTCGCCGGCCCCATCTATTTCGATGCCCTGCACCAGGCCGTCCTCGCCTGATGCCGACGCATTGAGCTGGTGGACACCGGCCGTCACCTCAGTCGAGCGGAGCGGCGTGGTTCCGAGGTACTTGCGATCGACGAAGACCGACGCGCCCGGCACATCGCTCTCGACGACCAGCACCGGACCAATCCGCGCCGACGGCGCGGGCGCCGCAACCACGGGCTTCGCCCTGTTCGGTGCCGGCCTGGGCGCGGCCTTCGACTCTCCGATCGCCGGGTCTGTTTCGACCGCCTTCGGGATCGACCGGGGGGCCGGTCCACTCCGTAATGACAGCGCGGCCCCGTTCGGCGCGGGCTTCACCGGCATCATCATTGTCACGCCGAAGTACGCCGCCACCAGCAGTGCGACGGCTCCCGCCCCGAGCGCCAGCACGCGGCCCATGCCACCCCGTCCGGATTCCTGCTCGTGGTCAAACACCGGCATGCGCCGACTCCTCCTGCATCCAAGTATAGGATGGCAGGCTGCGCCGTGGCACACGCTACTTCAGTTTGAAGGTCACGGTCACCGTCATGATGACGGCCACAGGCACCCCATTGAACAATGTCGGGGTGTAGATCCACTGCAAGACGGCGTCGAGCGCGGCGCGATCGAGCATCGGGATCGATCTCAGGATGCGAGCATCGCTTACCCGGCCATCCGGTCCAATGACCGCCTCAACAATCACCGTGCCGCCGACCTTGGCGACCGTGGCAAAATACGGGTAGATCGGCAGCGCGTCCTTGATCTTGGTCGGCGGCGTGACGCCGCTCCACAGGCGCATGGGCCCGGTTGGGGCGGCTGGCACCGGAGGTGAGGGCGGCCCATTCAGTCCACTGACGATCGGGCCGGCACCGCCTCCCGGCAAACCACCCTCGACACCGGACGCGATGACCGGTCCCGGATCGTGCTCGATGCCGGAATCCGGCTTGATCCCCGCGGGGGCGTCCACGGGGGCGGCCTCAGCATGAGCGGCTGGCACGGTGGGGGCCGCCGCTGCGGCGTGCGCCGGTTGCGGCGCGAGCGGCGTCGCGGGCGGAAGCGCTGGCGGAGGTGCCGGGGCGACAAACGCCAGCATCACGGGCATGGCCGGCAGCAGGTCCGAGCCCACCATCGACATCGTGATGACGACCGCGACGAGCACGGCGTGGACGCCCATCGAAATCGGCATCGTGCGCGACTTCCGGCTGCGGATGGCCACAGGGGCGCTGACGAAATCCTCGAACAGCTCGTGTGACATACGACCTCCCGGGGATGCATGAAGCACTCCGTCAGGCAGCCGGCTCTGGCCAGAGGTCGTCGCCTGCTTGCTTAGACTCCGGGCGAGGCATTAAGGGTCCGGCGGGAGCCGAGGTGCTTCGGGAGGGTCCTATCGGCGGATGAAAACGACGGCCAGCGCCAACAATACGACGAGCACGACCATGACGGCCACGATCGGGGCGTTCATGATCGCGTCCGGCCCCGATCGGGCTCCTGGGGATCAGTGCGCATCATCGTCAACCACGTGCTGCGTGGGGTCAGACCCCACGGGGCAGCAAGATCCAGTCTGATGGAGAATGTTGCGTTTCGGATCTGACCCCACCACATCTCCCCTCATGACGCCCTGTTGGACGACCGCAGCACGCTGTGGCGCACGCCGTACGCGAAGTAGATCACCAATCCGATCGCCAGCCACACGAAGAACCGCACCCACGTGACCAGGGGCAGCTGGAACATCAAGTACGTGCACATCACCACCGCCATCAGTGGCACAAACGGCACAAACGGCGTCCGGAATGGCCTGTGCCGATCCGGATTCGTGCGCCGCAGGATGATGATGCCGATGGCCACCAGCACAAACGCGAACAGCGTGCCGATGTTGGTGAGCTCCACGACTTCGTTGATGTTCATGAAGCTGGCAAACGTCGCCACGACCAGCCCGGTGATCATCGTGGTGATGTGCGGCGTACGGTACTTCGGGTGAATCTTGGCCGCCCACGCAGGAAGCAGACCGTCACGCGCCATCGAGAAGAAGATGCGCGGCTGCCCGAGCTGAAACACGACGAGCACGCTGGTGGTCGCGAACACGGCGCCCAGCGAGATGATGCCGGCGGCCCACGTCATCCCGAGTGACGAGAAGGCCGTGGCGAGCGGCTCGGCCGTGCCGAGCTGATCCCACTTGAGCAATCCGGTCAGCACCAGCGCCACCAGGATGTAGATGACCGTGCAGATCACCAGACTGGCGATCATCGCAATCGGCATGTCGCGCTGCGGGTTCCTTGCCTCTTCGGAGGCGGTCGACACGGCGTCGAACCCGATATAGGCGAAGAAGATGATGGCGGCCGCGCTCGAGATGCCCTTGAACCCGTTCGGCGCAAACGGGGTCCAGTGCTCTGGCTTCACGTAGAAGGCGCCGACGATGATGAAGAACGCGATGATGAGCAGCTTGAGACCGACCATCGCCGAATTCAGCCACGCGCTCTCACTGATGCCCCTCACGAGCACCCACGTGATGAACGCGACGATCAGAAACGCCGGAAGATCGAGAATGATTGGCACGCCCGCGATTCGCGGCGCCGCGTTGAACGCGTCGGCCGCCCGCATCACGACGGGACCAAGCGCCCCGACGTCGCCGTGTGCGGCCACGGTCGCCGCCAACTGCGTGGCCGCCTGGCCGGCTGATCGGAAATCCGTGCCCAGCCATCGCGGCCAGTCCATGCCCAGACCGCGAAGCAGTTCCTGGAAGTAGCCGGACCACGATACCGCGACCGCCACGTTCCCGACGGCGTACTCGAGGATCAGATCCCAGCCAATCACCCAGGCGATCAGTTCACCGAGCGTGGCATACGCGTAGGTGTAGGCGGACCCCGACACGGGCACCATCGCCGCGAACTCGCAGTAGCAAAGCGCCGCGAAGCCGCACGCGACGGCCGTCAGCACGAAGGAAAGAACGACGGCCGGGCCCGCGCCCAGATGCTGCGCTCCTCCTGCGGCGGCTGATCCGACCGACGAGAAGATGCCGGCCCCGATGATGGCGCCGATCCCCAGTGCGGTCAGTTGGACCGGCCCAAGCGTTCGCTTGAGTTGGCGCGTGGGATCTTCGGTATCTCGAGTCAGACGATCCAGGGACTTGACGGCGGTGAGTTGTTTGAAGGACATAGGGGAAGAGGTAGTCAGTAGTCAGTAGTCGGTAGTCATGTAGTCTAGACGGGATTCGGGATTCGGGATTCAGGATTCGCCAGAGAAACCCGTAGGGGTGCGATTCATCGCGCCCGATTCCCCGGGCCTCATGCCCGGGGGATCCAGGGCCGCACCGGCGCGTTCAGCCTGTAGACCGTGTCACCGGACGCCACCACCAACCCGCCGCGCGGGTCAAAGGCCACGCCGACCAGCGACGATGCCGCCATCCTGAGTTCACGTGGACGGCCCTCGCGAACCAGGTACAGGCCCGCGCCGCCAGCCACGGCTTCCGTCACCCACAGTTGGCCTTCCGCATCACAGGCCAGACCCTGGGGACGCCCGAACTCGGTGGACACGACCTTCACCTCGCCCAACCGGCTGATCCGGTAGACGCGGTCACACGGGTCAAGCGTTGGCGCCGCAACAAACAAGTCGTCCTCTGGCCCGATGGCGAGATGGTACGCCACGATACTGGGCGGAAGCGTCACAAACGGCACCACTCTACCAGTCTGTCCAATCCGGAAGATCGTGCCGCCGCGGTCGCCGACAAACAGCGTCCCGTCCGATCCGAAGGCGATCCCGCATGCGACGCCAAGTTCGCTGGCGACCACCTCGAGCGTGTCGTCGGGCATGACGCGGTAGACCGTGCCATCGAAGCGGCTGGAGATGTGCAGCGTTCCACGGGCGTCAAAGGCCATGGACGTGGCGTTGACGATGCCGCTGAGGTACGGCTCCTGGACACCGCCGGTGCCGACGCGGACGACCGACACCGGGACTTCCTGACCGCGCCGCCCGCTGCACGTCGCGTACAGCGTGCCAGAGGAAGCGATCGCGGGATTGTCGACCTGATGAATCTCTTTCGCGACGACTGTCCCAATCTCGAGTTCCGCGTGGCCGGCCGCTCCGTCGACGGTCACAACGGCGCGGCCTCCTGGTGCGCGATCCGGGACGATCACGCCGAGCCGACTGGACCCCGCGACCACGACGTGCGCATCGAGTCCGGCCACATGGACGGCCGGCAGGCGCTCACCGGACACAGGAAAGACCTTCCCGCGAACGGTTATCCGCGCACCGGGCACAGCCCAGACAGGCTCGACCGACGTCACGCAGCAGTCGGGAATCTCAGACACGGGGGGCAGGATCGCTCACGGGCGAGGCCGTCCGGGCGTGCAGGCGACGACAAATGTCCATGTTCACCGCACCCACCTAGTCGTCCTCGAGTTCAACGTTCCAATACAGGTAGTCGCGCCAGCTTTCTGGCGCCTGGCGGATCCCGATGGTAATTCGCAGTGCGGGTACCGACTCAGGCCGTTTGGGCGACCGGACCAGGTGCATCCGGGCCTCGGCCGGGGTGCGCCCGCCCTTCCGCCGGTTGCACGACACGCAGCAGGTGACGATGTTCTCCCAGGCCTTTCGGCCGCCGTGGGACACCGGCACCACGTGGTCGAACGTCAGTTCGCTGGTGGACATCCGGTGGCCGCAGTACTGGCACGTGTGCTCATCGCGGGCGTAGATATTCGCCCGCGAAAACGGCACGTAATCGAAACGGTGCTTGATCCTGACGTAGCGCAGCAGCCGGATGACCGATGGAAGACGGAACGTGATCGAGACGCTGTGAATCTCGCGGTCATAGACCGAGATCACCTCAACCTTGCCCTGACACCACAGCGTCATGGCTTTGCGCCAATGAACCACCTTCAATGGCTCGTACGAAGCGTTGAGGAGGAGCGTCTGCTCCATGAGGGCATTGTGCAGAACGGCGACGGTGAGTGTCAAGGCGTCCAACGGCGTCCGACAGGCGCCATAGGCGGCCGCAACGCGCCGTCCCGCGCCTCCCCGCAGCTTGAAGACTCCAGCCGAATGTCGTACACTAAGGCACTTGCACACAGACCCCGGAGCCGGATATGAGCGCGCACGCGTGGGCGGTCGTATTGGCGGGTGGCGACGGACAGCGTGTGGCTTCTCTGACGACCGGCTATGACGGCCGGTTGATTCCCAAACAGTACTGGTCATTTGCCGGCGGCGAATCGATGATTCGCTGGGCGTTCGCCCGGGCCCTTGGCGTGGTGCCTCGCCAGCGCGTCCTGTTCGTGGTCGCCGAGCAGCACCGGCGCTACTGGGAACGGGATCTGGCCGACGTGCCGCCCGACAATCTCATCGTTCAACCGAGGAATTGCGGCACTGCGGCTGGCGTGCTGCTGGCCGCGGTCGACGTGTTGTTCCATCGCGATCCGAAGGCCAGACTGCTGTTGCTGCCATCGGACCACTACGTCGCCAACGAGCCCGTCCTGCGTGATGCGCTGCTCGAGACACTGAGGACTCGGGGGAGCAGTCATCGCCGCATTCTGCTGCTGGGCATGATCCCGGAGCAGTGTGATCCGGACTACGGCTGGATTCTGCCGGCCGGGGACGGCGCCATCGCCGGCGTGGCGCACTTCGTCGAGAAGCCGAATCTGGACGGCGCGCTCGCGTTGATGCGGCGTGGCGCCCTGGTCAACAGCTTCATGATCGTCGCTCGGGCGAGCGCGTTGCTCCGAGCCTGCCAGCAGTCGGTACCCGATCTGGTCCGGTCGTTTGTCGCGAGGGAGGAAGCCGGAACTGCGGCCGTGAGCCTGAGTGATTTCTACGCCGACCTGCCAAGCGCAGACCTGTCGCGAGACGTCCTGACGAAATCGGCCTCGAGCCTGGCGGTGGTTCGCGTCCCCCCGTGCGGATGGAGCGATCTGGGCACGCCCGCTCGCGTCTCCGCGTACCAGAGCCGGCACCTCCGGACGGCACGACGTCCGGCTGACACCTCGTGCCGGACGCTGGACGCCAATCTCGGTGCGACCGCCTGATCGGTGTGAACGACTGAACTTTATCCCCCATTCGACCGATAGAGCATCCAAGATGCCTCTCCCCCGCGCCTGCGCACCACTGCTCCTGTTCGGGTTGTGCGCGTTCCTGTTGACCGGGTGCGCCGCCAGCCGGGGACCCACGCTCCACGTGCTTCCGCCCCGCCCCTCGCTGGTTGAGCCGCCATCGGATTCGGCTGTGCTTCTGCCTCGTTCGTCGTCGGTCGCGCCGTTACTGGACTCGGGCGTGGTGCGCACCGCGCTCGGATATCTCGGCACGCCGTACGTGCTCGGAGGCACGACGCCGACCGGGTTCGACTGCAGCGGGTTTGTCAGGTACGTCTACCATCTGAACGGCGTGGAATTGCCGCGCAATGTAGCCACCCAGGCGAGCATGGGCCAACCCGTCGAGCGGGAGGACATCCGGCCGGGTGATCTCGTGTTCTTCAGCACCACCGGGCCCGGTCTGACGCATGTTGGCATTGCGACGAGCCGCGATGCATTCGTGCACGCGCCGAATTCGAGGGGCGTGGTCCGCGTCGAGCCATTGACGTCGCCGTACTGGTCCCAGCATTACGCCGGCGCCAGGCGGCTCGGTTCGTCCAGACCCGCGCCCTGACAAGCCACGCGGGTTCAGCCGAACCCGCTCCTACCGCGGCCGGCGATGAGCGGCGAGGTGTGAAGGCTGGCGGGGATGGATGCCCTTGATCGTCCCGACCTGCGCGCCGGTGTCGACCCGTCGAGTGGATCGCTCCAGGAACTGGCGCGTCTCAAGATCGGCGTCGGTGTAGAAGCGCTGGTGCTGTCGGCCATCGAGCGGCACGACATGGGTGGCGCGCGGCAGGCGTGGCTGCTCAATCACCGGTTCCCGAAAGCGCTGGGGAAACGACGGAAACGCGCGGAACGTCTCGGCGGCGACGGCTCCATGGAGCCTCGTGAGTTCGTCAAAGCGATGCGTCAGGAATTCAGAGATGGCCGGGTCGGGCCGGCTGTCCAGGTACTCACGCACCATCTGCGACACGTCCCGAAAAAACTGCGCCGTGTGCGTCTGCGCCGAGGGCCGGCCGTCCGATCGGGTCGACGCCCGAATCCCTCCGCCGTGCGGATCGACGTGATACAGCTCGTGAATGATCGTGTCGAGCTTCGCGTTCCAGTCGGAGCCGTGGGGATAGGCATCCTGCTTGGCTGAGCCTGCCAGCGTCTGGTCGCAGAATCGCGGCAGCGAAAGCGAAATCAGATGCGTGACGCGCCGGCCGCCCACTCTCACGTGCGGCGACCGCGTAATGAACCACTCCGAGCGCCGCGTCAGACGTCCGGTGCGCCGGTCGCGCCAGAAGTAGTACGCCGCCTCGCTGTCGGGCAGCATGAGGCTGTGACAGGTGGCATAGGCGCCGTGGGTGTCTGTGCGCCCCAACCGGGCGAAGACCAGCACGTCGCGGATGTCGATGGCCGCGAGCGCCGGCACGCGGGAAACGATGTCCTCCATGAGTCGGTGGACATGGGCTGTGTAATTGATCATGCGAACTGGACAATCCCGGGAGACGCCCGATCACTCCGCGTCACGCTTTAAGATGACCGGTTTCAAGACCCGTGCTAGCGGTCGAGAAACAGGCCGCTCACGCAGGTCTTGAAACCGTCTCTAGTTCATGTCGGCTGTCCAGCTGCCGCGCATTAGGCTGGCAGGCCAGTGGGATTCAGGTTCTCGGCGGCGGAGGGGGGCCCGGCTGGTCGGCCGGCGGGGGCGCCACGGCCCCCATGCGGGACAGGATGAGTTGCTGGCGCTGCCGCAGAAACGGGGTCGGCCGCGCGGGATCGTACTGGCGGGGATTGAAGATCATCGATGCCAGCATCGCCGCCTGTTCGGGTCCGAGCGCGGAGGCCGGAATCCCGAAATAGTGGCGAGCCGCCGCCTCAACGCCGTAGATCCCGTCACCCCACTCGATGACATTCAGATAGATCTCGAAGATCCGCCGTTTTGACAGCTCAGCTTCCAGCCGGCGCGCGATCAGGAACTCGCTGAACTTGCGCACGGGGTTCTTCGACGGCGACAGATAGAGGTTCTTGGCCAGTTGCTGGGTGATCGTGCTGCCCCCGCGCAGAAACTGACCCTTCTTCCAGTTCAATTCAAACGACTTCTCCAGTTCGTCGAAATCAATGCCCTCGTGCCCGAAGAAGGCGGCGTCTTCGGTCACCAGCACCGCGCGTTTCACAGCCGACGAGATCTGTTCGTACGGCACCCAGGTCTGCACGCGCCGCGGCTTCTTTCCCGCACGCTCGGCCTCGCGCATGCGCAACTCGATAAAGGCGGTGGTCGGCGGGTTGACCCGGCGGAGTGATCGGATGTCCGGCAGTGTGAGGTAGACATAGGCCGCGCAGCCGAATCCGACTGCCGCGAGCACGACAATCCCGGTGAACAGCTTCCGGATCACCTGCGCCTCACGCCCGCGCCGCGAAAAAGGGGCCTGGCCCCATTTCCTGTCACCGACCCTTCTGAGCGCCAAGCACGGACTCCAGCGCCCCCAGGAACAACAGAATGATTGCGGGGGTCGAACTGGCGCCCATCAGGCCAACCCGCCAAATCCTGCCAGCAAGCGGCCCGAGGCCCGCACCCACTTCGATGTCAAATTGCTGCAGCATCTTCGTGCGCACCGCCGCCTCGTCCACGCCGTCTGGTACCCGAACCGCGTTCAGCGTCCACAGCCGTTCGGGCTCGGGCGGCAGCAGCGAAAGACCCAGCGTGTTGAGGCCGGCCGCCAGGACATTGTGGTTCTCGCGGTGCCGGCGCCACCGCGCCTCGAGCCCTTCCTCTTCGACCATCAGCAGCGCTTCGCGCAGCGCGTAGACGAGCGACGCACAGATCGTGTGATGGTACTTGCGGCGCAGCCAGTAGTCCTCGAGCAGTGTGAGATCGAAATAGAAGCTGCGCGCCTTGACCCTTCGCTCCAGCGCAGCGGGCGAGAACACGATCGGCGCGATGCCGGATGGCGCACCGATGCATTTTTGCGCACAGCTGTAGCAGGCACCAATGCCCCACTTCTCCACGTCGAGCGGGTGGCCACCAAGCGAGGTGACGGCATCGACGATGACCAGCGCGCCGGACTCGCGGGCAATGGCCGCGACCTGTTCGACCGGATTGAGCACGCCGGTCGACGTTTCGGCGTGCACGATGGTGACGATGTCGGCGCCCCGCTCCTTGAGAGCGCGCCGCACGGCCTCGGGGTCAACGGCGCGGCCCCACTCGTGCTCGAGCCGCGTCACCTGGCCGCCATATCGCTGGCACATGCCGGCGATGCGATCGGCAAAGTAGCCTCCCACCACCGACAGGACGCGCGTCGTGTCACCGACCAGGTTCGCGACGGCCATCTCCATCGCCGACGTCCCGGTGCCGGAGACCGCGAAAGCAAACGACCCGGCGGGCGCGCGGAAGACCTGCGCAAGCTGCCCGCGCATGGCGTCCATCATGCCCATCAATTCAGGATCGAGATGGCTCAGGACCGGAGCGGCCATCGCGCGCATCACCCGCGGCGACACCATGCTCGGGCCGGGGCCAAGGAGAATTCTTTCAGACTCGGGAAGGAAGATCATATTGCCACCAGCTCGTCGTACAGTTTGCGCAGCACCGCGATAGCCTCGGGCTTGACTGGCCGCAGCGGCATGCGCGGCGCGCCCCCGACGTACCCAGCCATCCCCATCGTCGCCTTCAGCCCCGCGATCCCGTAGGTGCCGGTGACCGCAACGGCGAGCGGCGTCAACCGCCGCTGCAGCGCCCGCGCCTCGTCGTGGCGGCCGGCGCGGACCAGATCGTACAGCTTCACGCAGACATCCGGAACCACGTTGGCCACGGCGATGATCGCGCCGGCGGCGCCCATCATCATCGCCGGATAGAGCGTGCCAGCCGATCCGACCAGCAGCGGAAAGTCCGGCGGCACGCGGGCCACGATCGCGGCGGCCTGGCCCACGTCCCCGTTTGAGTCCTTCTGGCCGACGATGTTGGGATGCTCCGAGAGGGCCGCCACGGCATCCGGCGCCAGGTTGATGCCGGTGACGTTGGTGAAGTTGTAGAGCAGCACCGGCACCGGTGACTCGTCGGCGACGGCGCGGTAATGCGCGACGAGCGCCTCCTGCGTCATCTGGCTCTTGAAGTAGAACGGCGTCAGCACGAGCACCGCGTCGGCTCCGGCCTTCGCCGCCCGTTTGGTGGCCGCCAGCGTCGCCCGCGTGGACTGGCGCCCCGTACCCGCGAGCAGTACCCGATCGCGCGGCGTGTGCTCGCGCACGGTCGCCACGACGCGCTCGGCCTCATCCTCGTCGAGAAACGCCGCTTCGCCATTCGACCCGAGCACAAGCAACCCGCCGAGACCCGTCTTCATCCAGCGCTTCGTGTTGTGCGCCAGACCGGCGATGTCGATCTCGTCATTCGCAAAAGGGGTGATGGCGGGCGGATAGATGCCGTTCAGATTCATGGTTGCAGCCAAGAGAAGAAGTCGTCAGCAGTCGATAGTCGGTGGCATTCGTCGTTCGATAAGAAGCAAGAATACCGCATCGTCTACTCGTCGAACACACCACGGCAAGACGCCGACCGGATTAGGCGCCGTCAGAACGCGCGCCCAATCCTGGCACCGCACTGAATTCCGGCGTCTGGACGATGAGATTGACAGCCAGGACCACGGCGAAGATGGCAACCGCCGGAGCAAGCGTCCACGGCGCGTCCGCAATGGCGGCGATCGTGGCGGCTTCCTGGAGCATCGATCCCCAGCTGGCGTCAGGATCCGGAAACCCGAGACCCACGTACGAGAGTGTGGCTTCGGCGAGAATGAAGCCGGGCAACAGCAATGTCGCCTGTGTCGCGAGGTACCCTCGTGCGGCGGGCAGGAGGTGCCGCACGAGCAGCCGCCATCGGCCCATACCCAGCGAGCGCGCGGCCTGTGCATAGTCGCGATCGCGTTCGGCGGCCACGATCGCGCGGACACCGCGCGCGACGAGCGGCCAGCCGACAACCGCCATAATGCCAGCCACCAGCGCAAAGACGGCAGGCGTCTCCAGCACCAGCGGCATCGCCGCCCTCAGCGCCAACACCACATACATCGCGGGCAGTACGACGACGAAATCCGACAGACGCATCAGCCCGTCGTCTACCAGCCCGCCCGACACTCCGGCCGCGCCGCCGACCAGCGTGCCGATCAGCAGGGCGCCGAGCGTGGCGACCAGCGCGACGCCCAGCGACAGCCGCGCGCCGTAAGCGAGTCGCGCGAACACGTCGCGCCCGGACCCGTCAGCGCCGAGCGGCAGCCACGGTGCTCCGTCCTCGGAAGACGCGTCGACGATCACACCCCCGGAGAACCATCGCAGAGGGACGGGATGCGCGCGGTCTTCCTCATATCGGCGTTCGAGCCGGTCGGCCAGTTGCACCGGATAGACGAACGGCGCGTGCCAGCGCCCGTCGGCATCGAGGATGTGAGGCCTCATCGGCGGCGCGTAGAGACGGTCGACGAAACGCTGGCCGGGCGTGTGAGGTGTCAGAAGCGGAGCGGCCAGCGCGAGGAGCGCCACGCCGATGAGCAGGCCCCAGCCGACGCGCCTCATGATCGGGCCTCGGTCGACCCACGCAGCCGCGGGTCGACGATGGCGAGGGCGAGATCGGACAGCAGGCCACCCAGCGCGAGAAACGCCCCGCCGGCGGCCGCGCATCCGGCTACCAGGTACAGGTCGCGCGATCGGAGCGCATCGAACATCAGGCGGCCGAGCCCCGGCCACGACGTGACGATTTCGACCACGAACGATCCGCTGAGAAGGCTGCCGAAGATGAGGCCGTAGATCGCCGTCACCGGCCGCAGGGCCGGTTTGAGGGCACTCCGCCACAGGACGCGCGAGGCGGGCACGCCGCGAGCAAGCGCGGCCAGTACAAACGGTTCCCGAAGCGTGTCCGCGACGGCGCGCGCCTGCAGGCGCTCGATCGTGGCGGCAAGCGGCAGAGTGAGTGCGGCGGCCGGCACCACGAGGTGGCGCGCCAGGTCCACGACGGCGGCGAACCATCCGCCCGCGCCTGGCTCCAGGGCAGTCATGCCGCCGGTCGGCAGCCAGCCGGTGCGCGCTGCCACGAAGACCAGCAACAGCGAACTGACCAGCGACGGCAGCGAGAGCGCCAGCACCGAACCCGATCTGACCAGCGCCGACACCATCCCGCTCCGGCTCCCCGCGAGGACGCCGAGCGGCAGCCCGATCAGGGTGGCAGCCAGCAGCGCGACCACCGCCAGCAGCGCGGTGTTGCGGGCGCGTTCGGCCACCAGCCCCGCCACTGGACGCCCGTACATCAGCGACGTCCCGAAATCCAGTTGCACGGCCCGGCCCAGCCATTCGAGGTATTGCACGGCCAACGGCCGATCCAGCCCGAGCCGCAGCCGATCGGCAGCCAGCGTCTTCCCGGAGACGCCGGTGCCCACCTGTTCCGTCGTAATATCACCGGGAGCCATCCTGGTCAGGACCAGCGCCGAGGAGGCCACCACCAGGACGAGGAGCAGCGAGAACGCAATGCGCCTTGCGAGATACCGTGCCACGGCCGTATTCTTGCACGGCTGGCGTCGAGGAGACGCGCCTGTTTTTCTTTCGAAATCGGACGTCGAACCCGGCCCGCTCCGAGGTAACGTTAGACAGACTTCATGGCATCCGACCAGAATCTGCTCTCCGACCGACCCTCCGCGGCTCGCGCACTGCTGCACGACCATCTGGTGCAATTGGCCGCGTGGGTAGTCGCTGTCGAGGTCGCGATCTACGGCGTCCCGCTGCTCGCTCCGGCGGCGCTGGCCGGCTTGGGCGTTTCCGGCGTTCAGATCCCGTTTGTCGCCATTGCGGCCGCGGCTGCCTTCTACGCTCTCACGCGCATCGACGACCCCAACGAGCGACGATTCTGGCTGACGCTCGGCGCGGGAAGCCTGTGCTGGCTGGTGACCGTCACGCTCGTCACGGCGTCCCAAGGCGTCGGGGGCAGCCCGATCCGTGATGCGATGGTGGCAGCCGGCTACGTGTGCTTCTATGTCCCGTTCCTGCTGGCCGCCGAGCGGCTGCCGCACCGGCCGCAAGGCTCCGAATCCCGGCTGACCGCTCGCTGGCTCAACTGGTCCGGCCTGGTGCTGTGGAGCATCGGCTGGTTCGTGTATTTCATCGTCGTGCCCATCGCGATTGATTCGACGTGGCCGGCTGGGCGGCTGAGGGCTGCCCCGCTGTTCGTCGTACTCGACGTGATCATCGCGGCCCGATTCGCGAGCCTGGCCGTCGAATGCCGATCGCCGCGCTGGACCTGGATCTACGGCGGGATCGCAGCGGCCTTCGGTGCCTTGCTGGTAACCAACCTGATCGACGTGTTGATCGTGAAGGGTTTGGTGACGCTGCCAAACGGCTCAGGGATCGGCGTAATGTGGAGCGTGCCTCCACTGTGTCTGCTGGTAGCGTTCAGGCTGCGGCAGGTGCAATGGGGACCGATCCGCCCTGCGGCGGCAGAACACGCGGCCGCACGCGACCGAGAGCCGGCGGCGGTGGCCTTCCGGCTGATCGCGCTCGCTGCCTGCTTTCCGCTCGTGCACGCCGCGTTGCACGAGACGGGCGCACTGACGGCGACGGCTGAGGCCACCCAGAATGTCGTGGCGCTGGCGGCGATGGCGCTGCTCGGCGGGACCAGCATCGTCGCGTACCGGTCTCTCGAACGGGAACGCGCTGCCGCCGAGCGAGCGCGGGCGGCATTCGAGGAACGCCTGCGCGAAGCCAGGAAGATGGAGGCCCTCGGCCGATTGTCGAGCGTGGTGACGCACGAGTTTCTCAACCTGCTCAACGCGATCGGCGGGTACATCGACCTCACGCTCGACGATCTCGGCACTGACGATGTGCATGCCGACAACCTCCGTCGCGCTCATGACGTCGTCCGGCGCACGACCCTCTTCACGACGCGATTGCTGATCCTGAGCCGGGGCCAGCCGTTTCATCCGGCGTCGATCGTTCTCGACAGGAAGGTGACGGAACTGCTGCCGGAGATTCGCGCGATCGTCAAGCCGCGGGCCGCGGTCGATGCTCCGCTCGGGTGCGGTGACGGCCGTGTCGCCATGTCGGCCGACTACCTGCGCGAGGTGCTGATGCCGCTCGCCACCAACGCTGGTGAGGCGATCGAGGGCAGCGGCAGACTGACGATTGAGACCGGGTGGGTGGATCTCGATCCGCTGGAGGCGATTGCGAAGGCCGTAAGGCCAGGACGTTACGGTCGAGTCGTCGTCCGCGACACGGGTGTCGGAATGCCGCGAGACGTCCTGGCTCACCTGTACGAACCGTTCTTCACCACCAAACCGAAACCGCGCAACCGCGGGCTGGGGTTGGCGACCGCCTACGTCGTCGTCACCCAGCATGGCGGGGCGATGGCGGTGACCAGCGAACTGGGCGTGGGCACCTGTGTGGAGGTCTTGATTCCCGCCGCACCAACGGCGGATCCCGCACACGTGCGCTAGACATTTGCGATATGGGAGCGCGGAGGCGGACCGCCCGGCCTACGCGCGTCTTTGTGGTGTTTCCAGGCTGTGGACAACTGAGCCGACCGCATCGTCTCTGCAGTAGAATCCGCGTCATCGCACACACCGCTACCCGATTCGGCGTCCGGGTTGGCGCCAGACAGGAGGACAGGTCTATGGTGACAGTCAAGCGGCCGTGGTTCGTCGTGATCGCGATCGTGATGCTCGCAGCACTGGGTTTGCCGCTTGCGGGCCAGACTACGCTTCCAGCGAAGCCTCAGGCCGCCGTTCAGGCACCGCCGGCGGCCGCCGCAACATCCGCCAGGACCGCGGCGCTCACGCAAGCGGTTCCGATCGATCCGTCAGTCACGGCGGGCCGGTTGCCGAACGGATTGCGCTACATCCTCCGTGCGAACAAGGTGCCGGCCAACCGGGCCGAACTTCGGCTTGTCGTCAACGCCGGGTCGGTTCTCGAAGACGACGACCAGCAGGGGTTGGCGCACTTCGTCGAACACATGGCGTTCAACGGCACGTCTCATTTTCCGAAGCAGCAACTCATTGACTTCCTGCAGTCCACCGGCATGAAGTTCGGGCCGAGCATCAACGCCGGCACGAGTTTCGACGAAACCGTGTACATGCTGCAGATTCCGACGGACAAGGCGGGGCTGCTCGATCAGGCATTTCTCATCCTCGAGGACTGGGCGCACAACGTCTCGTTTGATCCGGTTGAGATCGACAAGGAGCGCGGCGTCATCATCGAGGAGTGGCGCGGCCGGCGCGGTGCCGGCGCGCGAATCCAGGACAAGCAGTTTCCGATCCTGTTCAAGAGCTCACGCTATGCCGAGCGGCTGCCGATCGGCAAGACGGAGATCCTGCAGAACTTCAAGCCCGATCGCCTGAAGAAGTTCTATGCCGATTGGTACCGCCCCGACCTGATGACGGTTATCGCCGTGGGCGATTTCGACAAGGCGGCTGTCGAAGCCACGATCCGGCAGCGCTTCGCGGCGATCCCGGCCGTGAAGACTCCCCGCGCACGAACCGCGTACGCCGTACTCGACACTCCCGGCACGCTCTATACGATCGAAACCGACAAAGAGATGACGGGAACCACCGTCGGTGTCATCAACAAGTTGCCGGCGCGGGACCACACGACGATCGGCGCGTACCGCCAGGACATTGTCGAGAACCTCGCCGAGCGCATGCTCAACGTCCGCTTTTCGGAACTGGCCCAGAAGCCGGATCCGCCGTTCGTGGGCGCAGGGGCGGGCATCGGCCCCTTCCTGCGCGGCAAGGAGGCGGCGACGCTCAATGCGATGGTGAAGGAAACCGGGATCGAACGTGGCCTGGACGCGCTGCTGACGGAGGCACAGCGGGTCGCGCGCCACGGGTTCACGCCCACCGAGTTTGATCGGCAGAAGCGTGACAGGCTGCGCGGTCTCGAGCAGCAGGCCGGCGAGAAGGACAAGCTGCAGTCCGCGATGCTCGCCAACGAGTACACACGCCACGCGCTGGTGCAGGAGCCGATCCCGGGCATCGTGTACGAGTACGAGCTCTATCAGCGATTCCTGCCTGAGATTACGCTCGCCGAGATCAACGCGCTCGCCACAAGATGGCTCGCCGAGTCGAACCGCATCGTCATCGTGTCTGGCCCTCAGAAGGAGGGCCTGGTCGTTCCCGACGAAGCCACGCTGGCCGCGGTGATCAAGGCCGTCGGCGTCAAGGAAGTCGCCGCCTATGTCGACACCTCCGACAACAAGCCGCTGCTTGATCCGATCCCAAGCCCGGGACGCGTCGTCAAGACCAACACCCGCGATGGCATCGGGATCACCGAGTGGGAGCTGTCGAACGGCGTCAAGGTGGCGCTCAAGCCGACCGACTTCAAGCAGGACGAAATCGTGTTCCGCGCGTTCAGCCCTGGCGGCACGTCGCTCGCCAGCGACAAGGACTACGTGGCCGCGATGACGGCCAGCCAGGTGGTCGGATCGGGCGGGATCGGCCAGTTCAGCGCGATCGAGCTGCGCAAGGTGCTGTCGGGCAAGGTGGCGTCGGCCAATGCGTCGTTCAGCGACGTCGCGAGCATGGTGTTTGGCAGCGGGTCGAAGAAGGACCTCGAGACGATGTTCCAGCTGATCCACATGGTCTTTACGCAGCCGCGATCCGATCCGGCCATGTTCGGGGTGATTACCTCCCAGATGAAGACCATGCTGGCCAATCGGAAGAACACGCCTGCCTACGCCTTCAGCGAGGCACTCAGCCAGATCATGAGCCAGGGGCATTTCCGCGGACGCCCGATGAGTCCCGAACTGGTCGATGAGATGAGCCTCGAGAAGTCGATGGCGTTCTACAAGGAGCGGATGGCCGACGCCGGCGGATTCACGTTTGTGTTCACGGGCAGCTTCGATCTCGACGCGATGAAGCCGCTCGTGGAGCGTTATCTGGCCAGCCTCCCCTCGGCCGGCCGGCACGAGACGTGGAAGGACGTCGGGATGCGCCTGCCGAAAGGCGTCAACGAGAAGACCGTCGAGAAGGGGATCGAGCCTCAGAGCCGTGTCGCCCTGATTTTCAATGGCCCGTTCCAGTACACGCAGGCCAATCGCGTGGCCATCCGCGCCGTGGCCTCGGTGCTCGACAACCGGCTGCGGGAAACGCTGCGCGAAGATCTCAGCGGCACGTATGGCGTGACGGTCAGCGCCAACTACAACCGGGTACCCGTGCCCGAATACTCGCTGTTAATCAACTTCACGTGCAGCCCGGCCCGCGTGGACGAACTGGTCAAGGCGATGCTCAAGGAGATCGACGGGCTCAAGACCGGGGGGCCGAGCGAGAAGCACACCGCCGATGTGAAAACCACGTTGCTGCGCGACTACGAAACCAGCATGAAGCAGAACGCATACGTGATGACCCAGCTCTATGGCCGGTACGAGAGCGGCGAGGATCCGGCCGGAGTCTTCACGTTGACCGACTTCTACAACAAGCTGGACGGGGCCACAATTCAGCAGGCAGCCAGGACGTACCTTGACACGAACAACTACGTCAAGGTCGTGCTGATGCCGGAGAAGAAGCAGTAACCGGACCCTAACCGCGACGCTACCGTAGGGGCACGGCATGCCGTGCCCCTACGCAGCTCTTCGAGACTCCTCGCTACTTTTTCCCCGCCGCCAGTTCCGCCTTCAACACCTCGACCGCCTTCTCGATCTGGAGGTCGCGGCCTGCGGCGAAATCGGTCGGCGTGTTGTCGACGTACACGTCGGGCTGCACGCCAAAGTTCTCCATGTTCTCGCCGCGCGCGGTCCACACGCCGCTGCCCGGCGTGCGGATCGTCGAGCCGTCGAGCAGTGTGTACGATCCGGTCCCGATCACCGCGCCCATCGATGGCACGCCGATGACCTTGCCGAGCCCGAGGTCCTTGAAGCCCTGCGGGAACATCTCGGCATCCGAGGCCGAGCGCTCGTTCTCCATCACGACCATCGGCCCGTAGAAGTTCTGCGGGCGCCACACCTGCATGTCCGAATCGCGGCCGACGGCATACTGATATTTGCGGCCTGCCAGGATGCCGAGCAGCTCCTGGTCGATGCCGCCGCCGCCGTTGAAGCGCTGGTCGATCACCAGCGCCTTCCTGGTACGGTTCGCCGCGAGATCGAGTTCGAACTGCCTGAGCGACGGCGCATCCATCGCCCGGATGTGCAGATACCCAATCTCGCCGTTGCTGAGCCTGCTGACCATCTCGCGGCGGTCGTCCACCCATTTCGCATACTGCAGGTTTCCGAACGCGCCGCCGCTGATCGGGTCCACCGTCAATTCCCACGCGCCGTCCTTCGCCGGCTTGCTGTTGAGCAGGAAGTGGAACTTGCGCCCCGCCGACAGCGTGAAGTACGTCCAGTAACTGTCAGACGTCTTCAGTTCGTGGTCGTCGACCATGATCACGAAGTCGCCCTTCGTAATCTTCAGGTAATCGTGATCGGCCGGGCCCGCCTTGTAGATGTGCCCGACGCGGTAGAACCCGGAGGCGTCGGCTACGAGATCGAATCCCGGATACCGTGTCTGTGCGGGCGAGGGTGTCGCGGCGGCCGGGCCTCCGCTCACGCCGGTGTGCGAAGCGTTCAGCTCGCCGATCATCATCATCATCACCGAGTGCAGTTCTTCCTCGTCGACGAGGTACTCGAGCAGCGGCTCATAGAGGACCTTGGCCGCGTTCCAGTCGGCGCCGTGCATCCTGGCGTCGTAGAAGCGGTTCTTCATGATGCGCCAGCCCTCGTTGAACACCTGCTTGCGCAGCGCCTTGTGGTCAATCTCGAGATTGGCGCTGAAGCTCACGCGCCGCGCCGTGGCCCCGCCGCTCGCCGCAGGCTCGGGTGCCGAGCTCGCGCCGCCGCGCCCGCCGCGGCCGCCGCCCGTCGCCGCGGCCGCCGCCCCTGCTCCACCGCCGCTCGGAACCGCCGCGGCATAGAGTCCGCGCCCGGAGCGGAAGTAGATCGTGCGGCCGTCGCGCGTGAAGGCCATGCCGCCACCGCCGCCGGAACCGCCGCCGCCACCCCGTCCGCCTCGCCCGCCCGCCGCCGGCTCTGCCGCGGGCTGCGGCACGCGCGTGGCCTGATCGGTCTCGACGTTGAGAATGTAAATGCCGGAGGATGACGCGCCTCCGCCGGCCGCACCACCCGCCGCGGGCGCCGCCGATGACGTAAACGCCACTGAATGGCCGTCAGGTGTCGGCGTCAGCCCTCCGAATGTGTCGCCCGTCGCGTTGAGCCGCCGTGCGCGACGCGCAAAGCCGTCCCAGTCGATCTTTACCTCGACCGGCGCCTGCCCCGCTGCGCCGGCTCCACCCTGCCCTGAGCCTGTCGAAGGGCGCCCTCCCCCCGCAGGTCTTGCCGCGGCTTCCGCCGCCAGGCCCTGCGCCTCGTTGTCGATATCGCGGTTGAGCGGATCCTTCTCCTGGTCGCGCAGCGCGGTGGCCCACATCTGCATCGTGTTGGGGAAGCGCCCACCCGTCGACGCGACGCCCGTGCTGACACCCGCCGACGAGGTGAACACGAGATACTTGCCGTCGGCCGTCCAGACGGCGTTGCCCTCCGAGAACAACAGGCTGTCGTCCGACACGTGCCGCTCTTCGCCGCCCGCGATGGGCGCGATGTACACGTGCGACCTCATCGTCCGATCCTGCTTCGAGAAGGCCACCCACTTGCTGTCGGGCGACACCGCCACCGACCCAATCCGGCCGACGTCGCTCGAGGTGATGACGGCCGTCTTGCCGTCGGCCACGGCGTAGCTGTACAGCTTCTTGTCGGCCGCCGTGTAGAGCAGCAACTTCGAATCGGGCGTCCACATGAGCGCGCCCTTTTCGTTGTCGAGCGTGGTGATCTGCTTGAGGCCCTTCCCTTCCGCATCACAGATCCAGATCTCGTCGCGGCCTGAACGGTCGGAGACGAACGCGAGGTACTTTCCGTCGAACGACCACTTCGGCGACTGGCTGCGCGAGGCCATCGAGTCCGGCGCCACCCGCGTGATGTCGCCGCGGTCGGACGCGATGGTGAGGATCTGGCCGCGCGTCGAAATCACGGCGCGCCGGCCCGACGGTGACAGATCAAATCCGTCGAGTTCGTTCTCGACCGTCTCGACATCCGCCTGGTTCTCTTTCTCGTCGGCGACAATGTCGATCTTGATTTCGGTGCTGCGGCCGGAGGCCACATCCAGCTTCCAGATGCCGAAGTTCTCCTCGTAGACAATCACTTTCCCGTCGCTCGACATCGACGGCCAGAACAGGCTGCCGGACGTGTGCCTGGTGACCTGCACGGGCGCGCCGCCTGCGATGCCGACCTTGTAAATATTGTTCACGCTCTTGAGGACGTCGGGGCTGCCTGGCTTGACGGCCTTGTCGTTGGGCAGCGGATCAGCCACGAAGTAGATTTCGTCTTTCGGACCCCACATCGGCCAGTACCGGTTATAGCGTTCGCCGCCGAGCAACGGTTTGTAGGTCTTCTGCGCCAGGTCGCCAATCCAGAGATCGGCCGCGTAACTGCCGCGATAGTGCTGGCGCGACCAGACGCCCGGATGGCGGTTGAAGACGAACTGCTTGCCGTCGGGCGAGTAGTTGCCCCAGTAGCCCCAGTCGACTGGCAACGCCCGGTCGGCGCCGCCCGCAGCCGGCACCTCGTAGAGGGTCGCCACGCTTGGAAACGCGCCGTCGCCGCGGGCGGTCCGGAACACGATCCGCTGCGAATCGCGCGTCCATCCCACGACTTCTTCGTTGCCGGTGTGATACGTCAGCCGCTTGGGCGTGCCCCCGGCCGCCGGCACCACAAACACGTCGTAGTTGCCGTAGCGGTTCGACGCAAAGGCAATCCACTTTCCGTCGGGCGAGAAGCGAGGGTACACGTCGCGTCCCGTGTTATCGGTCACCCGTACGACATTCGATCCATCCTCGTTTGCGACCCAGATATCGCCGAGGTAGCTGAAGGCAATCTTGCCCGCGTGATAGTCGGGATGACGGGCCAGACGGACGGGCGCCGCCGCGGCCACGCCAACCACGATGAACGAAACCAGTACGCCGAGGATCGTGACTCTTCGCATCATCTTCACACCTCAAATGTCGCCGTCCGCAATCACCCGCGATCGCTCTCAACTTCGGCGTGCCAATGCCACCTTCGCCGGGCTTCCGCGCTCCCGCGGAACGAATCGGAAACCGGGCAGGATGCTACGCCCCTGGCTGGAAGGCGTCAAGCAAGCAAGGCTGGGGCCAGCCGTTTCGGAACCGAGGTGTTGCCGAGGCCGCGACGGGCGGTCGGTACAGACGACTGGCGCGTGCCGCGGCGGCCCCCTTGAACGCCCCAGTGCGCGGGCGTATACTCGGGCCAAGAAGGTGGCGTCCATGATGGGAGGACTGCTGTCGGCGTGCAGCCTCGCGGTCGTACTCGCGCTGCCGGGATCCGCAGGCGCGGGCGAGGTTCATCTCACCATTCAGAACGGCCGGGTGGCTTTGTCCGCGCGCGACGTCACGCTCCGCCAGGTACTTCTTGAATGGGAACGCGTGGGTGACACGCGCGTCGTGATTCGCGAGGGCGTTCCTGACACGCCGCTAACCCTTGAACTCGTCGACGTACCCGAGGAGCAGGCGTTGCGGACGCTGCTGCGGTCAACCCCGGGGTACGTGGCGGCGAAACGTCTCGAGCGAACCAGCGGCGGCTCGATGTACAGGCTCATCATCCTCATCGCGGCCACCGCGAGTCGTGTCGCGCCGTCGCAGACGGCACAGGGCGCAGAGCAACTGTCGGCGCCCGTGCCTCTCACCGGACAAGGGCAGCAACGGATCGATCGGCAAATCATGCCGGACGGGCGAGTGATCGCTCTCCAGGAGAATCCGGGTCGCCCGAGCGAGATGCTCGCCGTGACCGATGACGAGCCGCCTCTCCAATCGCTTCCAGGCAATTTCCCCGTCATGGTGTTCGCGCCGGGCCAAATGCCGCAGTCTTCGCTTCAGGGCCAAGGCTCGGCCGATCTGCTGACGCCTGACTTGCAGCGGGGCCAGGGTCCGGGGAGCCAGATACCACCGACAACGCGAACGGCACCGACTGCCGTGAAGTCTGCCCCAAGGCCGGGCATGGTCATCCCGGAGCCGCCAACTCCCTACGTCCCGGGAGGGGGCGCGCCACCGCCGCTCCCGCCGCAGCCACCGATCAAGCCCCCGGGGGTCTGAGATTACGACGGACTCGCCAGTCGGGGACCCGATCTTCGACCAGTAGTGCTGCCATTGCCGCCGCAGTTGCGTCAGAACTCGAACGCCTGGCGGACGAGGAGATTGACTCCCGGGGCATCGACGCCGGACCCCATCGTCCGGTAGTTTCTGTCGAGCAGGTTCTCCACGAGCAGCGTCAGGTTCGCGCGGCGCGAGAACCGTACTCCGCCGCGGATGTTCAGCGTGACGTAGCCGGGGTTCCGCGTCACGAACGGTACCCGCGCGGTCAGATCCGGCCCCAGCACGCGCGTCAGCACCTGCGCCAGCGTCTCGCCGGTGGCGAGCAGAATCCCGCCCTGCACGAGATCGCGCGCCACCGCCCCGTTGTTGAAGAAGTTCGTCACTTCCTGCTGTGTGCGAATACCCCCGATGCGCGCCTGTTCGAGGTCATTGCCGGAAAGGCGCCGCTGCGCATCGGCAAAGTACGAGTAGCCCTCGACCCAGTAGCGGCGCCCGGGCGGCTCCCACCTGAGCCCGATCATTCCGTGGGTGGGCGGGAGACCGTTCTCGAGACCCGGTGGCAGGCCCGTGGCCGGGTCGACGCCCGTGATCGACGAAACGTTGCCCGTCAGCGCGAACGCCGAGCCGAGGCGCACCATCAGCGACGCCTCTGCCCCGCGCAATCGGACGCGTCCGGCGTTGGTTCGCACGAACACGGGCGAATTCGACAGCGACGTGTAGACGGCGCCTGCCGGATCCTGTCGGATGATCGACTGGCCGGCAATCACCTGACCGACGGAACCGGCCGGCAGGATGATCATCTGACGCTCGATCAGGCTCGCAATCTCGGAATCGAAGTCCGCGAGCGAACCATTGACATGCAGCCGGTTCAACCTCACGCCGGCCTCGTAGTTGAGAAGCCGCTCCGGCTCGAGGGCGCGAACGGGCCTGGCCTGACTGAGCGTGGTCGGCTGGCCTCCCGGCAACGGCGCCACGGACGCGCCAAGCCGCACGCCTTCGTCTGGAGACACCTCGAACCCCATGCCCGACACGCCGATGGATCCGAGGTCATTCACATTCGGCGCCCGGAACCCGCGGCTGACCGTGGCCGTCAACACGATGTCATGGGACAGTGAGAAGGCCAGCCCGGTATTGAATGTGAGGTCGCCGAAACTGGTCCGGTAGTCCGGCACAAGCGGCCCACCCGAACCGATCGCGTTGTTCTTGCCGGACTGGCGGTAGCTGAACCGGCTATAGCGGGCCGCCAGCGTCGCGCTGAGCCGATCGGAGAACAACGGGAAACAATCCTGGCCGTAGAGGCCGACGGTGCGGTACCTCGCGCCGTTCGGGAAGCGCGCGCGAACCGCGGTCCCATCCGTAAACCCGCCGGTGGCCTGACTGTAGCCGAAATCCGTCCTGAGCGACGTCACGTATTCGTCGTAGATCTCCCCGCCGACGGCGAGCGAATGGGCCGCGCCGAGCCGGCGGGTTGCCTGAGCCTGATACCCGAACGCGTTCGTGCGATTGTGCTCGACGGAAACCGGCGAGCGCAGCCCCAGCTTGGCGTTGTTGACGCTCTGATAGGTGCGATCGTCGCGCTGCCCATTGAAGGAGCCCGCTGCCGACAGCGTGTCGAACCACGGCAGCCTGATGCGATTGTAGCGGACGGTGACCAGATCGAGCGTCTGCGGATCGAATCGGTTGACAAGATTGCCGAGGCCGCCGTTCAGTTGGTCGTAGCGGCGGGCGCCGAGTTGCTCACCCCGGATGTACTGCAGCGTCACGGCGTCGTTGGCGCCGGGACGGATCGAGAGCTTCGAGCGGATCCCGTACCGGGTGAAGGCCGTGTCCTGGAGTCGGTCGCCCAGCACGGCCGACGGCAGCCCCAGCAGGCGAGTTGCGACCGAGTGCGAGTCGATGCCGCCGCCAGTCCGCAGGTCCTGCGCGCGCCGCGCCGTCGCGTCCATCAGGACGCCCCACTTCAACGACCCGCCGGCCAGCCGGAAGCTGCCGGCGACCGACCTGTCCGCGCTTTCGAGCGTCAGCGCGAAACCTCCGTCCACGCCGACACCGCCGCGGCCGCCGCCCAAGGGGCTCGTCAGGACGTTGATGGTGCCACCGAGGGAATCGGATCCGTACTGGGCCCCGTTCGGGCCGCGCACGATCTCGACGCGATCGACGAAGGCGGGATCGAGCAGGGCGGTGTACTGATTCGCGCCGGGCCGGAACGTGGCGTTGTTGAAGCGGACGCCGTCGACCAGCACTACGACCTGCTGACCCGTGAGGCCCCGGATAAACGGCGACCCCTGGCTCGTGCTGGTCTGCTGGACGTAGACACCGGGCTCCCCAATCAGGGCGCGCGTGAATACTGCCATCTCACGGCGGCTCATCTCTTCGGTGCCCGTGACGGTCACCATCTGGGGTGACGTCTGGACATCCTGCGCGATCCCGCGCAACGCGGTCACCGTGACCGATTCGCTGACCGGCCCGATGCCCAGCGTGATGTCCAGGGTCACGCCCGCAGCGTCTCGAATCACCACCGAACGGCGGTGTTCGCCGAAGCCGGCCTTCTGCACGGCCAGGACGTAGGTGGCGGGGTCCAGTCGCTCGAGCCGGAACAACCCGCCGTCGTCGGTGAGGGTCGAGCAGATCTCGGTGTCGTTTGCGGTGAGCAGGATCACGCGAGCCCTTGGCACCGGCGCGCCGCTGGGGTCGAGAACGACGCCGCTCACACCGCCCGACACCGGGACGCGACCAGTCGAAGGCAGGGCAACTCCCAGCCACACGAGGAGCGCCAGGAGACCGATCGCAAACCTCGTTCGGAATCCGTTCGGACGGTCCTTCGCAGCATCCTGAAGTGGATCGTTCGTCATCGGCAATCTTCCATCGTGGCCTCACCAAGAGGGGCTTCGGTGCGGAACTCCCACGAACCTGTCGATTGTCGCCTGCAAGATCTTGACGTCGACCGGGCGATCCATCAGCGAGGAAACCCGTCGAGAACTACTTGTCCATTCGGATCACGGCCGGTCTGGCCGTCCACGTGCCTCCCTTGTCTGAAACCGCCCTGGTCGGGGCGAATGTCTCGCCGAACACGTTGTTGCTGCTCACCCACTTGATCTCGACGTCCGGCGTCCCGGGGCGGGCGACGTACGCCTCCGCCATTGCACGGAGGAACTGGGCCGCTGTCAGGCGCACGCCTCCGACCATCACGTAGGACGGGACGGTGTTGCGAGGAACCGCCGTCCATTCCCCCGCCGTCAGAGCCGCCCGCACAGTGGCGCACTGCCTGACGAGCGCGCCCATCGGGATGCGGGCGCCGGTCGCCTGCCGGGCCGGGTCGGCAATCTCGATGGGCCCAAACAGGCGCAACGACTGCGAGTGGGCAGGCCACTCCGCCGGCGCCGGCGCGTCGCCGAGGGCGGTGACCAGAAGGCCGAAGACATCGGCCAGCGAGAAGTACCGCGTGGCGCCCCGAACAAACGGCGGGAGCTGGCCCTGCGCGGACTCGATCTGCGCGATCAGAGACGCCGCGACCGCGGTCAGTTCGGCGCGAGTGACAGGATCGGAGAGGCCATACTCGGCCCGGCCACTCAACTCGCGGATGGAGACGAAGCGGCTGCCGGCGTTCGCGGGAAAGAACGTCGTCACCAGCCAGTCCAGCACGGCGTCTTCCTGTGCGTACATCGTCTCCCGTTCCTCCCGGGACCGCATCACCCCTGCCGGCAGGTCGGGAACCTTCACGTTGTCGTAGGCGTACTCCAGCGGCGTCAGGTAGTTGCGGGCGCCGAAGCCGGGCTTCGCGTAGACGCCCGGATGCCCGAGTCTGATCTGGATGACGTGGGGCCTCGATCGGTCCAATCCGCCGACCAGCTTGTCCAGGGCCTCCGGCCCATCGTACGCGTTGAAGACCCGCTCGCCGAGTGCCCCGTAATCGGAGACGCGCAACGCGGTGTCGAGAAAAAACACCTCGGGGGCACAGCGCTCGTCGGCCGCAAGCATGTTGCTCACGATGGGCACGCCGCCGCGGTAGCCATCGAGATGGCGCGCCGGATACGCGGTTGTTTCGAGGAACCCGGCGAGAGCCGGCCGCGAACCCAATGCCTCCAGCGCGTGTACCATCTCCCCCGCGTGCCAGGGCTCGAATGTGGCGCCGCGCGCGAAATCTACCCGACCGAACACCTCCAGGACCCGTTTGAACCCGCCCGTCCGGGATGGATCCGGTTCGCCGCTGTACGGGTGCTTCCACTCGGTCAGGAACCACTGCGTCGCCTCAAGCCGAGCCAGGTATCGCTTCTCGGGGGTATCGGCTCCCCGGAGGTTGGGCCGCGGTCTGGCCGCGAGGGCGGGTTCCTCCGTGCCGTCGTAGCCGACCTCGACCAGACCTCGCCGGGCGCCGTCGTTGATCGCGTCGACCAGGTGCGTCCCGTCGTTCTGGTCGGCAAGACGGTCGGCTGCCACGCCGGTGAACTGCACGAGGCAGGTGGGATGAAACGCGCCAGCACGCGCCTGGAGTCTATCAATCTGCCCAAGCGCCCGGGGCAGCCGCTCCATGCTGACCGGCACGTTCAGCACGTCGTCCACCGTGGTCTGCAGCATGACGTAGATGGGCGCTTTCGCCGCCACGACAGGCTGCGTGGGCGAAGGCGACGGCTCCTGCCGGGCCTGCTGCGCACGAAGCGTGATCGCCACGATGAGCACCAAGACCGCAGCAAGGAACCCGAAACCCGAGGCGAGGCGAGAGTGCATGCGCACCTCTGAAACGATGCGAGTCTGAAACCGTCAGGACGCCCCACGCTCCTGGCCCGAAAAAGCACTGGCCGAACCCTGAAACGTGTTCCTGGTCCGGCCAGTGCCGCGTCACAAACCGCCGCCGACCGATCGCGAAGCTCTAGCGGCCGGCGATCCTTGCCGTCACCTGGTTCGACTGACAGGTCTCTTCCAGGCTGGCGGTCAGCGGTCGCACCACCCAGTAGTACGTAGCGCCTACTGTGAGGCCTTGATCGATGTACAGCCGCTGCGTGCCCAGGACCTGGGCAATCCTCACGTATGGACCTCCATTAATGGTGCCGCGGTAGATCGCATACCCTGCCGCTGCCACGTCCGTCCAGTTGAGCTGGACCTGCCTGCCTGCGGCCCGAGCCGTGAGGACGGTGCAGCCCGCGCACTTGGGATCGTTTGCCGCCAGCACGTTGACCTGGCCGGAGTCGGTCCCGAACAGGTCGGCGTGCCCGGGGAACGACACGCTGGTCCTGTCGGTCACCTTCAAGCGGATCAGGTAGCTGCCGACAGCCTTCGCCGCGAAGTAGGAGGTCACATCGGGAATCTTGGTGTTCGGGATTTCGCTGTAGACCCCGTCGTTGTTGAGATCCCACGCCCACGACACGATCGTGTCGCCAAGACAGCCAGGACAGGTCGGGTCCTTCGCGCCCTCGTCCGGGTTGACGGACTTGGAGCCGTCAAGGAACCAAGGGGTCTTGGCCGGGCAGAAGTTGTACGGACCGCCGGCGTCGGCCGTCGGTGCGAGAGGCGGAATCGAGACCTCTACCGTCAGGATTGTGGTGGCCGTGGTGCCCAGGCCGAAGTTGTCCGTCACCCGCAGCTTTATCTGCACGTTGGTCTGAGAACTCGGCGCGGTCCACAGTACGACGGGTCCGGTCAGATCGTAGGTGCCATCATTCCCGATGTCCCATTCCCACTTCACGATGCTCTTGGTGGGATCCTGGTGGAACGAGGCCGTCCCATCGAGAGTCACCTGGCCGCCGGTCACCGCGGGGTTCGGGATCGCCTTGGCCACAGCCACCGGGGCGCCCGACTCGGTCACGGTCCGGTTGAGCATCTGGATCGCCCAGGATGTGTGGAAGTACTGTTGCTCTCCAGACCCGACGGCATAGCCCCACCAATAGCCGTCGGCCGCCTGACGGTTGACGAGCACTCGAGCGACACCGTCGCCCGCAGCGCCCTTGCTCATTTCGGCGGCGTACCAATCCAGATCACCGCCGAGGAGCGTAATCGGTTCCTTCAGGGCAGTGGCCCCGTTGACGTGAAGCAGCATGGCCTTTACGAAGGCATACAGGCCATAGTAGTAATCCCTGAGGCCGCCGCCTGCACCGGTAAAGTTGTCGTGGATGTACTTCTCGGTCTTGTCCCACATGTGCAGCGGGTCACTGCTGCCGCGGCCCATCCGATCAAGGGCGAGTTGAACCAGTCCCGACGTCGTCGTGGCCCAGACCGACCAGGGGTTGTAGCCGGGCGAGTAGAGGAAGTAGCCGTAGATGCCGCCCGTGCCTGTCGTGTAGAAGGTCGTGGGCAGCCAGTACGGATTCGCCTGCCTGACTTCCTCCGGGATCTGGATTCCAGGGTCCGTCACGTAGCCGTACATCCCGTTGTACTGTCCCTTCCCGAAGCCTTCGGCGCCGAGAAGGACGATGGCTCCCCACTGAGCGGTGGAGTTGTCCGCCGAGCCCTGTTCCGAGTTGTAGTGCCACGCCCCGAATCCACCCGTGTTGTTGCTGTTCTGGGCCTGGACGAACCAGTCGACCAGGTCCTGGAGAATGGCGCGGTACGTCCGACCCGTGACGTTCGCGTTGCCGGTGTCGGCAACGGCCGTGGGTGTTCCGCTCGCGGCCAGCGCGGAGGCGAACATGCCCGCCTCGTACATGTTGTTGACGACGGTGAGGGACAGAGCGTTCTTCGACGGATCCAAGGCCGGGCAGCTCGTGCAGTCTGCGTTGATCGTACCCAAGCCGTGGTAGTACGTCTTGGACGCCGGGACGCCCCAGGCCGGGTCGATCAACTCGAAGTACCGCCGCATCGCCCGTTGAACCGTCTCGGTGTACGGGTTCGACGCGCTGCCATCGACGCGGTGGCCGTTGACGAAGAACGCAGCCACGTTGGCGCCCTGCAGGCTCTCATATCCTGCGCAGGCGTACCCGCCGCACCCGCTCACCCAACTGCCGTAGTCCTTGCCGCCCCCCGAGTATCGGTAGAGCGTCTTATGGAGGTACCACAGCGCCTGATCGATGGCGATGTTGGCCTCAACGTCCAGGCTCCTGGCTCTCATCTGGATCAGGTAGGTAGCGGAACCGGATTCTGCGGTGTCCGCATTGGTGACCGTCAGGGTCGCCGCGAAGATGTCCCCCGGCGAGCCGGCATACACGTGCGTGGCCTCGAGGGCGTACATGTTGCCGCTGCTGACCGTGCCGGTCGCATCAGGGGCGCCGTCACCGAAAGACCAACGGTAGGTGATGGTGGCACCGAAGGTGTCGGACGTGCCTTTCAGCGTGATCGCCTTGCCAGCATAGGTGTCGTGGGCGATCAGCGGGTTGGTGGCAACCCAGGGCACCGCCTTGACGACGGGTGGCGCAGCCATTGCGACAGTCGGCACGAGAAACGCCGCAACAATGGCGAGCGCTGAGACTAGCCTCCAGGGGATTCTCTTGAACATGCCCAACTCCTTCACGTCGCTCCGGGGGCCTTCTGACACACGAAGGCCGGCCGGGCGGCATGCCCGGCCGGTACCGAACCGGAAGACAGCATCAATGCACGGACTGCTGGCTCCAGAGCAGAGGCATCACACTTCACGCCAACAAACTACAGACAGAGTCATGGCCGGTTCAGACGGCCGATACGCGCAACGGTGCGCGGCTCACGACCCGTCATCACACGCCCCGACAGAAAGTACGTCGCTAGGCTCGACGGCGCAGCCGCCGCGCGACCGCCGCCACGCCGAGACCGACCAGCGTAAGTGTGCCAGGCTCGGGAACCGGGTTCACACCGTCATCTTGCGTGGTTCCGGAGAAGTAGAGCGACTGCGCCGACAGCGGATCAACTTGCCGGAGGATGTAACCTGACACCGGCGCCACCGACGACACGGTGAAGATCACCTTCCTGGCCGGGTCCCCATCGTTGAGTGTGAAGGCGTAGCCGTATGCCACCGAGACGTCATGCCCCGGGGTATTCCAGGCCCAGTTGTCAAACGGATTGGAGGCATCAAATGCAAGGAACTGGTCATAGATTGGCGGATCGACGGCCGACGGCCCATACGGATCGTCGCTCTTCCCGCTCCACCCGGCGGGCAGGGAGCCCCAATATGCCTCTTCGTCGAGGAACCCGTTGTTGTTCGGTTCGTCCGTGATCTGGTAGTCGAAGAACCCGGCCACGTAGTGGGTTCCCGGGGCGCTGAATGTAAACGTGACGCTGCCTAGCCCCGTTGACATGTTGAAGGCCGAGAAGTCGGCTCCAGCGGGAAACGGAGGCCAGGTCGCCGGCGACGGATCGGTGTAGTACACGGCACCGTCAATCGACGACTTGAAGCCCAACTCGGCCCAGGAGATGGTAGCGGCCTGGGTCACCGGAGCGGCGAAACCGAGAGCCGCCAGCAACACAACCAGGATGACGAGTTTTCTCATACGAAACCCCCGTTATCGAGAAGAACTTGAGCAGATGGATGGACCGGCCAGCCCGTGCGAGGCGGCTGAAGCGGGTCGCCCGCAGTATGCCTCGGCGGGCGCTGTGACGCGGCTGTCTTCGCCCTCGTACTCATCGCTCCTTCAGTCGAGGCCATGAACTACTCGGGGACACGGGTACACAAATTCGCAAGTGACTGTGCAAAAAACGGTCCGCACAACCGAGAATCTCGTCTCTTGCTAAGTAGCTACTAGTGAATGAGTTATGAACTGCATGTCGCTCGAACGAGGAGTCAGTCTGCCACCGAGGAGACTATTGTCTCCATCGTCGCGCAAGGGACGGACATGTTCGACACTGACTGCGCGATTGGAAGAAGGAGCCGGAGGGACCTCTAGAAGTCCACCCGCACCACCAACTGAGCCTGCCTCGGCGCCTTCGCCGAGAAAATGCGGCCGAAGGTGGCCGCCTCGTCGACATAATGCTCGGGCTGGTCGTAGTTCACCCGATTGAACAGGTTGAACACCTGCGCCTCGATCCACACTCGGCGATTCGCACCCAGTCGAATGCGGCGCGCGAGCGCCAGATCTACCGACGAATAGCCGGGGCCCCGGAGGATGTTGCGCCCGGCGTCGCCGAAGGTGTAAGGCGCGGGCACCGCGAATGCGGCGGTATTGAACCACGCCGCTGCGCTCGGGCTGGAGATCGACGGACTGCCCACCAGGTCGGGGTGATCCGCGCCGCTTTGCTGCCCGGTGTTGCCCGTGTTGCTGTTGTCGAAACGCAGCAGCGGCGTCAAGGGCTGCCCCGACTGCACGGTCACGATGCCGCGCAGCTCCGTGTCGCGCGTCAGCGCATTCCCGGCCGGAAGCTGGTAGATGAACGATGCCCCGAAGCGGTGGCGGATGTCGAAATTCGACGGTCCCCACTGTGCCGCCACGTTCTGGCTGTCCTGTGGGAAATTCGGGTCCCCGCTCGTGCCCAGGAACGACGAGCCGTCGTCCATCGACTTCGAAAGCGTGTAGATCGCCGACACCGAAACGCCGCGCACCAGCGGATGGTTCAGGGTGAGCTGCAGCGAGTTGAATGTCGAATGGCCGGCGCTCTCGACGAAGAAGATGCTGCCGTACTCCGGATAGGGCCGCCGGTCCTGCACGTCACCCGGGCCGGGCCGCGGCTGATTGAGGTCGCGCGGGCGGATCAGACTGGTCCCCTTGGATCCCGCGTAACTGACGGTCAGGGTCCCAACCGGCCCAACCTGCTGCTGCAGGCTCAGGTTCCAGTGCTGCATCGACGAGGTGACCAGATCAGGGCTCAGCGTACTCAGCGATGCAGGCGGTGCAAACCCGCCGTTGGACGGGAACGGGTCGGCGAGCGTCAGCAGCGAGAACTGCGTTGGAAAGAACACTCTGAGCGTGAATTGCGGCGGGTTGAAATACTGGGCCGAGTTCACCTCGAACATGCTCGCGTCGTAGTAGAGTCCGTAGCCGGCTCGCACCGCCAGCCCCGGGCGAGGGCGCCACGCCAGCCCGACCCGCGGCGCGATATTGTTGCGATCCGGCTGCATGCCGGCGGCCGGCATCCCCTGCGTGCCGACAGGCACCACCGTGCCGGTGGCGGCATCGAAGCTCGACATGTGGTTCGTCGGGTCGACAGCCGGCGTGTTGTACTCGTACCGCACGCCGAGGTTGATCGTGATATTCGGGCCGACCTTCCAGTCGTCCTGCGCGTAGATGTTGTAGGCGGTGGTGCGGAGCCGTAGCGTGTTGTCGGATTTCGACTGGAGGCCGAACGACGGATACCCAAGCAGCAGGTCGCTGATGCCGCTGCCCGAGATGAATCCGGAGAACGACAGGGACCCGCGAGCGAGAATGTCGAGATTGCCGTCGAGACGCTGGTGCCGGATCTCCCCGCCGAACCGCCAGAGGTGCTGCCCGCGGTCCAGTGTGACGGCCTGCGCGAACTGATACGTGGTGGTCTTCCGTTGGATGGGGAGATTCGTGGAATCGCCGATCTTGGAGAACCCGGCAACCGTCATGCTGGGGTACCCGAAGTCACGCCCGGAAACCTGTAGCCAGTCGACGCCCCACAACTTCCCGACGTCGGTCCCGCGGTTCTCGGGGAGGATGTCGCGGGCATAGCTGTTGAAACCGCCCAGGGTGGTGCTGATCGCGCGGCCGCCCAGCACGCGCTGGTACTGCATCATGGCGTTGTGCGCGGGGTCCCGGTAGGAGTTGCCGAAGCCGGGAACGGTTTCCGTGTCCTCGCCGTACGGGTCAATCGCGTCGACCAGGCCGTGGTTGTAGCGCACGGTCAACTGAGCCGAGTCAGAGAGGCGATGATCAATCCGCACGGCGGCCTGATTCTGGCTCTCGCGAAGGGGTGCGTCGTACAGGTAGTTCCCGGCCAGCCCGGGCCGGTTGGCGTGCGGAAACAGATCGAGCACCTTGAGCGCAATCGGATCGATGCGGTTGACCGGCAGGATGTTGCCGTCGAACGGTTGCTGCGTGAACGGATCGATCACCGCCGACGGGAGTTCCGACAGGTTGCCGCTTCGCTGCAGGTCGGTCGGGACCGTCGACAGGCGCGTCACAGAGCGCCGCTCGCGCAGTAAGTCAAGGCTCGCAAAGGCGAACGTGCGATTGCGGAGCAGCGGGCCGCCGAGGCTCGCGCCAAACTGGTTTCGGTTGAACGGAGGTTTCACGCCCGGCTCGTCAAACGCGTCGCGGGCGTTCAAGACTTGATTGCGGAAGTACTCGTAGATCGCGAGTTCGAAGCGGTTGCTGCCGCTCTTCGTAATCACGTTCACCTGGCCGGCGGCACTGCGCCCGTATTCGGCGCTGTAGCTGTTGGTGGCGATCTTGAATTCCTGGATACTGTCAACTGGAGGCTGCACGACGTAGCGGTTGACGTACGGGTCGTTGTTGTCGACGCCGTCCAGCAGGAAGTTGTTGTACTCCTCCCGGCCGCCGTTGGCGTGCATCGCAAACGACCCGCGCGACGACAGCTCCGAGCCCTGAGCCGCCGGATTGACACCCGGCGTGAGCATCGCCAGCTGCAGGAAATCCCTCCGATTCAACGGCAGTGACTCGATGCGCCGCTGGTCGATGATCGTGCCGAGATCGGCAGACTCGATCTGGACTGACGCGAGCGGCGCCGTCACCTCGACGGCCTGCACGACGCCCGCCACGGGCAGATAGAAGTCGAGTCGCTGTTGACTGTCGACTGCCACCGTGACCTGCTCGCGCTGCACCCGCTCGAATCCCGGGGCGACCGCGGAGATGTCGTAGAGGGCCGGAGCCAGATCCGCGAAACGGTAGCGCCCGGTCCCATCGCTCACTGTCGTGCGATTCACCGCGCGGAGACCGTCGGACGCGACCATCGTCGCGCCGGCTATCGGCCTGCCGCTCGGGTCGATCACAGACCCGACGATCGTCCCCGTCGTCACCTGCGCCTGAACGGCGGCGATGCCCGCGAGGTGAAGAAGAAACGCCAGCAGCGCGACGCGCCTCGTCCACGGGTTAGCACGCATAACTCCCCCAGCAAGAAAAAGCGGACATCGCCGCCCTGCGATGCCGTTCCATCCTGACGTCCTCAGGACACGCGGCAGCAGGCAGCTATCCCAAACGACCGAAATCCGGCGCACAGCATAGCACTACAGGCATGCTTAGATACACCGAGCCCGCCTGGCGATCCAGTTCCGGACGGCGCGTCTGTTCTCGCCGGCGGGCGCTCGGTCTGCCTGTCCAGAATCCTTCAGCTGTGCCCGAAGGGGGGTATTCTAGCTGCAGGCCAGTTTGTCACCCGGCGCGTCGCAAGGCCATCGAGTGGCGGCGGGCGTCCAAGAAAGATGGGGCGTATCGACAGGAACCGAAGGGACATGCACATGAGCCGGTGGATCACTGCGGCAGTGCTGATGGCGACGGCGTTCGCCGGGGCAGCGGGCCGGGAGCCGGTTGCGGCGGCCGAGACTCCGAGTTTCGCCGGCCGGTGGACACTCAACCGTGATCTGAGCGAGTTTCCGCGCGAAGTCGGCTTCGGCATCGTGATCCGGCCAGGGGCCGTTGCGGGCGAGCGGGAAGTCAGTGAGGCGGCCGCGTACGTGCCGCGGAAGGAGAGCGAAGCGGAAGCGCAAAACGTGAGGCAGTTGGTGGACGAAGTGCGATCGCCGTCCCCGCACCTGACGATCGTCCAATCGGAGACGGCCATCAGCATCACCGACGATCAGGGCCGATCGCGACGGTTTCATCCAGACGGAAAGGACGAGTTCCAGCCCCTTGCCGCCGCGCCTGTCGCAACGATGACGAGGTGGGAAGGCGCGCTGCTGGTGGTGCGGTACAAGGTGGAAAAGGACCGGGAGGTCCGGTACACGTACTCGCACAAGCTCGATCCGGCGCAGTTGATCGTGCAGGTGCAATTCGTCGATCGCGGCGAACGAGACATCATTACGCGCGTCTACGAACCCGCGCGGGCCGATGAGCCCCCGACCCCGGCGGGCGCGGTCCCGGCGGGTGCCACCCCGGCTGGCGCGCCCCAGAAGCCGCCTTCGGATTTGAGGGGCGCGTCCAAGGCCTACGATCCGGGTCGGACGGCACTCCCTCCCGCCGCGACCGATCCGGGCAAGCAGGACGTGCCGGCCGTGGCAGGTGCCGCCCAGGCGCCCATTGGCGGGGTAAAGCCTGATGCCGAACTCAAGGGCATCACGAGGCTCGGTGTGGTGGTTGAAGGTCTGGATTCGTCGGCTGCGACGTGCGGGCTGAAACAGGATGCGGTTGAGGCGATGGTCTCGAAGAGCCTCACCGACTCCGGCCTGAAGGTCGCGCGCAATGCCGACGAGGACACGTACGTCTACGTCAATATCATGACGACAAGCATGACCACGGGCTTCTGCGTGTCCAGATACGACGCCATCCTCTATTCGTACACGATGGCGAAACTCTCATACTCGGAATCGCCCCTGCTCCTGCAGGTGTCGCTCCTGCGCAACGGCGGTGTCACCGGCGGCGCCGCAAGCACGCACGGCGGGGCTGTGGTCAAGGTGCTGAAACAGTACGTCGATCAGTTTGCCGCGCGCATCAGCAACGCCAACAAGTGATCGCCGGATCTACCTCTTCGCCGGATCTACCTCTTCGTCGGATCGAGAAACTTCTTGAGGAACGTCTCCATCCGACCAAGCGTGTACATCCACCGGCTGTGCAACATCGACTCGTGCGTGTCGTCCGGAAACACGATCAGTTCCATGTACACGTTGCGCTGGCGAAGCAACTGCACGAGCCCGGTCGTCTGGCTGAACGCCACGTTGCGGTCGTCGTCGCCGTGCACGAGCAGCACCGGTGACGTCCAGCCGTCGATGGCTCCGACGACCGACGACTTGAACCCCAACGTCTCGGGATCGAGCGCGCTGCCGCGCAGGTGCACGCCCGCGAGATCGACGCCGGCCTTGAACACGTCGGAGTTGCGCGCGAGCGCCTGCCCGGTGAGCAGGCCGCCGTACGACAGCCCCCAGATGCCCACGCGTTGCGGGTCGACGTCGGGCCGGGTCTGCAGGTACTTCGCCCCGGCGAGCACGTCCTGGTATTCTGAATTGCCCGCGGCCCCGGTATTCGCCGCCGCGCGGAACGACCGGCCGTAGCCGATGCCCAGCCGGTAGTTCACCGACATCACGATGTAGCCCTGACTGGCGAGCCACTGATTGATGGCGTACGCCCAGTGATAGAACTGCATGTAGTGATAGCCCGGCATCATCTGCCGCTGAGGCCCGCCGTGCACGAAGATGAGGGCGGCCCGTCGCTCGCCGGGCTTGAGATCCTTCGGCAGAAACAGCTGATTGTGGATCTCGAGGCCGTCTGGCGCCTTCGTCAGAATGATCTGCGGCTCGACGTGCAGGTCGGCCGGGAAGTTCTTCAGGGACGTGGGGAACACGATCTTCTGGGCGGCCGCGGCTGCTGACGAAGCGCCGCTCAGCTTCCAGACGCCAACCGACTGCGGCATCTTCCAGCCGGCGCTGAGCGTCGCGAGCCACATGCCGGAGGCGAGCGGCAGCGGAGACGTCTCGATACCAGCCCCGGTCGTCACTTGCACCGGCGTGCCGCCGCCGATGGGCACGGCCCAGATGTGCCGCCGCTCGATGTCCTTGGCGTTCGTGCAGTAGTAGAGCGTCTTGCTGTCGGCCGACAGCTGCACCGACGTCCCGTCTTCGATGAGGCCGTCGGTCGTCGTCAGCAGCGCAGGTTTGCTGTCGGACGTGGTGAGGCTCAGCGCGTAGTACCGATCCCACTCGTCAACCGGGCCGGCCGGTGTCTCCGCGGAAGCCTGCCCTCGCCCGGCGCCCCTGCCGCCGAGATTGAAGCGGAACACCAGGGAATCGCCCGCAAGACGCATGTTCGCGGCCGTCGTGAACGTCATGTCGCCGGGCTGGTTGTGCCAGACTTCCCTTGCCTCGCCGGTCGCGATGTCCGCCTTCCAGAACGAGTACGTGTAGCCGCCTTTGAATGTCGCGCGGGTCAGGCCGGGGATCTTCAGCGCGGCCGCGTTGGGCGATGTCGGAGCCTGCGTTCCGCCACCGGTCGTGGCGCCCCGGCCGCGGCCGCCAGCCGTGGCCATGCCACCCCGCCCGCCGGCAGCGCTCGCGCTCTGCTCCGCCTGGGCGAATGAGTAGCCCGGCCGCCGCACAAACACAATGTTTCTGCCTTCGGCGGCCCACATCGGATTCGAATCGAAATCGACGCTCGGCGCCATGTAGGTGATCTTCCTCGTCGCCATGTCGTAGACGAGGATGAAGCTATGGTCGGTGCGCGTGCTGACGAACGCGATCTTCCGGCCATCGGGCGACCATGTCGGAGCACTCTGAACGCCCCACGCCGTGATGAACGCTTCCTCGCCGCGGTCGCGCGCGCTTGCCGGAGGCACCGGCGTGACCTTCGCGCGGTAGATCTGGCCCTCCTTCACGAACAGGACCGAGCTGCCGTCAGGAGCCAGCGCGTAACCTCCCGCTGGAAGCTTTGTGACGCGAAAGGCCTGCCCGCCGGCCGTGCGCGCGGCCCACACGGCCCGTTCGGGCCCATCGGGATCGGCCGATGCGTTGGCCACCCAGCCGTCGCGGTTCGGCGCCGTTCCCCGAATCACCGCCACAACCGCTCCGGCGTCCGAGATCTGGATGGCGGACATGTCGACGCCATCGTCTTTCAAGAAGCTCGTCAGGCGAACGGGCGCGAATGACGGGGCCGCAGCGGTGTACGCGTTGCGCTTGCCCTCTTCGAACGTCACCCACGCCACGCGGTCGGCGTTCTTCGCGGCGACCAGTTCGAGCGGCGACGCAGGACTGAGGAACTGCTGGTAAGCCGGAATCGCCCTGGCAGTTGCGGGGGCCGTCGACTGGGCGACCGCCACCGGGTCGCCGAGCGAAACGACGAGACCGCACGATGCCGCGATGAGCGCAAGACGGGTGAGGCGCATGTTCCCTCCTCGGACGGATGTGAATCGGCCGGGCTAGTATACGCGAATCCGAAGCCTGCCGAGGGCAACTCGAAGATCCGTTATTCCCTCTGCGTGAGGACACGCTGCAGTTCCAGATTGGACCGCGAGCGGTAGCGCCGGCTCCAAGCGAGGATGGTGCCGTCCTTCATCTTCACGCGATCGTCGCCATGGAACCACGGCTGGAATTCCGCCACTGCGTCGAGACGGACGATCTCAGATCGGTTGATGCGCAGGAACCTCTCGGGGTCGAGCTTCTCTTCGATCTCCGCCAGCGTCCAACCACCACATCGATGTCTCGTTCGCCGGCGGTCGCGAGCCGGACCACACCCGCAAGAGGATCGTCGGCATCGCCACGACAGACCTCAATCTGGACACGTGAGTCCGCCCCAAGCCTCGCCCACGTGGCTGGTTCGAGCGCGGCGGCATCGGTGGTGAAGAGATCCAAGTCGAAGGTGGAACGCGCGACGCCATGCACCGCGAGGGCCCCGGCACCGGCGAGCGCGTAGCGGGCGCCGACGCCGTCGAGAGCCGCCGTCACCTGTTCCAGCAGGCTCCCGCTCACTCCCCCGCCTCCTGCTTCACACGACTGGGGCGACGGCCGGTCGCTGCTCGACAAGTGGCAACGACTGGCCGCCAGGGAGGGCATCATCCTGGCCGGACCGGAATCCAAGGACCGACAGTTCTGGGCTCCAGACACCGACGGGCCAGCTTTCCTGCACGACATCATCGAAGCGGTCAAGCTGAAGGCCACCGTCGATCCAAAACGCGTCTACCTGTTTGGCCATTCGGCGGGAGCCGTCCACTCTCTCAGCATGGCGGTGCTGGAATCCCAGTATCTGGCGGCGGTCGCGGTTCACGCTGGCGTCCTGCAAGGGGAAATGGTGCCCTTCCTCCAACTCGCGGAACGGAAGACCCCGATTGCCATCTGGGTCGGCACCGCCGATGCGTTCTTCCCCGTCGCGCCGGTGCGCGCGACACGCGACACGTTTGCCGCTGGGGGGTTTCCTGTCGAATTGACTGAGATCAAGAACCACACACACGCGTACTACGACCGCGCGGACGAGATCAACAAAGCCGTCTGGGCCTTTCTCCAGAAGCACGCGCTCGCCGTTGACCCGGTCTACAAGACGTGCGCCATCTCGCGTTAGGTGCTGGGGTCAGCTACTGCTTTCCAATCCCGCGGTGCTGGAGCATCGGCTCGATGCTCGGATCCTTCCCGCGGAAGTCGCGGTACAGCTTGGCGTAGTCTTCTGTGTTGCCCCGCGACAGGATCATGTCGCGGAACCGGCCCCCGTTGGCCCGCGTCAGGCCGCCGTGCTCGGTGAACCACGCGAACGCGTCGTTGTCGAGCATCTCGGCCCACAGGTAGGCGTAGTACCCAGCCCAATAGCCGTTCGCCCAGATGTGGAGAAAGTAGCTCGATCGATAACGAGGCGGAACCTGGGGCAGGTCGAGACCGCTCGCCTTCAGCGCCGACGCTTCAAGCGCGTCGACCGCCTGTTCCGGCGATCCGACGGGCAACGAATGCCACCGCATGTCCAGTTCGGCGGCGCCGAGGATCTCGGTCAGGCTGTAGCCCTGGTTGAACGTGGCGGCCTTCTTGATCTTGTCCGCGAGGTCCTGTGGCAACGGCGCGCCGGTCTTGTAGTGCACGGCGTAGTGCGCAAGCACTTTGGGATCGAGCGCCCAGTGCTCGTTGAATTGCGACGGCAGCTCGACGAAGTCACGCGCAACGCTCGTTCCCGACAGGCTCGGATATTTCTGGCTCGCGAACATCCCGTGCAGCGCGTGTCCGAACTCATGGAACATGGTTGACACATCGTCGGGGCTGATGAGCGCCGGCTGGCCGGGCGCTGGCTTCACGAAGTTCCCCACGTTGTAGATCACCGGCTTGGTGCCCAACAACTTCGACTGCGTCACGAAGTTGTCCATCCAGGCCCCGCCGTTCTTGTTGTCGCGGGCGAAGTAGTCGCAATAGAAGAGCGCGATCGGCGCGCCATCACGGTCGATGACGTCGAACACGCGCACGTCCGGGTGATAGACGGGGAGGTCGTGGCGCTCCTTGAACGTCAAACCGTATAGTTGGTCGGCCGCGTAGAACACGCCGTCGCGAAGCACCCGGTCGAGTTCGAAGTACGGCGCGAGGGCGGCGCTGTCGAGATCGTATTTCGCCTTGCGCACCTGCTCGGCGTAGAAATCCCAATCCCACGGTGCGAGCGTGAATCCCCCGCGCTGTTGATCGATGACGGCCTGAATGGCGGCGGCTTCGCCACGCGCATTGGCCGTGGCCGGCGGGATCAGCCGTGCGAGAAACTGATCAACCGCAGATGGCGTCTTCGCCATCTGGTCCTCGAGTACCCAGGCGGCGAAATTCGGGTAGCCCAGCAGTCCAGCTTTTCGCGCGCGCAGATCGGCCAGCGTGGCGATGATCTTGCGCGTGTCGTTGGCGTCGCCTCGCTCTGTGCGCATCCACGACGCCCGGAAGAGCTTCTCGCGGGTCGCTCGGCTGGTGAGCGACGCCAGCATCGGCTGCTGCGTCGTATTGACGACCGGGATCAGCCACTTGCCATCGAGGCCCGCCGATTTCGCGGCGAGGGCTGCCGCATCGATCTCGTCCTTCGACAGGCCGGCCAGCTCCGCGGCGTCGCCCACCACCAGCGCCGCGTTCTTTGCCGCCGCGAGCAGCAGGACGATGTACTTGGCGCTCAGCGCGGCGTCCTGCTCGTTCAGGGCCTTGAGCTTCGTCTTGTCGGCTTCAGACAACCTGGCGCCCGCGCGAACGAAGCGCTGATGATAGTACTCGACGAGATGACGCGACTCGGGATCGAGCTTGAGCGCCTCGCGCTGGACATAGATCGCTTCGACCCGCGCAAACAACTTTCCGTTGAGGAAGATGGCGTCGTCTTGCGCGGCGAGCTTCGGCGCCACGTCCTGCTGGGTCTTCTGCAGCGCGGGGTTCGTGTTGGCGGACGTGAGGCCGTTGAAGACGAGATTAACGCGCCTCAGCAGCTGGCCGCTCTTTTCGAGCGCGACGAGCGTGTTGTCGAACGTCGCGGCGGCTGGATTGTCGGCGATCGCCGCGATCTCCTGCAGTTGGATCTTGATGCCGGTTTCGAACGCCGGCTGGAAGTCGCCGTCCTGGATTCTGTCGAACGGCGGCACGCCAAACGGCAGCGTGCTCGGCGCCAACAGCGGGTTCGTGCGGACGGCGACCTGTGGCGAAGTCTGTGGCGTCATGGGACCCGTTGACCAGGATGAAGTTGAGACAATGCCGCCGACAACCACGCCGGCAAGAGTAAGAGCGAGAACCAGGTGGCGAATCATACGGAATGCTCCTTCGTAACGCGGATACAGCGTTTATTGTACTCCCCGTCCTCCGCGGCCGGTCGACGCCGGTACCGCAATCGGCGCGGGTGGCGGGACGTAGGCCCAGTTCAACAGGGCATTGAACACCATGTTGAACTCGCCGTGATTCTGCCAGCGGTAGATTGGGTTGTTGGCAAAGAGGATGACGCGCCCCTTGCCGTTGTACGCATTCGGGATGTCGGCGGCAATCACCTTCTGCCGCAAGACATCGGCGCCGGTCATCGCGCCGCTGAGCACGGACGAATCCCCGCCCACGTAGCGTGCCAGGATGTTGCCTGAGTCGGCCAGCCCCACCCGAAGCGTGTTTCCGCCCACGTACTTCATCGGCAGTATCTTGTCGGCGTATCCGTAGAACACCGGATGCTCGGGCCGACCGATCTCTGCCTGCACGATAGGCCGCTGGGCGACGACGCCGGCGATCGGTTCGGCGTCAATCGTGTGGGCCCACCCGAAGTCGATCGGGAACCGGATTGCCGCTCCGGCCGCAATTAACGTTCCTCCGCCATCGAGGAACTTCGCGAACGCGTCCACGCCTTCCTGCCCGAAACCGCCGGACATATCCGGCGTCTCGCCGTACATCCCGAGGAACTTGTACTTGTCGCTCTTCTGGTACGGCTGCGGGCGCGCCGCCGCGGGCTGCAGCACGGTGGATCGATTGATGTTCTGCGCGGCCATCACGATAACGTCGTACTTGGCTCGCAGATCGCCCTTCTTCACCTGTTCCTTGTAGATCAAGTCGTATGGGATGCCGAAATTGTCGAACGTCAGCCGATACCAGCCAAGATCCTGCGTGCTCGTCCACTGCGAGTAGATCGCCACACGCGGTGCCGGCGCATCGTGCAGGGCCACCTGCGGCATCGCATCGAGCGCCGCCGCTGTCAGCCCGAGCTCTTCGACAACCGCCCGCACGTTGGCCGCCGCCGCGCCGGAGATGACAAACGACCCGGCCGGGAAGTCCACCCCAGCGGCCGTGAAGCTCTTCTCGGCAATCCTCATCGGCACGGTCTTGAGCCGGTAGCGGAACGCGATCATGTTGTTCGACCCGAGATGGGCGACAGCAAGCCCGGCCGACCCGGTCCCGGCCACCCTTCCTTTGGCGCTTACCGCCTTCACCGACGTCGTGGTCACCTTGAGGATGGCTGCGTCGTTGATCTCCTTCACGTCTACCAGCATCAGCAGGCCCATCGTCCATCCGCTGTCGTCGTACGTGGTCAGTCGCGTGTCGGGATACTGCTGTTTCTCGAGCAGGTTCTTCGCCAGGCGGCCGTATGGCTGGTCGCGTTTGATGACGTACGAACCGGCCGGATACGTCGCGTCACCGATCTTGATCTCACTGGTTGCCTGACCGACCTCGATGCCCTGGACGCGCAGGATCCGCACCAGTTCGGCGGCCTTGGTCATCTCTCGCTGGACGGGGATGACGAACCCGTACGGGGGCTTCGTCCTGCCGTCTTCGATGGCATTCCTCGACTTGACGTAGAAGTTCTCGATGATCGTTGTCGGAAACATGGCGGTGAGCTGCAGCGATGACAGGACGCCGGTCTCCGAGTAGTTGACGTTATCGCGCCGCGTGAAGCTGTTGGCGGCGTTGGGAGGAACAGGCAGACCGCGATACCACTCGCGATCCTGCGCGCCGCCGCGACCGGTGGGGAGCGCCGGCCCACGGCCGCCAGCCGCCTGCCCTGAGCTCGCCTGCTCCGAGCCTGGCCGAGGAGTCGAAGGGCCGCGTCCAGCGTCGGGCGTCTGCGCCCCACCGCGACCGCCCTCAGCCGCCGCCGTGCCGCCGCGCCCGGCCTGCGCCGTCACCTCGCCCGTGGCAGCGTCCCCGCTACCACCGCGTCCGGCGGGCGCCGAACCGGGATCGCGGCCCGACTGCGTCTCGTACATTTTCATCAGGCCGTTGTGGTTGTAGGCCACCGACGCGTAGTAGCCCGGCGACCAGCCGTCCATGAACGCGTGCGTGTAGACGCCAGGCATGCCCCACTTCGTCATCTGCGCGAGTTCCCAGTTGGAGAACCACGGCAGCTCGGCAAACAGCAGCGGATCCAGATTCGGGTTCTGAGGAGGCCCGCCACTATACGTGTACATCAGCGGCATTGATTCGTGCAGGTCGTGCATGATGGGCGGATGCGCCGTGTAGTACCACTCCGTCAAGGCCCGCATCTGGATGAGCGAGAGATTAATGTCGCGGTTGTTGTCGTGGTAGACATACTTGCCCCAATACGGCAGGGCTCCGATGCTGGCAGCGCCGCTGCGCCCTCCCGCCTGTCCGGCGCGTCCGGGATCGGCGGCAGCGGCACCCGCCGCCGGAGCCTGTGCTGAAGCCGGCTTCGTCGCGGCCGCGACGGGGGCGGCAGGCTTCGCGGCGGCGGCAGGAGTCGCAGCGGACGGGCCCGCTGGAGTTGTTATCTGATCGGCTACCTCAAGCCCGCGGTAGAACCAGTCAACCTGCCGATCGCGGCCATCAGCGTCCGCCACCGGCGTCACCGATAGATACACGTTGTTGCGAATCTGCGTGATGAAGGGCGAGGTCTCGACCGCCACGCGGTAGACCAGCTCCATCAGCATCTCGGACGGGCCAGACTCTGAACTGTGCAGACCGCCCGTCACGTGGTAGTGCGGCTTCGTCGTCGCAATCAACTGCGTGATCTGCGCATCCGTCAGCCCGCGCGGATCCGCCAGCTTGGCCAGATTGTCCCGGTTCTGCGCCAACGCCTTGATGTTGGCGTCGGACGACACCCACACGACCACCATCTCCCGCCCCTCGTCAGACTTGCCAATGGTCTCGACCTTGACGCGCGGCGTCGCGGCGGCGAGCGCCCGGTAGTACTTCAGGATGTCGGCGTAGTACGTAAGCTTCTTCGGCGCGCCGATGTGATAGCCAAGCACGTCCTTCGGTGCCGGAATCCCTTTCACGATCGGCAAGTGATCGACCAGCGGGCTCCCGTACTTCGCATCGCCGGTCCACTCCTTGTAGAACTTCGCGAACGTCTGATCCTGCGGCTGCTTCGGATCCCTGAGATCCGGCGTCATCTGCCGGCCTTGCATGCTTCCGGCAGTGAGCACGAGCAGGCAGGCGCCAACGAGCACGACGGGGAGACGACGATGGAGAGATTCAGCGCTCATCAGATGGGGCTCCTCGGAGCAAGCAAACCAGACGGGTGCGTGGGAATGGAGAGAAACATAGCATGGGAAAAGGGGTCGGACCCATTTTTCGGACGGACAACCTGCTGGAACTCAGTTCTGCCCTCTTCCCGCGTCCTCACCAGATCGTTCGCGCCGGGTAGTCGATGATGATCGGGTCCGGCGTGAGGATCGTCAGGCCGTGGACGATAGCCTGGCTCACCAGCATGCGATCGAAGGGATCACGGTGCAGATCGGGCAGGTGCGAGACGTGGAGCGCCGAAGCCTCGTCGATGGGCAGCGCTGCGATGCCGTGCGCCTCGCGCATCTCGCGCACGAACCGCTCGGGCGGCGCCGGTAGCGGCAACCGCCCGAGCGCATGCTTGACGGCAATCTCCCACGCGGACGCCGCGCTGAGGTAGACCTCGTTGTCGGCCGCGCGAAACAGCTCGCGAGCCCGCTTCGAGAGCGAGGACGCGTCGCCCGCAATCCACAGGAAGGCGCACGTGTCGAGCAGGAGCTTCATGACGTGCGCGCCTTGGTCGTCTTGGTCGCGTTGCGCGTCTTGCCCGCCTTGCTCGCCTTTCGTGCGCTGCGCCCGCCGTACGTCGCGGACGGCGACGCATCAGCCACATGGAGCAGCCCCGCCCTCGGCTCGATCCCGTCGAACGCGTCGAGCATCTCGTCGGGCAGCGGCTGGAAGAACGAATCCGGCACGACCATCCGCCCCCGCGCCAGGCCGATCGGCCGAGGTTCGGTCCGCGCCGACTCCACCGCCCGCAACTCCGCGATGGGCCGGTTCCGCTTACAGATCAGCACCCGCTCGCCCCGCGCGGCGAGATCCAGGAACTCAGACAACTTCGCCTTGGCCTCGTAGATGTTGACTATCATCATGGTCATATAGTTGACTATTTTAGACGTCCTGTCAAGGGGACTCGTCCGACGCTGGCGACTGACGATCGGAGGTGCGCCGCGCGGGTTCCAGGTTCGTCGTCCCGCGCCGACGAGGGACGCATAGGCCGGCCGGGCACGCGAACAGCCTCCGTCGTCTCTGACTGTGCCACAATCCTCTCGTGACCGGCTCGCCCGCATCCTCGCCCGCATCATCACACGCCGTTGTGTGCCGCGGTCTCCAGAAGCGCTACGGCAAGGTGGTGGCCGTCGACGGCCTCGATCTCGACGTGCGGACCGGTGAGTGCTTCGGGCTGCTCGGGCCCAACGGCGCCGGCAAGACGACGACTATCGAGATCCTCGAGGGCCTGCTCAAGCCGGATGCCGGCGAGGTCGAGATACTGGGGCTTCGCTGGGGCGTCGACGACCAGGCACTGCGCCAGCGCCTCGGCATCCAGTTGCAGGACACGCACTTCAGCGACAAGCTCACCGTCGAGGAGGTGGTGCGCCTGTTCCGCTCGTTCTACCGGCGCGGGCCGTCAGTCGATGACGTGCTGGCGATGGTGGAACTGGAGTCGAAACGCGGCAGTTGGGTGAGCAAGCTGTCCGGCGGCCAGAAGCAGCGTCTGGCCGTCGCATGCGCCCTGGTCAACGAACCCGACCTGCTCTTTCTCGACGAGCCCACCACCGGGCTCGACCCGCAGTCGCGGCGCCAGCTCTGGTCGCTGCTCGGCGAGTTTCGCCGGCGCGGTGGCACCATCGTCTTGACGACGCACTATATGGATGAGGCCGAGACGCTCTGCGATCGGGTGGGTATTGTCGATCAGGGACGGTTGATCGCGCTGGGCACCCCTCGCGAGCTGATCGCAACGCTTGGCGCCGAGCATGTCATCGAATTCGAGCTGGAAGACGGCGCCTTGCTCGCCGACGCCACGCTGCAGCTGCTGCCTGGCGTGCGAGACGTCCGCCGCCTCGGCGGATCGACCAGCCTGCGCGTGAGGGAACTGCACACGTCAGTGCCGGCGCTGCTGGCCGAACTGGAGCGCGAGCGCCGGACCCTCTCGCGATTCGCCACCCATCACGCCTCGCTCGAAGACGTGTTTGTCGCTCACACCGGACGGCACCTGCGCGATGAGTAGCCGCCGCCCCACGCACCACCCGCTCATCGAGCTGATCCTGATGCGCGTGCGGGAGTTTGTCCGCGAACCCGAAGCCGTGTTCTGGGTGGTCATCTTCCCTATCGTGCTGGCGTTCGCGCTCGGGATTGCGTTCCGCGCGAAGAGCGACGAACCGGTGTACGCGGGAGTGATGGCTGGCCGAGGCGGCGCCGAAATGGTGGCGGCGCTCAGCACGTCGCCCGGCATTCACGCGCGGGTCGTGACGCCCGAACAGGCCGATCGGGCGCTGCGCGACGGCAACGTCCAGGTCGTCGTCCTGCCCGGTACTCCGCCGACCTATCGCTTCGATCCCAGCAGGCCCGAGAGCCGTCTGGCGCGATTGGCGGTCGATGCCGCGCTGCAGCGGCTCGCCGGCCGCCCCGATCGTTTCACCGCCGCCGAGCAGCCGCTGCAGGTCGTGGGCGCGCGCTACATCGACTGGCTCATCCCGGGCCTGCTCGGGATGAACATCATGGGCACCGGCCTGTGGGGCATCGGGTTCGCGATTGTCTGGGCGCGAAGCAAGAATCTGCTCAAACGCCTCGCCGCCACACCGATGTCGCGATCGCACTATCTGCTGGCGCACATCCTGGCGCGCATGGTGTTTCTCGGCGTCGAGGTCGGCGCTCTGCTCGTCTTCGCGTGGCTGATGTTCTCGGTATCGACGCGCGGGTCGCTGCTCCTGCTCGCGGCGGTGGCCGTGCTGGGCGCACTCGCATTCGGTGGAATCGGCCTGCTCGTCGCCAGCCGGGCACGGACCATCGAGGCGGTGTCGGGCTGGATGAATGCGGTGATGCTGCCGATGTGGGTGCTCTCGGGAGTCTTCTTCTCCTCGGCGAATTTCCCGGCGGCGACGCAGCCGCTGATTCATGCGCTGCCGCTGACCGCGCTCAACGACGCATTCCGGGCGGTCATGCTCGATGGCGCGTCGGTTCCTGCGATCGCGGGCGAACTGCTGACGCTCGGCGCCTGGACGATGGTGTCATTTGCCATCGCGTTGCGGGCGTTCCGGTGGAAGTAGCGAATTGCTCCCGGCGTGGTTTTCTCTCACCACACCGGTTCCCTCACTTGAGATACGTCTGCCACCACTTCAACTCGTTGAGCATGCGGTGGACGTTGTTCCAGTGGCCGCTGATCCCGTGCGGCTGCCCCGCGTACTGGATCATCCTGGCCGGCACGCCCTGCCGTCTCAGCGCAAAATACATCTGCTCGCCTTCTTCGTACGGCACGCGCTGGTCGACCTCGCCGTGGATGAACAACGTCGGCGTCTTCACGGCGCCGGCGTACGTCAGCGGCGACTGCTTGATCATCCGGTCCCGGGCGGCCGGATCCCACGGCGTGCCGAAGAACTCGGTCTCCTTGGTGCGGTAGATGTCCGCCGTACCATAGTCGCTGACCCAGTTGGTGATGCCCGCTCCGGTGATCGCGGCCGCAAAGCGATCGGGATATTGCGTGATCAGCCAGTTCGTCATGAAGCCGCCGTACGAATGACCGGTATGGCCGACTCGCTTCCGGTCGACTGGATAATGCGCCAGCACGTAGTCAATCCCCGAGACGACGTCCTGCCCGTCCTTGTCGCCCCAGGCACCCCACGTCGCCCACTTGAAGGCTTCTCCGTACCCCGTCGAACTGCGGAAGTTCGTGTCGAACACGAAGTAGCCGTTCGCCGCGAAGTACTGATGCTTGAAGTCGAAGTTGTACCCGGTGGCCGCATGGGGCCCGCCATGGCTCACCACAATCAACGGATAGGGCCCCTTCTTCGGATCGTAGCCATACGGGAACATCAGCCAGCCTTCGATTTCCGTCCCGTCAGCGCTCGGCCAGCGCAACCGTTCGGCGCGGCTGAGCGCGATTTCTGCGACGATCGCCTTGTGAACATCCGTCAGGCGACGTTCGCCGGTGCCATCGATGTTCGCGACGTAGACTTCTAGCGGCGCCTCGTGTACGCCAACCGTGTAGGCGATCCTGGTCATCGCCTTGTCGAACGTCAGGCCCCCGATCCGGCGCGGGCCTTTCGTCACCTGCTCGACGCGGCCCGCTGGCACGGACACGCGGAACAGGTGATTCTCTCCGCCGATCGCGGCCGTGAAGTAGATGAACCGGCTGTCAGGTGACCAGCGCGTGGCCCCCGGCTCGAGGTCCCAGTTCGCCGTCAGATTGATCGGATCTCCGCCTGACGACGGTCGCACGTACAGGTCGCTCGGCCCGCCGTGATTCAGCTTCTGCTTGATGATCAGATCGGTCCCGGGGTCGCGCACGTACGACAGGTAGGTGCCGTCGGGCGAGTACTTCGGGTCGCTGTACACGAACCCGTCGTCTGTGAGCCGCGTGACCGCGCCGTCCACGGTCACGGTCCAGAGATCGGGACTCTCGTACTTCAGCTCGTCCCGCCAGTCCGAATCGGCCAGGAACACGAGCCGTGTGCCGTCTGGATGCCAGGCAAGACCGGACGGTCTGACGTCGAGCGTCGTGAGTGTCTTCTCGTCGCCTCCGGCCGCCGGCGCAACCACGATGTGCGCCGCGGGCCGCGCGCGCAGATTCGGAGCGGGGAACGGCTGGCCATCTCGCTGGAAGTCCTTCCAGTCGAAAGTGACGCCCTTGAACCGCTCCTCGTGACGACGCTCGAATTCGGTCGACACGGCCGCTTCGCGTTTCGCCAGCGGCGCATCGAGCAGCGAAGCGAGCCACCTGCCATCAGGACTCGGGACGCTCGCGGCCTGCTGGCCGTCGCCTGCACCTGCCGCGCCACCCCGCCCGCCGCGCCCGCTGCTGCCCCGGGCAGGTCGCGACGGCGCCACTTTGATGGGCGGCACGTCCGGAGTCTGCGGATCCACGGTCCATTCCTGCCGGTCTGCCGCATAGGCCAGACGATCGTCATCGGTCCATCGCACGCTGGCTATGTCGCGGCCGTAGTGCAGGAGGCGCCGTGGCGGAGCCGAGCCATCGGTCGGCACCACCCACGTCTCGCTGCGCGTGCTGTTGTCGTCCTCGATGCGCGTGGACACCGAGTAGCTCACCCACTTGCCGGCGGGGGCCAGCGACGGGCTGCCGACGGTCTGGATGCGGTAGTAGTCCTCAATGGTGAGCGCACGCCCCGCAGTCGGTTTCTGTTGCGCATGCGACATGAGGACGGGAGCGACGCCAACGCAGACCACGATCGCCAGACCAGCCCGAAGCCACCGCCGCATACGCACCTCCTACTTCTTTGTGACCTTCTCTTCTTTCAGAATCTTCTTCGAGAAGTAGAACACCAGCCACGCGACAATCAGGAAGTCGATGCCCGCGCCGATCACGGGGCCGATCAGAAAGCGGATCGGTCCCAGGTCGAACGTGGCCGTGCGCCAGGCGCCGCCCGGCACGAAGAACGTGATGATCGGCATCAGGATGCCGTCCACGACCGTGGTCACCATGGCATTGGCCTTGCCGCCGATGATGACCGCGATCGCCAGACCGATTACGCCGTACTGCTTGAGGAACGCGACGAATTCTTTCATCGGTGTCTCCTGTCGCCCTACTTCGCCACGGCTTTCTCCGCTCCCTTCTTCTTGAACATCGGCAGCACGTCGCGTTTGCCTTTGTCGAGGAAGCTGACGCCCTTGTCCATCCACTCCGGCCGCGGCTTGCCCAGCAGGTAGTGGTCGAAGAACTCGTCCATGTGCACCGTGAAGTGCTTCATGTTGTCGCGGTTGGTCAGGCCGTGCGGTTCGCCGTTGTAGGTGAACATGTAGGCCTCCTTGCCCAGCCTCCGCATGGCGGTATTGAACTCAATCCCCTGGTACCACGGCACCGCATCGTCGGCGTCGTTGTGGATCGTGAGGTACGGCGTCTTGATCTTCTTGACCCAGAAGATCGGCGAGTTCTCGATGTAGAGAAGCGGCGCATCCCACGGCGCGGCCCCGATGCGGCTCTGCGTCTTCTCGTACTGGAACTCGCGCACCATGCCCGTGCCCCACCGGATGCCGCCGTAGGCGCTGATCATGTTCGACACGGACGCTCCGGCCTCGACCGCCGCAAACATGTCGGTCCGGGTGATCAGATGCGTGATCTGATAGCCGCCCCATGAGTGGCCCTCGATGCCGATGCGCTTCGGATCGATGTAGCCCATCGCCACGACGGTGTTCACCGCGGGAATGACGCACTTCTCCGCGCTCTCACCGGGGAAGCCAGTGTCGTAGACGATGTCCGGCTGGAGAATCACGTAGCCGTTGCTGACATACCGCGCGACGTTGATGGTGTGGCGCACGCCTGGTGCCGCGTAGCTGTGCAGGTTCTGCGTCAGCCCCTCGTAGATGTAGACCATCAGCGGGTACTTCTTCGCCGGATCGAAGTTGTCCGGCTTGGTGAGGATCGCCCGCAGACGCTTGCCGTCCGCGTTGATGTAATCGACGAGCTCCGATCGGCCCCAGACAAACTCCGACTGCTGCGGGTTGGCGTTCGAGATCTTCTTCATATCGCGGAAGTTGATGTCGCTGCTCGTCCACAGATCCGGGAACTCCTCGAAGCGCGAGAGCGTGAACACGATGGTCTCGCCCTTCGAGGCCTTGGCGAGGGCGCCAATCGCCTTGTCCAACATCGTGATCTTCTCAGGCGCTGCAAAGAACAGAACCAGTGAGGCGGTCGGCTCGGCCTTGGTGATCCTGGAGGCCGCGCCGGAAGCCTTGACCGGCGTCCCGGCCTTCTCGGGCGGCGGCGGGTCGACCGGGGCCATGCGGTAGAAACCCATCGCCTTGGTTCGGTCATTGGTCGCTGAGAGCAGCATGGGTTTGGCCGCAGGCACAACACGTTCCTCAGGATCGAGCGAGCGGTACCGGAAGACAAGATCCTGCTTGCGGCCCTCGCCGTTGGTGATCATCCGCGCGCCGCTCCCATCCGGCTTGATCTCCCAGATGTCGAACTCGTCGTAGAGCAGCACCGACTGATCGTTGGCGGTCCAGCCTCCCACGCCGTACGGTCCCGGAAGATCAGGCGTCGTAGGGTCCTGCTGGAAGCGCACCTTCAGCTTCTCGGTGAGGTTGATTCGCGCGCCATCGGCAATCCGATACGTCCACCAGTGGCCGGCACGCTCGTCGAAGTAGATGACATACTTGCCGCCGGGAGACATCGCGGTGCCGGATCCGCCCCAGTGCTCGAGCACCTGCTTGGGTGCGCCGGTCTTCAGGTCAACCAGATACACATCGTTGTAGGCCTGATCCCACGAGATCTCCATCCGGTACGGCAGATCGGATGTGCCAATCGCTCGCACCGCGTCATCTCCCTGATTGACCGTGGGCAATTCCGGCGTCGCCAACTGCACGAACTTCTTGTCCGCCAGATGAACCACGGCGCGGTAGTTGCGCGATCGTTCCTGTTCGGCGCGCACCTTCTGCATCGGCTGGATGATCGGGTCCTTCGAAGACCACAGATCAACCTGGATCAGCGCCGGAGGCTTATTGTCCGGATCGGCTGGCGCAGCGGGTGGATTGCCCGTCGCCAGGAAGATCCTGGCGCCATCGCGCGAGAAGCGCGGTGCAAAGTCGGCGACCACCATGCCCTTGGGCATCCCGGTCGTCACGCCAGATACGAGCTCGATCGCGTCACCGGTGGGCGGCACGTGAACGGGCTTGGCCGGGGCCGCTTGCTCGGCCGCTGCCCCCGTCGCGGCCTGCCCACCAGCCGCGGGCTTGGCAGCTTCTCCCGCCGCAGCAGGCACCGCCGGCTTCGCGGCCTCTGGTGCAGGTTTGGCTGCGACAGCAGGCACGGCCGGCTTCGCGGCCTCTGGTGCAGGCATGGCTGGAGCCGCGGGTTTCGCCACTACCGTTGCGGGCTTGGCGGCGGCGCCAGCCTTGGTCGGCGTCGCGTCAGCCGCCTTCCAGTAATACAGCCGGTACGGCGACACCGGTTTGTCGTACTCAAACGCATCGCTCAAGAACACGACCTGCTGGCCGGCCTCGTCAAACGACAGGCTCTTGTAATGCCCTTGGCCGCTGAGCAGCGTCTTGATGGTGCCGTCGCTCAGATGGCGGAGAAACGCTCCGTCCTTGGCCGCGTCGGTGGAAGATGTGGCGTACGCCAGCCAGATGCCTTTCGTGTCGAACAGGTACTCGCTCACTTCAGGAATCGTCTTTTCCTCGCCCGTCGCAAGATTGCGCAGGATCAGGTCGGACCCCGGGTCTTTCCGTCTTTCACCCGTTGCGGTGGTCTGCGCCGCGGTGCCGCCGCGTCCCCCGGCCGCCGGGGCAGGCGCCGCGCCGGCTCCCCGCCCGCCACGGCCGCCGCCGCGACCGCCGCCGCCGCCCGCTCCACCCGTGCCCTTGTAGTACGCAAGCCACGAAGACGACTCGTCGGGCACGCGGAAGCTGCCCACCTTCTCAACCGTCGTGACCTTGCCATCGGCGAGCGTCATCACGCCCATGCCGGTCCGCGGCTCATTGCGTGCGGTCTGGCCGCCGCCTGTCCCGCCGCGGCCGCTCCTTCCAGCGCGACCGGTCGTCTGGCCCGCCGCAGCTGTCTGACCGCCGCCCGTCGTCTGCACAGCCGTTGCTGCTGCCGCCGCCTGGCCGCCGCCTGCCTGTCGGCCACTCGTCCCGCGGCCAGCACCGGCCGTCTGTTCGCCGCCGGTGCCTGTCGCCCCAGCGGCCTCGGTCGCGACCCGCTCCTTCTCTTCTTCGGTCTTCGTCTGCGCGATGCTGAAGATCAGGAATCTGCCGTCCTCGGTAAACGTCGCTCCCGTGCCGCGCGGATGGCGGAATTCCTGCCCGGTCGCGAGATTCCTAACGACGAGCTCGCCATCTTCGGCCTGCGACGTCACCGAGTACGCAAGCCACTTGCCGTCGTTGGATAACTTACTGCTGGGGATCGACTTCCAGTAGTCCACGACGTCATACGTCAGCGGGCGCTTGTTCGTGGAGGGCGCCTGCGCCGAGACCACGATACCCACCACTGCGATGACACAGACGAACAGGGCGAAAGTACGCCACGGGAACCGCCGACGCATAGGCACTCCTTTATAGACTGGTGACCAGCCACCGGAAGGGGGTCGCATTGGGCAGGCCCATTATCGTCGGGCGGATGCCTGGATGGTAGGGGAAATGTGGGACGCGCTAGCGCACCACCCCGATCGCATCCGCGTTCCACAGGATTGAAGGACGCAATGGCGCCGCGACCGCGCCGACCACGCGCGTGCTCGTGGCCACGTATAGCCGCGCCACCGCAAAGTAGATCACCGGCAGGTTGTCCGAGAGAATCTTCTGCGCCTGGTAGAACAGCCGCTGCCGCACGACCAGGTTCCGTTCCGCCGCCATCTTGAGAATCAGCCCATCGAGCTGGGCCTCCCATGGTGTCGATGCCTTTGGCTGCTCCATGTTCCAGACGTGCGCGCCGCCTGAGCTGAGCCAGAAATCGAGGTTCATCGCCGGATCGGAGTCGCTGGTAAGAAAACGGAAGTAGATCGCATCATAGTCGCCCTTCGTCATCCGATCGACCAGGGCGCCTACCTCCAGCGGCACCACGTCAACGGCGATGCCGACCTTCTTCAGGTCGTCGCGGATAAAGGCGGCCCCCTTCTCAAGCGCGGTGTTCCCCTTCTGCGTCACGAGTGTGAACCGCACCGCCGCGCCCAAGCCGCTTTCGAGCATCCCGTCCCGATTGGTATCGCGCAGACCCATACGTGCCAGCCCGGCCCTCGCCTCTGCCGGATCGTACGGATGGCGATCGATCGTGTTGGATGACGTCGGCGGGTACCACGTCTTGTTCGACGGCGACACCGGGCCCCACGTCGGCTCGGCGGCCCCGAGGAATACGGCGTTTGCGAATGCCTTGCGATCGACCGCCAGCGACACGGCTTTCCGGAACTCGACACTCTGCATCCACGCGCGGCGCGGATCCTTGGCCTTCGCCTCGGCCTTGAGGTTGAACCAGAACGCGTCGGCGTCAAACGACAGGCCGGCGTCAACCAGGCGCACCTTCCCTGCCGTCGCCTCCCGCTTGAGCACGGCGTAGTCGTCGGGCCGGATCTCGCTTTGCGTCAGGTCCGCCTGCCCGGACTGCACGCGCAGCAGCTCGGTGTTCTGATCTGGCGTGATCTCGATCGTCAGCCGATCCAGATATGGCAGGGGCGTGCCGGCCGCGTCCTTCCGCCAGTAGCGCGGGTTGCGCGCAAACACGAGCCGCTCCCCCGCTCTGTACTCCTGCAGCACAAACGGGCCCAGCCCAACCAGTTCGCCAGGCGCGACGCTTGCTCCCCACGCCTTGCCGAGTGATCCCGACTTGAGTGCGCCTTCGAGCTTGTGCTTCGGAAGGATGGGCAGCATGTCGAGCAGCCGCAGCCCGGGTCCAAATGCGGTCGGGAACTTGATGACGACGGTGTTGCTGTCTGGGGCGGTGACCGCGAGCGGCTTCCCGCCGACGAGCATCGCGTCGGCGAGCGTGCTTCCGGTCCGCTCGTCGTACAACGCCTGGACCGAGAACAGCACGTCGGCCGACGTGAATCTGGCCCCATCCGAGAATTGCACGCCGCGTCGCAGGTTCAGCGTGCACGTCAGGCCGTCGACCGAACACGCGAACTGCTCTGCCAGCCACGGCTCGAGCTGCTGAGTCGCGCGATTGATCCGGACGAGTCTCGCGTTGATCAACTGCGTGACCAGGCTGCTGGCGAAGTCGCGGCTCGCGTGCGGATTGAAGCTGCGCGGCTCGCTCCGCATCGTCGCCACGAGGCTGCCGCCTCTGGTCGGCAGCGCCGCCGCCACGCCGACGCTCAGCATCAACCCGACGACGCTCCAGCCCGTGACCGCTAGCCCGCGACGACGGACGCTTCTCATGGGTTCCTTGCTCCTTGTTTCTTTCCCTACACACCCGCTGCGATGTACTTGCGGATCGCCGCGATCGTCCGTTCCATTTCGGCCACGGAGTTGTAGAAGTGAGGCGACAGGCGCAGGCCGGGCCTATCCGCCCCCGAGCGCGCGGAACAGGCGATGCGTTCCTGTTGGTAAAGAGCCGCCGCCAGCTTCGCGGGATCGAGGCGGCCAGGCTGGAACGTGACGATGGCGGCAGAGTGCGACGGATCGGCTGACGTCCACACCTTCACGCCGTCGGTGCGGCGCAGCTCGGTCAACAGGAGCTGGGCCAGATGGCGCGATCGTGCCTCAATCGCGGCCCGGCCAATAGTCCCCTGCAGGGTCATTGCTTCTGCCATTCCCACAATCGCGGGTTCGTTCCGCTGGCCCAGTCCTTCGA